>CAZHMN010000001.1:0-26058 GCA_964533705.1 uncultured bacterium
GTAGCCCCGTCATTTATGGCGGGGCGGGGAAGATCAAATTTTCATCTTTAAATTCAAGTATGCAAACTCCATGTCCCGCGTCATAGCCATCGCTAACCAGAAAGGCGGTGTGGGTAAAACTACGACAGCCATCAACCTGGCCTGCTTCTTAGCTGCGGCGGAACGCAAAGTCCTGCTGGTGGACGCCGATCCTCAGGCCAACGCCACATCCGGGCTGGGGGTCAACTCCAGGAACTGCTCCTCCACCATCTATGAGATGATCATTAATAACGCCGCCCCCGGCGATATTATCCAGGACACCGAGCTGGAATGTTTGAAACTCATCCCCTCGGATATTCGGCTGGTCGGAGCTGAGATAGAACTCGTCCCCATGGAAAATCGCGAACGCGTTCTGAAAAAAGCCTTAAAGCCCATCAGGAACGATTTTGATTACATCCTGCTGGATTGTCCTCCTTCACTGGGATTGCTTACATTGAACAGCCTGACGGCCGCCGATACGGTCCTCATACCGATTCAATGCGAATACTATGCTTTAGAAGGCATCACCCAGCTCTTGAATACCGTTCGCCTGGTTCAGAAACACCTCAACAACTCCCTGCGAATCGAAGGCGTACTGCTGACCATGTTCGATTCCCGCTTGAATCTCTCCAAGCAGGTGCAGGAAGATGCCAGAAGGTTTTTCGAAGGCAAAGTTTTTCAAACGGTCATCCACCGCAACGTCAAACTATCCGAAGCACCTTCGTTCGGAAAGCCGATCATTTTCTATGACATCACTTCGCGAGGTGCGCAGAATTATCTGGCTTTAGCTCAGGAGATCATTGAGCATGAGCAGTAAAGAAAGCCGACTGGGAAAGGGTTTGGCCGCCCTGCTGCCCGAAGGGATTGATCTGGGGGGGCGTTCGCCTCGATATGCGGAAATAGAGGTGGCCAGCATACGCGCCAATCCCGAACAACCGCGATCCACCTTCGAAGATGTCGCTTTAGAAGAACTGGCGGCGTCCATCAAGGCGAAGGGGGTGGTGCAGCCCATCATCGTTCGAGAGGTGAATGGGGAATTCGAACTGATCGCCGGGGAAAGACGGCTGCGCGCTGCCAGGCTGGTGAACCTGGAGCGCATTCCAGCGTTCATCACTCAGGTGGACGACGGTTCCGAAGCGCTCGAGCTGGCCCTGATTGAAAACTTGCAGCGGGAAGATTTAAACCCGCTCGAACAGGCCGCCGGCTTCATCAGACTGGCCAAGCAGTACAAGCTGACCCAGGAACAGATCGCCGAGAGGGTGGGTAAGAGCCGGGCGGCCGTGGCCAACACCCTGCGGCTGCTCAACCTGCCCCGAGAGGTACAGGCCAGCCTGCACAGCGGCCAGATCACCGCCGGACACGCCCGCGCCATTCTGTCTTTCGATGACCGAGAACGACAGGTGCTACTCTGGAAACGCATCATCAGAGAGGGTCTATCGGTGCGCAAGGCTGAACAGGTGGCCAAAAAATTGGCGGTACCCCATGCTCCGCCACCTGTACAGCGGAAAAAACCCACCTTCATCACCCAGATCGAGGAGAGACTCCGCAACCTGTTAGGAACGCACGTAAGGCTGCACCACCGCAAGGGCAAGGGCGGTACCGTGGAAATCGAATACTACAGCGACGAAGATCTCGACCGCCTGCTCGATCTATTCGAGTTGATGGAGAAGGGGTGGTGAGGAATTCATTTGAATTGAAGTGAAATAATCATAATGTCGGCTAACGGTGCTGCCGCTGGCTGAGTTTCTGAAAGACACTTTCGGAAGGTTGGCAAGCTAAAGTGGTGTTATCTGGCATATAGCTTGAACCATACCAAATCAAAAGGAAAGGTGGAAAAATGTCACAGGCCAAGAAGAGCGACACCGTTAAAGTTCATTACACCGGCAAGCTGGATGACGGCACTATTTTCGACTCGTCGGCCGAGGGCGATCCCCTCGAATTCACCATTGGAGAGGGCCAGGTCATCCCCGGCTTCGAAGATGCCGTTGTCGGCATGGAAGCGAGCGAATCTAAGACGGTGAAAATCCCATCTGACCAGGCCTATGGTCCCCACCATGAAGACATGGTGGTCAAGATTGACCGCGACCGATTTCCCGATAACTTGGATCCTCATGTCGGTCAGCAGTTGCAAATTCCACAACCGGACGGACGGAGAATTTTCGTCACGGTAACCGAGATCAATGAATCAAACGTAACGCTGGATGCCAATCACCCGCTGGCGGGAAAGGACCTCACCTTCGACATTAAACTTGTTGAGATCGTTTAGCCGGTTGGTCTAAATTAATCCGTGATCGGCCCGAAGATGGAGCGTTGTTTCAGGATCGGCAACCAGGAACGGGTCGTAGAAAGTAATATGCGATTTTTGTTCCCACGGGAGCTCGACGCGCGCTCCCGCACTACAATGGGTTTGACATAGAAGCGAAATACGGCAATTACAGTCAAACGCCCTTTGCCTCGGATTCACTCAGATAGATCACCGGTGGCCACCGAGAATAAAGGGAGGCAAAGGGTGGACGAGTTATGCTCCAAGCTGTGAGAAGGTGAGACTCCCATGAAGACATTCCACAGTCTACTGAGCTTTCTGTTGATCGCTCTCCTGATAATTTCTGCATTCGTGCTGTCCGCCGGCGCAGAGGGCTGCTTCAGCATCGTCGTAGGCAAGGATGCTTCCGCCGACGGGTTCGTCATCATGGCACATAACGAGGATGACGGCCCGCCACAGGTGGTCAATCACTACAAAATTCCCAGGATGCGATACCCTTCGGGGAAAAAGGTAAAACTGATCAATGGAGGGGAACTGGAGCAGATTGAAGAAACCTGGGCTTACCTCTGGTCGGAAATGCCGGGGATGATCTTCTCCGACAGTTACGTCAACGAGTGGGGAGTCTGCATCGCCTCCGACAACTGTCCCTCGCGTGAAGACCAAGCGGAAATCACCGACGGCGGCATCAGTTACATGCTGCGAAAACTGGTCGCCCAACGTGCCCAGACGGCACGAGAAGGCGTCCTGATCGCCGGGAACTTAATCGAACGGTTCGGATACACCGCGCCCGGCCGCACTTATATCATCTGCGACCCCAACGAGGGCTGGTTCTTCTGCGCTGTTCAGGGCAAGCACTGGCTGGCGGCGAGGGTTCCCGACGATCAGGTGGCCATGATCGCCAACACCTACGCGGTACACCAGGTTGATCTGACCGATTCCAACCGGGTTTTGGCTTGCGGCGATATTGTGGATTACGCCGTCTCCCGGGGCTGGTATGATCCAGACAAGGACGGGTCTTTCGATTTCGCCGCCGCCTACGCCAATCCCGCTATCGCATCCGATTCCAACAACGTCTGCCGGCAATGGTCCGGCTTGCGGCGCGTTGCATCCCATCCAATCCCATTGAGTCCGCATCTTCCCTTTTCAGTTACGCCTGCCAAAAAGCTGGGCGTCGCCGACGTTTTCGAGATTCTGCGCGATCATTACGAGGGCACAGAATTCTATCAAACGTCGCCCGAAAAGGGGAATCCTCACGAAAACGACCTGGCGACCATCTGCAACCGAACGACGCAGACCAGTTTCGTCGTCCAGTTGCGCGCGGACAGGCCTTTAGACGTCGGAATTGTCTATTGGGTTTCGCTGTCCCCTCCCTGCACCTCGGTCTTTCTCCCCTATCATTTCGGCATCGAAGATTTCCCTGTTGGCTACAGCGGTTTCCCGGAACAGCCGTCGAATGAACTATATCAGAAAAAGGTCACAGCACCTTTTACCGCCAATCCGGCCGAGGCGTTCTGGACTTTTTCCAATTCATATCATAAGATAAATGGAAACTATGCTGATATGGTCATCCCTATAAAAAAGAAAATAAGGGAGATCGAAAACCGGGCGCTGTCTACTCAGAAAACCGTGGAGGAAACCGCGCTACAGCTCTATTCAACAGATCATGCAGCCGCTCTAAATACGCTCTTTAATTACTCAAACGAACTTTACATTTCTGCTCTGGAGGCCATGGATAAAGTTCTATCGGGAAAATAGGGTGATTGACACAATTGGGGAAAACAAAACCCAAAGGGCGAAGATTCAAAAGAGAACCAGATTGAATATGCAATAGATCGTGCCATAGAGCACGGTAAAAAGTATCAAACCACCAATCATTTTAAAGGAGGAGGATCCACAATGAAAAGAGCTATTATCGCGTTGTTGGCATTGAGTTTGGCTATTTTGGGCTGCAAAAAGGCGGAAAAACAACCGGAAGAGAAGACAGCAGCAGCTCCATCTGTTGAAGAAACGCAGGTCGAACCCGGCAAAACAGTCATAACCGCTTCCGGACTCAATTATGTGGATCTGGTCGTGGGCACGGGAAAGGTTGCTGAAGCCGGGAAAACAGTCGTCGTTCATTATACCGGCTGGTTGGAAGATGGCACCAAATTCGACAGCTCCGTTGACCGGAACAAGCCCTTCGAATTCCAGTTGGGAGCCGGCCGCGTCATCAAGGGCTGGGATGAAGGCGTAGTCGGTATGAAAGAGGGCGGTAAGCGCAAGCTGATTATCCCGCCCGAACTCGGCTACGGAGAAAGAGGGGCTGGCGGCCGAATTCCGCCGAACGCCGTCTTGATCTTCGAAGTGGAACTCCTTGAAGTGAAATAAATACATTATCTCATCAATGGAAAGGGCGAGGCATTCGTAGAGACGTGAAAGCCCCTGCACCAGGTATTGTTGCTTGGCTCCAATCGCAGTCCATTCGAACAAACAATGCCTCGCCCAATTCGATCAAAAATGGATAATTTCCCATGCCAACCGACGCTGATCTGATTGATGAATTGTTGGACGTTTGCCACCGGCTGCACCGCGCCGGCATGGTGGCGGCCAACGACGGCAACGTCTCCGCCGCCTGCGATGACGGCAACCTGATCACATCGGTGACCAATGTCTCCAAAGGGGCCATGACCGCCCGGCACGTGGTCAAGGTGGACCGCCAGGGCAATCCTCTTGAAGAAGGTAAAAAGCCGTCATCCGAACTGCCCATGCATCTGGCCATCTACCGGGATCGGCCGGACATAAAAGCCGTGGTGCACGCTCATCCCCCCTACGCCACCGGCTTCGCTGCAGCGGGCTTAGCCCTGGACAAGTGCGTTCTACCCGAAATCGTCATGACGCTGGGCAGCATCCCACTGGCGGAATACGGCACCCCTTCGACCGAAGAAGTCCCGGAAGCCGTCTCCAAATGGATCGGGCAGGCCGATGCGGTGCTCCTGGCCAACCACGGAGCGGTTACGGTCGGTCGCACTTTGATGGAAGCATTTTATCGCATGGAGCGCATCGAACATTACGCCAAGATCTGCTTTATCGCCCGGCAATTGGGCGGAGAGAGGGTACTGTCGCCAGAAGAAGTAGATAAGATCTACCGTCTGCGGGAAGAAGCGGGCGTCAGCGACCGCAATCCGGGCTGCTGGACCTGCGACACCCTGATCGCCGGAAGTTGCCTCGGTGAGGTTTGCGTCAACTTCGCCGGAACGGGTGAGACCTTCAAGTCAGCCGCCAGGAAGGTTGTGCGGGATATATTAGACGGAAAATAATGCCATTGAAAAACTCAAAGAATTTCAGCATACTCCCATGAAAATCCTCATCATCGGCGGGGGGGAAGTCGGATTCCATCTGGCGGGCGAACTGGCTCGCGAGAATCACGACGTTGTGGTCGTCGAAAACGACCCCGAACGGCTGCAGCGCATATCCAAGTCGCTGGACGTCATGGTTTTAGAAGGGAACGGCACCGCCCAAAAGACGCTGAAGGAAGCCGGCATCTCCTCGGCGGACATGCTGGTCGCCGTAACCAATTCCGACGAAGGCAACATCCTGGCCTGCATGATTGCGCGCGAGTTCGGGGTCAAGACCAAGATCGCCCGGGTTCGGGATCACGAACTAAGCCACAAGGATTCGGTGCTGGCACCCGAACGCATCGGCATTGACCTGATGATCCACCCGGAACTTGAAACCGCCAAAGAGGTCTTTCGCCTAATTCGCCATCCCGCCGCCACTGACGTGATGGAGTTCTTCGAAGGTGAGGTTGAACTACTGGGATTGAGACTGTCCGGCCAATCCCCCATCGTGGGCAAAACGCTGCTCGAACTCGGCCGTGATTTCACCGATATGCCCTATCGCGTAACGGCCATATCCCGGGGCAACCAAACTTTGATACCTCGAGGCGACCACCGCATCGAGGAAGATGATCTAATCTATGTGATCACTCGCAGCGAAGCCGCCCCCGAAGTACTCAGCCTGATCAGTGCCGAACAGCTCGTAACGCGTAACGTCATGATCCTGGGGGCGAGTCGGGTGGGATTGCTCCTGGCCGAGGTGCTGGAGGATAATCAGAACATGAACGTCAAGCTGGTGGATTCCAATCCGGATAAAGCGCATCTCGCCGCCGGTCTTCTAACCGATACCCTGGTGGTTGAAGCTGACGGCCGGGATATTGACGTCATCGCTGCCGAGGGGCTAATTGACATGGATGCCTATGTCGCCTGCACCGGTAATGATGAGACCAACATCGTCACCTCGCTGGTTGCCCGCCATCTGGGCGTTAAACGCATCATAACGATTGTAGAGAAGAAATTCTACCTCCCCATCATACGCGCTATTGGATTGGAAATCGCCGTCAATAAGCACATCTTGACCAGCAATGCCATTCTCAAATACATTCACCACGGTAGAGTGCTTTCCTTTTCACAGGTCAGAGGCATCGAAGCTGAAACCATCGTATATGCCGTAGCGGAAAAGGCAAAGATCACCAAGAAACCTCTCTATAAATTGAAATTCCCCGAAGGCTCGTTGATCGGAGCCATCCGCCGCGGCGAAGAATTCATTATCCCCACCGGCCAAACGCAGGTCCAGGCCGGCGACGAGGCTCTGGTCTTCTATCTGCCGGACGCCCGCAACAAAGTTGATTCCTGGTTCGATTAAAGTGAAAATAGGTCCCGTACTAAATATCCTGGGCGCGGTTCTGATCTTTCTGGGAGCATTCATGCTCATCTCCGCAGCCTGGGCGATCTACTATAAAGAAGATGAGCTTTTTTATTTCGCTATTTCAGCCGCGATAACGACCTTTGCGGGTTACCTGCTCTGGAAATTCAGCGATCCTTCTCCGGGAATTCAGATCAGGGAAGGATTCGCCGTCGTCAGCCTGGGTTGGATCTCTATGGCGCTCTTCGGAGCATTGCCTTTTTTGATCTCCGGCGCTATCCCTTCGCCCACAGACGCCATATTCGAAGCCATGTCGGGCTTCACCACAACCGGCGCCAGCATTCTCACCGACATTGAGGCACAGCCAAAATGCGTCCTCTTCTGGAGAAGCTTTACTCACTGGCTGGGGGGCATGGGCATCATCGTTTTTTCCCTGGCGATCTTGCCAATCCTGGGGATCGGTGGTATGCAGCTTTACAAGGCGGAAGCCCCAGGACCGACAAAGGATAAGCTCACTCCCCGCATCCGTCAGACGGCAAAATTATTGTGGGGCGTTTACGTACTACTTTCAGCCGCCGAGACCGGATTGCTGATGCTCTGCGGCATGGATCTATTCGAAGCCCTATGTCATACTTTCGGCACGATGGCCACGGGCGGATTCTCGACGAGGAACGCCTCCATCGCAGCCTACGACAACCCGATGGTGCACTGGGTGATCATCGTTTTCATGATTCTGGCCGGGACGAATTTCGCTCTACATTACCGCGCCCTGACCGGAAGGCCAATCGCCTATCTGCGCGATCCCGAGTTTCGCTTTTACGGGGGAACCCTGATCACCGCTGTCGTTCTGGTTGTCATCTCCAGCTTTTCGAGATTCAGCGCCCTGGGACATACCATCAGGGACAGCTTCTTCCAGGTCGTATCACTATGTACTACGACGGGCTATGTCACCGCGGATTATGAACAGTGGCACTCTCTGGCGATATTGATTCTGATCATCCTCATGTTCATGGGGGGCATGGCCGGTTCAACCGGCGGCGGCATGAAAATGGTGCGCTGCATGATCCTGCTGAAACACGCCCACATCGAAATCAAGAAGTTGATCCACCCCAATGCGATTTTCCCACTGCGCTTCGGAAACCGGGTAACGCCTCAGGACGTCACCACCAACATTCTGGGATTCTTCCTTCTCTTCATCGCTATCTTCGTCCTGGGCGCTCTGATTCTCGCCGGGATGGGGCTGGATTTCAAGACCTCGTTCGGCGCCTCCATCGCCTGCCTGGCCAACATCGGCCCTGCTATCGGGCAGGTCGGACCAACGGGAAACTATTCGGCTCTCCCCACGTTAGCCAAGTGGATTCTTATTGGCATGATGCTCATGGGAAGATTGGAATTGTTCACGGTGCTGGTCTTGTTCAGTCGCAGTTTCTGGAAGAAATAGACTTTCTGGAGAGTCTCTAATCACATTTCTGTACAATTACGAATCGTGCGGAGTCCGTAATTATGAACTGGCGCAGGTTTTTCTTCGAAAATTATAAGCCCAAGCTAGCGCTTCTCTTTATGGCCATTTTCCTCTGGTTTTTCGTGGTCACCAGCCGCGAATACGATCAGATTTTGAGCGTTCCTATCCGGATGATCAACCTCAAGGAGAACAAGGTCTTTCTGATCGATCCGCCCACCCATGCTCAGGTGCGCTTCCGCGGAAAAGGAACTTCGCTCCTGGTTCTTAGCCTTTTCGGTGACGTCAACCTGACGCTCGATCTCTCCACAATTAAGCAATATTACGACTATCCCATCCGTTTAGATCAGGTGAATTGGGCTTCGGGCGTCAACGTGCAGATCGTTGAAATCCTGGAACCCGATACGGTTGAGATTCGCCTCGACGAAGAAATCCAGCGTAACCTCAAAGTCAAACCGATGTTGCTGGTATCCCCTGCTGAAGATTATACGCTGGCGGGTTCCGTTCATTGCTCGCCCGACACCGTTCTGGTTAGCGGTGCAAAATCTATTGTGGAAGAGCTGAAGTATATTCCCACACAGGTAAAAAACATCGAAAACGCCACCGGCCCCGTCAACGTAAAACTCGACTTAATCGGCCCTGAGGAGGGTAAGGTTTCCATAACTCCCTCTTCAGTGAGACTTACCCTCAATGTCGAAAAAATCGAAACCAGGGAAATTGCTGAGGTCCCGGTGAATGTCATCCACTGCCTGCCGAACAAACCCGGTTTTGCAGATCCGTCCACGGTGAATATCAAAATAAGAGGGGCCAAATCTCTCGTGGAGTCCGTAAACCGCGACAACGTCATGATTTCGGTCAGCGCTCAGGGACGGCCGGCCGCCTCAGGGGTTTTCACCCCGGTCGTTCACCTGCCGGATAACATCGAATTGGTGGAGATGGAACCGGATACGGTGCGGATTAACTATATAGAGGCTGATACTTAAAAGCTAGAATGATCGTACTGGGCATCGAAACGTCCTGTGATGAAACCGCCGCCGCCATCTTAAACGATGGGGCGGTGCTCTCTTCGACCGTCTCCACGCACTGGCTTCACACTCAATATGGAGGAGTCGTGCCCGAACTCGCCAGCAGGGCTCACCTCCGTCTGCTTCCTCCGATTCTCGACCAGGTGCTGAAGGAATCGAAACTGTCCATCGGAGACATCGACGCGGTTGCCGTGGCACAGGGACCCGGTTTAATTGGAGCTTTGCTGGTGGGTATCTCCACCGCCAAGGCGATTGCTCTCGCCCGTGACATTCCCCTACTGGGTGTCAACCACCTGGAAGGGCATCTATGGAGTTCGAGTTCGGAAGACACACGGATCGTTCCGCCTTTCCTGGCTCTGCTCGCCTCCGGAGGGCACACCATGCTGGTGGGCGTGGAAGAATTCGGAAGGTACAGAATGATCGGCCAGACCCGGGACGATGCGGCCGGCGAAGCGTTTGATAAGGTCGCAGTTTTGTGCGGACTGGGTTACCCCGGTGGAGCCGAAGTCGAAAGACGGGCACAGCAGGGTGATGTGACATATTGCTCATTTCCCATCGGTATGAAAGGCCAGAAAGGATACGATTTTTCCTTTTCGGGCTTAAAGACGGCCGTCGTCAACTTTCTTCGCCGCCAGCCAGAGGTCTTAGAAAAGCACAGAAACGATCTGCTGGCCTGTTTTCAGGAAGCGGCGATCGCTTCACTGGTGGAACCCACCTGTCGTGCCTTTGATGATTTCGGATACAGAACTCTGGTCATCTCTGGTGGGGTGGCGGCTAATGCCCTGCTTCGGAATCGGCTGGCGGAAAAAATTGAAGCCAGAGGGGGCGTTTTTCATTATCCCGGCCTACATCTTTGCACGGATAACGCTGTCATGATCGCCTGGGTGGGGTGGCGCCGGCTTCTGGCCGGTGAACGGCACGGTCTGGATTTAACCGGTCAACCCAATCTACCGCTTCCCGGTCTAATAAAATGGGAACAACATTGACAATCTTTCTCTGCGCGGCTGTCGCATCCATGCTAACAAGTCTTAGCGGCCTGTCAGTAGATTTTAAAGGTTCGCCCTTCCTGCTGATTTTCCTGATTGCAGCCGGCTTATTTTGGGCATTTGTTTCTTACAGGAGGACATTGCCACCTTCAGGGATTGGCCTGCGCCTTCTGCTCGGTTTCCTGCGCTTCACGGCTCTTATGGTTCTCATTTTCTTGATCTTCGAACCGACCATTTCATGGCATAGGGAACTCACGCGAAAACCCCTTCTGGCGGTGATTATTGATGACAGCGCTTCAATGAAAATGAAAGATGGAGCCGGTGACCGTCAGGAGCAACTCGCGGCGCTGCTATCCGATCCCGCCTGGGCGGACCTGGAGGAGAATTACGACCTGGCCTATTTCGCTGCAGGGGATTCGCTAAGACCTCTCGAAAAGCTTACTTTAGATAACCTGAAACTTAATGCATTTGGATCCGACCTGGCTGCAGCCTGGGAAAACGCTTTCCGGAGAACGGAGCACGACGAACCTGCAGCCTGCGTCCTCATCAGTGACGGCGGGGATAACGCCGGCCGTGATCCAGTGCAGTCGGCGGGGGAAGTTTCCAAGCCGATTTATACCTTAGGAATCGGTGATACCGCCCATGTGCGGGACGCCCGAATAGAGCATCTCCTCAGCGGGGAAATCGCTTATCGAGGCAAACCATCACAGATAACGGTTCGAGTCAGAGCGCAGGGGATGGAAAACCAACCTGCACGGCTGGAACTTCTGGATCCCGAAAAGAAGATCATAGCCAGCAGCAGCATAAAGCTGCCATCGGACGAGCTGCAAACTGAATCCACCCTGGAATTCACACCGGACATCGTCGGGAATCTGCCTTTAGAGGTGCAACTTAAGACCTCTGCCAATGAATGGAGTACCGAAAACAATCTTCGCTCGTTACTCCTGGAAGTGCGGGAAAACCGCATCAGAGCACTGATGATCTCGGAGAACCCGAACTACGAATCCATGTTCTTCCAGAAGACGACCACTCAAAATCCAGATCTGGACCTCACCGCGCTGACAATTCGCAAGAATGGTGGAGTTTACGATCACAATCTATCTGACCTGAAGAAGGCTATATCCGAATCCGATGTGCTCATTCTCGTCGGCTTCCCCGGTCGAGACAGTCCCGTTTCCATTCTGGCCCAATTAAGCCAGGCAATCGAGAAACATCCCCTGCCTATCTGGTTCTGGCTGGGACCGAGATCCAGCACAAATAACATAGCAAAACTGTGCGGTGAACTCCCCTTCAGGATCCAGAGGGCTCGCAATCGGGTCGAAGCTGACGCCGTACCCATCCGCTATTACGTCGAGTTGAGCCCGGATGACGAATCGCTGGAAGCACCCCTTTGGTGGGATTTGCCCCCTCTCCAATCACTTCCCTTCAGCATTCGCGCCACGGCCCCACTGCAGACTTTGATTGCACTCAAGGATTCGGAAACCGGACAGGATCTGGGGCCGGCTTTGATTTCATGGGAATCAGGCGGCAGGCGTTTTTCCGCCACCCTTGGATCCGGATTCTGGCGCTGGAGCTTCATGAGTCAGGGATTGATGGGCGGCAACGAACTTTACGCGGGGTTAATCACGAAAGTGCTTCGCTGGCTGGTCGCCAGCCCGCAAACTCGCCCATTAAGGCTCTCCATTGATAAAAAGCTGTTCTCTTCAGGTGAAAAGGTGTACTTTAATGCCAGAGTTTTCGCCGGGGATGCCAGGCCCGTGACCAGCGCAGAGGTGGAAATGACGCTGCGCGGACCGGAAGGCGATGCAAAGTTTCTTCTGGAACCCGACAAGTATGGACAATATGCCGGCGTATTCCAGCCTGAGGGTGTGGGATCTTACACCTATTCCGGACTGGCTCGCTTAAATGGGGATACTCTCGGCACAGATTCCGGCGGTTTCCTCGTTGAAGCTTACAATATCGAAAAAGAGACCGTCAGCCAGAATCGGCAATTATTGGAACGGATAGCTCAGGTTAGCGGAGGCGTGTATTTACCCGCCGATTCGCTGCTGGAATTAGCAGATTTAATCAACGCCCCACCGCGCGTCCAATCCGTTGGATGGAGTCGCCGTTTCTTTCTGAACTGGGATATGCTGGGGATATTAATCGCGCTGTTAGGACTCGAATGGTTTATCCGCAAACGCCGTGGATTGCTGTAACTTATAAATTCATCATCACGCAAACTATTTTTATATAAACCACCCAGGACGACCGCGCCCCTTCCACTCGTGAGAGTCTTACGACCGATAAAACAAAAAAGGCTGACCCAGCGCGCGGAAATTTTCCGAGAGATCAGGCGCGTCATGGAAAACCGTGGTTACCTTGAGGTAGATACGCCCCAGCGAGTCCGTTCGCCGGGCACGGACATCAACTTGGACGCTTTCGAGAGCGAAGAACGCTACCTGATCACCTCGCCCGAATTCCACATGAAGCGTCTCTTGACCGGCGGTTTAAGGCGCATTTATTCGATTTGTCACTGCTTTCGCAAAGGCGAAAAAACCGCGTTGCACAACCCGGAGTTCACCATGCTGGAATTTTACGCGACCGGCCTCGAACTCGAAGGGATGATGAAAGAAGTGGAAGAAATTATCTGGGGTGTGGCGCAAAAGGTTGGCGTGAGGGAAGTTCACTACGGGGAAAGTTTCTGCAATCTGAATCCCCCCTGGCCCCGAATCAGCGTGGATGAGGCATTTAAAGAATGGGCTGGATGGTCGCCCCTGGATGATTTCAACGAAGATCGCTTCTATTATGACCTGGTGGACAAGGTTGAAAGGCACTTAGGATTGGGCAACCCCACCATTCTCTACGATTATCCCCCCCAACTCGCCATGCTGGCCAGGATCCAGCAGGCTAATCCCTCCGCGGCCAGGCGCTTTGAAGTCTATATGGTCGGAGTGGAAGTCGCCAATGCATTTGAAGAATTAACCGATCCTGACGAACAGCGCAAAAGGTTTGAAAAAGACCTCGAAGCCCGCCGCAAGCTATCCAAACCCTTGTATCCCATAGATGAAGCATTTCTGGATTCTCTGGCCCATTTGCCGGACTGCAGCGGTGCAGCCCTGGGCGTAGACCGCCTGGTGATGCTGCTGACCGGCGCGCAGAACCTCGCTGAAGTTATCGCCTTCCCGGATGGGCTGGTTTAGGAAATCCTAAAAGTAGTACCAGATGGTCGAGTAATCTGCTGGATCTTCGCCGGCTTCTTCCAAGCGACCCAGGTACTCATTGATGGAAATGTCGGTGTGCAGGTAGGTGTTAACCAGTGAGAGCTTTTTTTCCCAAGGGTGGAATTCGTAAACCCGCTTGCCGTTCGGGAGAATCGAGATGACTTCGTGATCCTGCTGCCGGTTTAAGTAGTTCTTCCCCAGGCGAGGCACGTTAAAAACCGTATCGTCAGTGCGCCAGGTCCCGGGTGCGAGGCGCGCTTCTTCTTTGCGCTCCTGCTGAATCCTGGCGATGGGGACGCGATACCACTCGGTCTCTTCCTTCCCCTTCGGCGAAAATGTATAGTAAGCTTCGACCCCGATCAGCCCAAGAGCCCGGCGTAGTGCAACCAATTCAAAGCGGCGGCTGTTGGCGAAAGTATAGACGACCTGATTGTAGACGCTGAGCCCCCGCTTACGGAATTTATCAACAGCCTGAGCGGATTCCGGCGTAATTTCGTAGGGGTGTTCATAGTGCGTGACAATGCAGACGTCTCTGTGGCCCAGCACACGGTAGCTCGCGAGAATGTCAGCCAACTTGTCCGTAATCCGCATGGGTAGTACCACCGGTGTCCTGGTGCCGATACGAATCCGTTCAACATGTGGAATGGCTGCCAAACGATCCATGATGAACTTCAAACGCTCATCGCTCATAATCAGCGGATCGCCGCCTGTCACCAGAACCTCGCATAGCGCAGGGTGATCGGAAATATACTTGAGAGCATCGTCTATCTGCTTCGCTGATGCCATGGCCTTTGGATCCAGGCAGGTTTCAATTTCCCAATTCCGCTGGCAATAAACGCAGATCTGAGCGCAGGTGTTATAGGGTTTAAGGATGCAGATCATGGGATAGCGACGAGTGATCAAATCCAACGGTGAAGTATCGCGCTCCAGCATGAAGTCAAATGACTTTTCATGCTTGCGTCGCACGCCGGACATGATCTGCATATATTCTATCGGCGGTATCACCTGATAGCGGATCACCTGATCGCGGCCCGTGTCGGGTTCTCGATCCATCAGATGAACATAGTAGGGCGTTATCCCAAAGGGAATCCGATTTTTCAGGCTCCCTGTTATAGCTTTTCTTTCCCGGGGTGAAATCTCAACTAATCTTGCCAGATCATCAGCGGTGCGGACTACGTTGCGGGTCTGCCAGTGCCAGTTGTTCCACTGATCTTCAGTAGCGTTCAGGGCAGCCTTAATTCTCTTCTTATTTTCCTCCCGATCTTTGATGACATTTTCATTCAATCCTGAAGGGTATTTCTTAACTCCTCTTTGAACATCTTCGGACATTCGGTCGAGATCAACGCTGCGCGCCTTAGCTGCTTCCCGACCCTCAAGGTGCGTGAATTCGGGAACTCGTTGACCGAGATATATCCCAGACCTGCCCCGGCAACCAGCCCATAACCTCTCAAGCTCGATTAAAAAACCAGGCTCGACCTGATTGAGAGTCTCGCTACTCGTGGCTGGTTTGGCTAATCTGCGCAGTAACCCGATGAGGTTGAATTTTGTCAGGCGTTGTGAACGCTTGGAGATGATCGTCTTGGCCACCCGAATGCACTGCCGGGAGACGTCCCATTCCAGGGAGTGAATGGGATCTTCGCTGAAGTCATCCCTTCTTTCCAGGAGCCAGAAGTAGGAGTATAGATTATCCCGGGCCTCATCATCGGTATTCGATTCTTCGAGGATTTGAGCGATGGCACGGTTGTAAGTCCAAAGCAGGTCCAGAAGCAGACGACGATCATCGTGAATCTCACTCAACTGTGTTTTTGATTTTTCAGCGAGCATGAGTTCTCCTCTTAGATAATATGATGGTCGGCAACCTCCCTCATCGCTTTGAATTTTTGGGTTAGATATAAAATATGGCAATAAAATTATCAAAAATCAAGGAACGAATCGGCCATTTGCGATCGGAATTCAAGATGTCAGCCTATCCCAATGGAACGAAATCCCCAAATGATCTTTAAATAGACAATAGATCAATCCCAACGAAAGGGCAAAACATGATCGAGGAAAATATCCCAGCCTATCGTCGTCCGTCATTCTGGGTCGGAGTCGCCCTGGCCGTCTTCGGCTTGTTGCTCTGGGCTTATCCGGAATTACTGTCGCTTCTGGTGGGAGCTTTTTTCCTGGGGCTGGGAATGGTTCTCATCGGCAGGGTTCTATTCCCGCGCAGACACTGGGATTCCTGGTAGGCATTAGAAGTAAACCCGCACTCTGAACAATCCCGCTCGAGGGATTTCACCAAACTCACTCGCCTCATCCCCCCAAGGGAGAGACGCGGTTATATCTATTTCGACATTCTCCCTGAAATACCAGTAAACCCAGGGGTTAAGTGCAAACGAGTGATCATTCAGGTTGATGATACCGAAGAGCGCCCCCTTCCAAAGACTGGTGAAGGGATAATTCCCACCGATAAAGAGTCGGTCTCGGCCCAAAGACCCACCCTGTTGCATAATCCGCATCCAATCGAACAGATCGTATTCCTCTATACCCGTTCCCCCCAACTCATCACGGTAATATTCACACATCAAGTAGAGTCCCGAATTCAGCGTATAATCCAGCCCCAGGACGTAACTGGAGAAATCTCGCGTCGACTCCATCCAGTTATAGGCACCTTCCCCCCAGACACCCAAACCCAACAGGCTGCCCACAAAGGTCCATCCAACCGCGCGGCGATTCTCAGCACTGAAGGCCAAAGTATCCCTCTTGATTACAAATAGCGCTGAAGTGTCGAAGTGAAAGAGACGCTCCCTGATGCGTACCGCCAAATCCCAGTTTTCCAGCTCCTCACCCGGGATGGCGACAAGCTCTACGTTGCCCGATCCACGGTAAAAGTACTGGATGCGTAGCGCATCTACTCCCGGCTTTTCATAAGTGGGGTCAAAGGTCTGCTTGAGGTTGACCAGATCGGTTGGATTGTAAAGATAGGCGGTCCCGTACGAAATGGGCTGACGGCCTAAACGAAGATCCAGCCCACCTGCGGTGAAGCTCACGTAGGCATTATCCAGAAAAATGCGGTCTTCGAAATCAATGGGCGGCAGCAGCGCGCCATAAGATGCGAGATGCTCGGGCAGAAAGTCATTGTATTCCAGCGACTTGACTCCCGAGAAAGCTTGAAAGACGACGTCGGCACAAAAACCGACGCCAGGGGAGATCGAGGCTTTTAAATCGCTCCTCAGCCGATTCTCAAGCTGTGTTTTATCGCCGGATTGGAGGTTGTATAACCGCAGAGAGGGTTCATAATATCCCGACAAGCGGGGCTTTGCATGGAGGGAACAGGATAGCACAAGGCCCGAAAATGCCACTAAAAGCCAGATCGTTCGGTGAGTAAGATATCGCTGCAAGGAAACCTCGAAACGGAGATAACCGGCTTTAATAGGACGCAGAGAGAGAAGATATTGTTCCCGTGGGGGTGGTATGATGCGGCTATCGGGCTATATTAAGCTATTTGAAGCCAAACGAATTTATACTCTCAAATCGCGCACAGAAGTCGGGTGCCACTTTCGCCACAGCAAAAACCTCAACTTCTCGGGATCAGCCGTTCCGATGAGCTCAGTGTTCGCCACTTCAAATTCCATCTGGCCTACGCCAGTTTCCCAGCGATCCACAAGGTGCGCCACTCCCTCTTGATCGTCGGTCTCTTCATCTATTACATAATGCACCCTGGCGCCAATTCTCCCCTGAGCCTGCCCCGCCTCGACCAAAAGGCTCGGCAATGCCGGGTTATCTGACCAGCGCCCCAGGATAATGTTATTCTGGTTCGTCACCAGGGCGCAAAAGTCATTCCGAGGGCTTACACAGTGCAAATATTGATCACCTATGCCGGATTTCTTATTTAAAAACGTCACAGCTTCGAGCGTTCTCTCTTTTAGGGGAGAGTTCGTCTGATTTAAATTCTGACGCCCCAAATCCTGGTTATCTTCCTCATCCCGGGCTGATGTAACTGTCTTATCCCTTCCCAAAAGGGAGAGAAAATCAGCGGGGTTGGGCAAATGCGGTGCTTTAGTGGGCCTCGAAGCCGCGCTGCGTAGGTAGTAGCTCAATAGCGCGAATGCATCGGCTCCCCCCCGGATGCCTCGAGTCCAGAGGATCGCCAGCACCCAGACGTCTGAAGGTTCGCTTCCTGCCAGGGCGCCGTGAATCCGATAACGATCCAACCGTTCCTGGAATTCCGTGATGTCCAGCGACGTGGGACGATTACCCAGACCTTCCAAAATGCGCCGAATTTCTTCAGGCGATTCCTGCGTATGAACTTCCCTCTCAGCATCCTCGAAAATGCGCAGGAAAACTTTTGAATCGCCCATTTCCACTCGAGCGGTTAACCGCTGCCCTGGCTCCAGCGGCAGATCGGACGAAGCATCGAAATGGCGACCCACGAATCCCACGCGAAAACGTCCCTCGCCCAACCGGGCGATGACCCGTCCTCGAACCAACTGCCCGGGGACTAACCTTAGAAGCCGGTTAGGACTATATCTATTGCGGCTTACGCTTCGAACTTTCATGAAGATTCTGCAGCCGGTACGATCTCTTCACGTTGGAGATTCAGAATCAACTTGACTTCATCCTGACCCATACCCAGCTTCTCGGCGATTTCAGGTATGGAAAGTCCCTGCTCGCTAAAACTGATGATTTCCAGAGCGGTCTCTTCACTGGCTTTGCTGGATTCCGTTTCACTCTCACCCCGCGATATATCCGTACTTGCAGTCTCCTCCGGGGGCTCGTGTAGATCATCTGAGGCCGATTGTTTTTCAGGTTCCTCCTCAGGCTCTTCAGTCTTCTCCAGCTCTTCCGCTTCAGGTGAATCCCGCTCTATTGATAGATAAAAAAGGGTAGTCTGGAGCTTTCGAACCGTGATAAAAAGCCAGATAACCACAATTGCCAGTACCGTGATGATCGAATACAGGAGATATTGACCGCGGCCTCCACCACGCGCCTCCGTACCCGTCACCGGTAATAAAGCTCCATCCTCCGATGACGAAGCGCCATATCCCGGATCAACCGTAGTTCCTCCCAACCGAGTGCTGATCATCGGCGCAGTATAGCCCCGCTCCTTCATAAAATCGAAAAGCTCTTCCCACTCAGCGATTTCATCGGCGCTTCGCCCGAGCTGGTGGTAAAGGCCTGCAATTTCAATCGTGCATTTGGCATAGAGACTTCTGTCTTTGCGCGCCTCTTTTAATTGCTCCAGAGCAGCCTCATAACGGCCTTGCGCCTTAAGAGTCAAGCCCTTCTGGAAATGAGCTGCTGGGGTGGCTTCAGCTGATTTGACCTTATTGGACGTTCCGCCTGTTGGTTTATTTGGCGACTCTTTTTGACTTCCTTCCGATTGATTTTTCTCCTTATCCCTCGCGGCCTTGGCTCCGGCCGGTCTAAAGACGGGTTTTTCATTCGTACTGCCGGATTGATTCTGTGTGATTGCCTTCGATCCAGCTTTGTTTTCCACCTTAGCATCTGGAGAAACGTCGAGAACCAGACTGAAAGGATTCCGCGTCTCCCAAACATTGGATTTCATCCGCCCGGTGAAACGGAACTCCAGCACCAGTTTATGGCTTTCATCGCTCGTGTTTACATTTTCGATCAAGGCATTTTTCAACGCCAGGAGATCGGCAGAAGCATTCTGATCTGCGCGGCAATTTGGTATGGACAATTGCAGTTTTTGTCCGCCATCCATCTCCCTGACCGTATAGGGAACCACCTCGTCAAAATGCAGGGCAACGATAGAAAAGCCGCCGTTCGTGTTTTTCGAAGCGCTGATTGACGTCAACCGGGCACACCAGGCCGCAACCGGGAGCATCAGCACTACGAAAAAGCAAAGGCTGTTATACCGCAAGGTATTTCACCTCATATAACCACATTATGAATCCTCACCATCACCCAGGTCCACCATCTTGGTGCTGCCCAGATAGGAGACGGTTTTCAGTTCATCAATCTTTTCAAGCTTCTTGATAACCTTCTGAATGCGGACACAATTCTCCTGGATCACATTGATACGTTTCTCCAACTTTTCGTCATTCAGTTTTTTGGTGTCCCTCTCCAGGAGAAAAATATTCCCCAGCACAGTAGTCAGCGGGTTGTTGATCTCATGGTTCAACGTGATCACCGTTTGGGTATAAGCCGCCAGACGTTCCGACTCGAGAAGCTTCTTCTGCAAGCGATTGATTTCCGTGACGTTGCGCATAATGCCCAGAGCTCCAGACCATCTGGTTTTGCCTTCTTTTAAAGGGACCAGGTTGATCGTGAATTGCTGAGGTTGCGCTGCGCTGGTGCGCAGTTCAAGTTCGAAGACCTGCTTGGCGCCCAGTTGCAGCGTGCTCTGGATACGCTTCTCCGTTTCCGGTTGCCTGAAAAGAATTTTATAATGTTGATGCAGAAGATCCTCTTTTCTATAACCCAATTCCTCAATCCTGGGATTCAAGTAGGTGAACTTGCCTGCTCGATCCAGGGAAAAAATTATATCGCCTGCATTGTCGAGCAGATTTGAGAGAAATTCATTCGTACCGGCGATTTCCCGGGTGCGAATCGCATTTTGCAGGGCGGCGGCGGCGTGGGAAACGGCAAAGAAGAGAAGTTTCAATTCGCTGGCTGAGAAACGCTCAGGGTGACGCGAAGTTGATAAGAGGCACACACCCATGGGATGATTATCGACAATTAAAGGTGAAATAATAAGGTTTTTCTTGGAGCCGTCCACGCCTACACCGAAGCTCTCCGTCCAGGGAACGACAACCGATCTGCGTTCTGAAATGACCCACTCCAAGATGCCTTCCTCATACTGGCTTTGAGCAGCCTGACTCAAACGCGCCGCAACGGGTCCGAGGGGTTCGATCCTCTTCCGGGATGCATCGAAGAGAAAGATGCCTAATGCATCGTATTCGATGAATCTGCCAATAAGGCTCCGGAGTGCTTCGATGACTTTGCCGGGATCCTGGGTGCCCCGGATCATTTGATTCAATTCCTCGATGTTTAAAAATTCTTCGTAAGCTAACCGAAAGCGATCCTTCACCGTACTTACATCATCGAGGCGGGCTTCCAGCTCAGAGACGTGCTCCTTGAGCTTCCGAATGCGTCCTTCGAAAGACTCAACCAGCTTGGCTATCTTATTGTTGATCTCCGGGTCGGCATCCCTGAAAGCGAACGTCGGATGACGCGCCTGAAGAGATTCACCCTGTTCTTCCCACGATGGTTCAGAACCTTCATGGTCAGTCTTTCGGGTTTTTCTCTTCTGTTCCATCAACTATCCTGTGAAATAATAGCGGAGTTATTTTTAACTCGCTTTCTTGAGTGTTTCCAAAAATCCCTCAGCAAGCTTTAATTCCTGCTGTAGATTTTCAATATAATCCTCATAATCAGGCTCGCAATAGACGTTCTTCTTCAATTTCAATGAATCCATTAATTCAGGGGTTACGGCCACGTTTACCCCAGAACAGCCACCCCCAAGGTTCGCTTTTCTCACCAAGATATCGGAAAAGCACACAGCCTGGGCGAGTCTGCTTTTCTCCTCGCCCCCATCGCTCTTGTGGTGGTTGCGAACTGCATTCACAAGCCACACCGGCAAATTCCACTCCTCGAGTAACCAGGCACCCGCGACCGGGTGGGTAACCGAGAAAACCTCCTTTTCCGCTTCCAATAACGCCAGCCCATCATCCTGAAACCTGTTGATCACCTCTCTGTAATCATCAGGAAAGTATCTTCCGAAGAAAAGTTTACCGAGGTCGTGGACCAGACCAGCGATAAACCCCTCACCGGCATGCTTGGCGTCGCATATTCTATAGACCATTCGGGCTCCCACAGCGGTCGCCAGGGAGTGGCGCCAGAAATCTTCCATATCGAACGGTATGTCTTCAGTGCTCTGAAAGAAACAGTCCGTAATGAGAACCGATAGGCAGAGGTCTCGTACCGTCTCAAATCCCAGCACCACCACGGCTAAATTTACGGTTCCGATTCGACGGGGGAAACCGTAGAACGCCGAATTGGCCAACTTCAGAAGGCGCGTCGCCAAAGCAGGGTCGGATGAGATCAGTGCGGCCATCTCAGCCGCTGAGGTTTGCGGGTCATCCACGGCCTCAAGCAATCGCGAGGCGATCATCGGTAAAGCCGGCAGACCGGCCACTCTGCTTGCTAAGTTGCGAATTTGTTCGGTTTCGTCTTTTGCGGTTATTTCCACGATCACACCCTAAAATCGATACTGCATTGTCTTTCTTCATCCTCCAAATCGAGGATGGGTTCACTCTTACGGCCTTTAATATCAGACTCAATCTCCTGTCGCAATTCATCTTTGGGTCGCAATTTGCCCTCATCCGCCTTTCCGGATTTATTGACCTGCCGTTTCCGCAACTGGCGCTGCTTTCGCACTTCACCGGCCATTGCCATCTGAACGTCGTCCGGGAAGCGCAGTATCTGCTGGGTGAGCTGCTCGACCGCTTGAACCTTGGACAGGTTATCCTGTATCGCCATTATCTTCATGCCACCTGCTCCTGCGCCAACCTGGCGCGTAGCGAGTGAATTGCCGCGGAATGAATTTGGCAAATACGAGATTCGGAGAGACTCAAAACCTCACCGATCTCTTTTAAAGTCAACTCTTCATAATAATATAGAACCATAACCCGACGCATCTGTTCCGGCAGCTCCTGCAGCCACTGGACGACCATCTGGCGTTGTTCCTCCTGCTCTATGTTAGCAAGGGGATCCTCAGCTTCTCTGTCGGGGATAACTTCGTGAAAGCTGCCCACGCCTTCAGCGCCACCGGGTTCACCATCCAGCGAGACGATCTGTACCGATCCGACCTCCTCCAACATGGAATGATAATCGTCCAGCGAAATTCCCATTTCAGCGGCGACGTCTTCATCCGTAGGTATGCCCCCCAGGCGGGTTTCGCAGCTTTCAAAGGCCCGTTCCAAGAGCTTCGACTTGCTACGAATGGAACGGGGTAACCAGTCGTACTCCCGCAGGCTATCCAAAATGGCTCCCCGGATACGCATAGAGGCGTAGCTCTCAAAGCGAACCCCTCGTTCAGGATCATAGCCTTCCACTGACTGGATAAGACCGTGCACTCCCGCCCCCTCCAGATCCGCCAATTGAACGGCATGAGGTAGAGTCTGTTTCATCCGCCCCGCCACTAATTTAACCAGCGGCAGGTAGATTAAAAGCAGCCTTTCGCGAATCAGGGCGTCGCGTGTCTTACAATATGTCTGCCAGAGATCCTGATGTTCCATCGAAGCTAAGTCTTCTAAAGTCCAACGTCAAGCATTCGCAGTATTGTTTATTTCCCTCGGTGCGTGGCGCATTTGTTCGCATCTCGTAAGAGTCTCACGACTTGGAGGTTTGATGAATCAAACCCCTACAGAGGAATACGCCAGGCATAAGCCCCCCTAAGTGATCAGACGTCAACAGTTTCCTTTTCCGTCGTAAGACCCTTGCGGTCAGATTTCTTTTCTTCATGAGCTGATTTAAGCTCTTCTGCAGGTCGTGAGACCCTTGCGGGTTCCTGTTGCTGTTCCTGGCGCTTGCGCTCTTCCTCCTCAGCCTCCCGTTGCACTTTTTCCAACAGTTCTGCTTCCGCCTTTCTCTGCGAAGACGCGATAAATCTGCCGAGAATGACGCGATAAGCCAGTGACACCATGGAAAGCAGCAGATAAACCAGCACCGATCTGAACAGTGCCGTCGCCAGATCAACCTCCATCCAGAGGGCGATGGCCAGAGTTGTCAAGGCTGCAAGGGCGCTTAAGGATGGCCCTTTTGGTTTTTTTTCCACCATGTTAATCTCCTCTCGTAAGAGTCTAACGACCTTTGAACAAATGACGGAACAGCGATCCGCCCGTAAGAGTCCCTTCGGGATAAGAGTCTGACGACCTGACGGGCATCTTCAATAGGCGTCTGGCAATCATCTCGATGTTCAGCGCTGCAGGACAGCGCGGATTAAGCAACATAAAAGGTTTCTGTCTGGCAACAGCGCGAGGGATGTGGTTATCAATGGGCAAGAAACCCAAAATATCTATGCTCACGGTCAGATAATTCTCGACCACCAGTTTTATCTTTCGCGCTACCTCGTCAGCCTCCTCTTGGTTCTTAGCGAAGTTTACCAAGAGATGAAATTTTAAGGCGGCATTCCGGGAAGAAATGACCTTTATGACTGCGTAGGCGTCGGTTATGGCCGTTGGCTCCGGAGTCGTGATGACGATAACCTCATCCGCGCCGCAGGCGAAATCAATGACTGCCTCGGCGATGCCTGCGCCGGTATCCAAAATGACGGCATCGTGATTGGCTTCAAGATCTGACATGCCATGCGAGATGCGATCCTGAACTACCGAGTCCAATCCCACCAAATCAACCACTCCCGATCCGGCCGGCATTATTTTCAAACCCTCCGGGCCATCCAGGATGATGTCATTGATGAATCGATCTCCCAGCACTACATCGGCCAGCGTATATTCAGGATTGACTCCCAATAGCACGTCTATGTTAGCTAAGTTGGTATCCGCATCGACCAGCAAAACTCGCTGGCCGAGCTTTTGAAGGCAAATTCCCAAGTTCAAACTGAAATTGGACTTTCCCACTCCCCCCTTGCCCGATGTCACGGCAATACGACGAACGGGTTTCAAGTGTTTCTCAGTGCGTCTTTTTAACTTTGACAGATCTCTGAGACTCGCAGCTTGGTCATTAATCATATGAAGATATTCCACTTAAAGGCGCTTACGCCCAAGTCGTGATTCTCTTACGAGTGTTCCTTTGACCCTTTGTTCCTTTGTTCCTTTGTTCCTTTTATATTGCTTTTTATACGGACCTCAGCGTAGGGGCATAGCGCGCTGCGTCCCTACTTCCTGCAGGAGAACCTCCCGGAAAAACCTTTTTTCGCTGACCAGGCGGACGATCTGCCGTTGGTTTGGCGCGATGATGTCGTCCGGCACATTCTGGCCGCAAGTCAACAGGGAAATCGGCTTGCGTTCGTGGAAGCAGACGTTCAAAATCATACCGAAGTTGGTGGTCTCGTCCAGCTTGGTGAACAGCAAGCGCTGGGCTCCGGCAGCTTTGAATTTGTTGATGACGTCCAACTGGTCATCCAACCGCGTCGAAACGGAGAGAACTAAGTGAACTTCGTCAGGTTTGGCGTACTCCATGAAAGCAACCAGGTCATTCAACTGATCCCGGTTGTTCTGGCTGCGACCTGCCGTATCAATCAGGATAACGTCCCGATCCCTGAAACGTTCGATGGATCTGCGGATGTCCGGCGGGCGGTAAACCGCTTCCATGGGGATTCCTGCGATCGAAGCGAAGGTTTTCAGTTGTTCCACCGCGGCAATCCGGTAGGTATCCGCTGAAACCAGCGCGACCCTCTTGCGCCCCAAGATGGCCGGATGCGTGGCCATCTTCGCCAGCGTCGTCGTCTTCCCCACTCCCGTCGGGCCGATCAAGGCAATCACCCAGGGCCTGCTCCCTTCAATGGTGGTCGGAGCGGCTTTCACCACTCGACCAACCCGGTCTCGAAGAGTTTTCACCAATAGCCGGCGGTCTTCAAATTCGCCTCCACTAAGCTTCAGCGTCATCTCCTGTGTGATGGTATTCGCAATGCCGGCTTCGACCCCGTTGTCCAACAGATTACGATGGAGGGTTTCAAGCTCGCGAGGCAGGCTGGGGAGTTTTTCGAATTTCATATGGTCGGCCATCTGCAGGACGGTCTCCTTCAAGCCCCGGATCTCGTCAGATAGAAATTCGAACTCCTCGGAAGTAACAGCCTTGGCAGCGCCCGCCTTGGCCTCTTGAGCTGATTGAGCCCAATCCCGTCCCCTCCTGATCGGTGGGGGAGTTCGATCGGGTGTTGAGGCGGTGACCTCAATCAAGTCATCTAACAGAAAGCTGAAGGGCCCACCCCGCCGGACTTTGCGAGAGTCCAGAATGACTGCATTATCGCCCAGTTCTTTTTTCACTTGAATCAGGCATTCATTCATGCTGGGAGCGCTGAATTTCTTGATCTTCATGGGTCCACTCGTTGTCGCGCGGGGGCTTGCCCCCCGCCTTGTAATATTCGCAAGACTATGCTGGGTTCGAGCGTAATTTTGTGACTGTAAGTTCACAGATGTCTCCGAACTGTTCTGATTAACTATCCTGTCAGGCCGCTTAAGGGGGCCTACGCCTTTATCCCTTGCCTTTTTTTACCCTGTTCAGCATTTATTTAATCTCTCTTTTTAAAGACTTCGAATCAGCTCGTAAGAGTCTCACGACCAGGAATCGCTTCGCTTCAATCCTGGCGGGAACCCGTAGGGGCTCGATTTATCCCCGTAATGGCTTGATTTACCTAATGGCTCGATTTACGTAGGGGCTTGATTTACGTAGGGGCTTGATTTATCAAGCCCTAAATCAATATCGGCCTCACGCCGCAGAGGCTTCTACTGCT
>CAZHMN010000001.1:26158-43811 GCA_964533705.1 uncultured bacterium
GATTTATCAAGCCCTAAATCAATATCGGCCTCACGCCGCAGAGGCTTCTACTGCTTTGCTGTCAACCTTCACCATCCCTATGGATTCCACCTCCACGTTCACCAGCAATTCACCATAAGAGATCACCGAAAGTTGTGGGAGGACCGGCTCAACCAGCCTCCTCATGATCGCCCGTATCGTTGGCGAGCAAATCAGGATGGGAACCCGCCCCTGTGACTGCATCTCCTGAACAAACTGATTCAACTGTTGATAGATCTGGTTCAATGTCTGCGGCGGCAACGCCAGCGCGGCGTGTTTAGAGCCTTGCTGGCGACTCGCCTCCTCCGAAATCGCCTTTTCTAAGGCCGGATCCAGCGTTAATGCGTAGATCTTGCCGTCTTCATCCTGATACTTGTTCGTGATCGTCGGTGAGAGGGCATAGCGGACATACTCCGTCAGAATATCCGTATCTTTCGTCAAGCTGGAATAATCCGCCAACGTCTCAAGGATGGTGCCTAAGTCCCTGATCGGCACGCTCTCTCTGAGTAACTTTTGAAGAACCTTATGAACCCCCCCGTATGTCATCAGGTTCGGGATTAACTCTTCCACCACCGTGGCGTTGTGTTTCCTGAAATTCTCCACCAGGACCTTCGTGTCTTCACGACTCAGGATTTTATAGGCGTTCTGTTTCAGAACTTCAACTAAATGAGTCGCTAATACCGCCGCCGGTTCAACCACCGTGTATCCCTTCTTCTCCGCCTGCTCTTTCGCCTTTACCGGCACCCAGACCGCCGGCAGACCATACGTCGGTTCCTTCGCCGATATCCCCCCGATCTCACCCTTCGCCGTCCCCGGATCCAACGCCATGTAATGTCCCATGTGAAGTTCCCCCGATGCCACCGCGTTCCCCCGTATCTTGATCACGTAGCTTTGAGGCCTTATCCGGATATTATCCCGAATCCGTATGGGCGGAATGATGATGCCCAACGATAGAGCTTGCTGCTTGCGGATCAGGGTGATGCGGCCCAGCAAATCGCCGTCCCCTTCGCTGTCCACCAAGGGGATCAACCCGTAGCCGATCTCCAGTTCCAGAGGATCAACGGTGAGGTAATCTTCGATGCGCTCCGGTTCTTGCCGCGCTTTGGACTTGGCTTCGGCAGCCTTTTTTTCCTGCTTTTGTGCCCGCTCCGCACTGCTGAGTTGGTAGCCGAAAAAACCCGAAATCGCTGACAGGACCAGAAACGGTAGCGTAGGCAAACCCGGAACTAAGGCGAAGAAGGCCAGCACTCCGCTGGCGATAAACAGTGGGCGGGGTTGCTGTAGTAACTGTGTGGTAATGTCGGTGCCGAGGTTGGATTCGGAAGCGGCCCTCGACACGATGATGCCCGCAGAGGTAGAGATAATCAATGCGGGAATCTGAGCCACCAGCCCATCGCCGACGGTCAACAATGTATAGGTAGAAAGCGCTTCGCCGGCGCTCATGTCAAGCTGGAGTATGCCGATAATCAATCCGCCGATGATATTTATGCCGGTGATTAAAAGCCCGGCCATGGCATCGCCCCGCACGAACTTCGAGGCGCCGTCCATCGCCCCGTAGAAGTCCGCTTCCCGGGTGATGACTTCGCGCCTGAATTTGGCCTCCTCCTCGTCTATCAATCCGTTGTTCAAATCGGCGTCAATGGCCATCTGCTTGCCGGGCATAGCGTCCAGAGTGAACCGGGCGGCCACTTCGGCGATGCGCCCCGATCCCTTGGTGATGACGATAAAATTGATCAACACCAGAACCAAAAAGATGACCAGACCGACGACATAATTGCCGGAAACAACGTAATTGCCGAAAGCCTGTATGATCGTACCGGCGAAACCCTGGCCCAGAATAAGCCGGGTGGAAGCGACGTTCAATGACAGGCGAAAGAGAGTGACCACCAAAAGTAGCCCGGGAAAGACCGAAAAAGCCAGCGCGTCCTTGGTGTACATCGCCACCATGATGATGACCACAGCCAGGGTAATATTGAGAGCCAACAGCAAATCCAGCATGAAGGTCGGAATGGGAATGATCATGACGACCAGTATCCCGATTACTCCGACCGCTAAGAGGATGTCACTTCGGTTGGCGATCCGCCCTGCATAAGGATTTACGCTAGCAAATTGATCCATATCGCAATGATTCCTAAATGAGACTCGTAAGAGCCTGACGGCTCGTGAGAGCCTTACGGCTTGACATCAACGCATGCAAGGAATATGCCCCTCTAACTTAGGACTTAAGGGTGCTTACGCCCTGTAAATTCCCGCTTTTTCATCCTGCAATTGGTAAACATAGGCCAGAATTTCCGCCACAACCTGGTATAAATTGCCAGGGATTTCCTGCCCGATGTCCACCGATTTGAACAATTCTCGCGCCACTGGCGGATTTTCCATGATGGGAACGTCATTTTCAAGAGCAATCTGGCGGATGCGTTGAGCGATCAAACGCTTGCCCTTGGCCACCACCGTCGGAGCGCTCATCTTTTCCTGATCGTAAAGCAGTGCAACCGCTATCTCCGTCGGATTGGTGATAACCACGTCGGCAGTGGGGACGCTCTTCATCATCCGCTGTAACGCCGTCTTGAGCTGGATCTGCCTGACCTTGGCCTTAACCTTGGGATCCCCTTCCGACTGCTTGGCTTCATCCTTGACTTCCTGCTTGGTCATCTTCAGTTCCTGATGATGTTGCCAGCGCTGGTAAACTAAATCGATAATGGCTAAAATAAACAGGACAAAAACCGTATAAAATCCGACTTTCACAGCCCCCCTGCAGATCCAGAAAAAAATCACCCAGGGAGTATGATCCATCAGTGGGATCATCTCATCAGCCAGACTGGCGACCACAAGATATCCAACCCAGCCGACAATGATGATCTTTAGAATGTTCTTAATCAATTCGAATAGGGACCTTTTGGAAAATAATTTCTTGATGCCCTGAGCCGGATTTAATTTGCTCGGCTTGGGTTTTATGGCTTTCAGCGTGAATAGAAAACCGAATTGAAGCACATTAGCGGCGATCCCCACCAAAACGATAGGTAACATAACCGGCGCCAAAATCAATATAAAGACCTTAAATCCGCTAAATAAATAGCCCTGCAAAAGATCCGGTGCCAACTGAATTTGCCCTATCTGGCTGAAGAGAAAGCGATCCACTTCGCACATGCGCGACATCATGGCGCCTCCGAATAGGGTCAACGTCACTAATCCGGTGAGCAGGATGACGGCGGAATTGATCTCCATGGATTTGGCGACATTGCCTTCCTTGCGCGTTTCCGACTTCCGCTTCGAGGTTGGCTCTTCGGTTTTCTCTTGAAAGGATTCCTTCGACTCAGCCATAGATCAGTGCATTTAGCTTTCTAATACCGTGTTCTTACATTCACGCCCGTCAGGGACCGATCAGTCCGATAAACCGAATCCAATCATTCTGGAAATTGCCCCAGAGCAGCTCTAAAACATAAACGAACAAGGGCCAGGAGAGCGCCAAGGCCAGCAACCCCACCCCGATTTTCAACGGAAATCCCACGATGAATACGTTCATCTGAGGAACGGTTCGAGCCACAATTCCCAAGGCCACTTCGGATAAGAACAGCGCCGCCATGACCGGCGCGGCGATCTTCACTCCAGCGACGAAAAGATCCCCCATCAGCTTGACGAAGACGACGACCAATTCTGAGGGGAGCTGTAATCCGCCGACAGGAACGGTATGGAAGGTCCTCTGCAAGCCAGAGAGTAAAAAATGGTGCCCGTTAAAACTGAGAAAGATGAGCATTGCGAAGAGATACTGAAGTTGCGCGATAATGGATACCTGCGATTCGGTCTGCGGGTCAACGACGCTGACGATACCGAAACCAATCTGGATGCCCAGATACTGGCCGGAAAGCTGGACGCCGTAAAAAATAAAGTGGGTAACCATGCCGACCAAAATCCCCGTCACGATCTCGGGTAGAGCCAGAGCGATGAACAGGATCAAACCCGAATTGGCCCCATGCAGCACGGCTGGATTCTTAACCCCGGGCAAAATCAAAAAGGATATGACCGCCGCCAGTCCAACCTTGATGGTGACGCTCACGCCCTTATAACCGAAAACCGGCATAACGGCCAGGGCCATGATGATTCTGATAAACACCAGTGCCCACAGTAGCGCTTGATCCAATAACGGAGCTAAATTCATCCTACCAGCACAGTTTCTTCCGAACGTTCTTCCTCTGAAGCACCTTGGGGCCCTTCTATTGGGAGGTGAATCCTGAAAGTAGAGCCCTTTCCAACTTCGCTTTTAACCTCGATGCTACCACCATGCCTTTCAATAATGCTATAGCTTATGGAAAGCCCCAAACCGGTGCCCTTCCCGCACTCCTTTGTGGTAAAAAACGGCTCAAAAATCTTGGGCAGATTTTCTGGATCTATCCCGGAACCGTTATCTCCGATTTCAACGATGACTTCGCCGTCTTGTTGAAGAGTTCGCACCGTGATTTTGCCTTCCTCCTCGATGGCTTGAGAGGCGTTGACCAACAGATTCATGATGACCTGGTTAATCTGCTGTGGATAACATTTTACCGGTGGAAGTTCGGCTAATTCTTCTATGACTTCAGCTTTATATTTCAGTTCATTCCAGACGATATTCAGGGTGGATTTGATTCCCTTATTCAGGTCGTAGGGGAGCAGGTCTTCTCGATCCTGGTAGGAAAAGCTCTTCAGATCGTGAACAATGGTTTTTACCCTTTCGGTCCCCTCCAGAGACTCATCAATGACGGAAGCCACGTCGTCTAAAATAAAATCTATCTTCTTATTGCGTTTCAACCTGGCCAATTCTTCGATTGAAGCCGAATCCCCACCGGACAGAACGCGATCCACGCCATGGGAATAGTCCTTGATATTCTTCATGTATTTTTTCAGGGTATTTAGATTGGAATTAACGAAGCCGATGGGATTATTGATCTCGTGGGCGACGCCGGCGGAAAGCTGACCCAGGGAAGCCATTTTCTCTGCCTGCAATAGTTGTACCTGAGCTTCCTTCAACTGCTGCAGAGCCTTCTCAAGCCTTATATTCTGTCCCATGAGCTCTTTGGTGCGTTCTTCGACTCGTTTCTCCAGATTCTGGGCGTACTCTTCCAGCTTGGCTTGCATGGCCAGCCGTTCGGTGATGTCCTTACCGATCCAGATGTAGCCGGTTATCTTTTCTTCCTCATTCTTAATGGGTGTAACGGTTAAAGTGATGGGAATTTCATCATTATTGCGATTGACGATTGTCTGGGATTTGTCTATCATTCCATCTTTCAGGAATTCATCCAAATCCTCAGGCTTCCCATCCTTGCTCAGGCCGGAGAGAAACAGGATGGGTTTCTTCCCCTCGACTTCCGTGCGATCATACCCGAACAGCCGTTCTGCCCCGCTGTTGAACAGCGTGATTTCCCCCTTATCATCGGTGGCGATAATGAAGTACTCGGTGGAGCTTTCCAGCACGGAGTGCAGGAATTTCTGCGTTCTTAATAGTTCCGAAGAGCGTTCTTCAACCCGCTTCTCCAATTCCATCTGGTAATTGAGACTGGCCAGGGTGAGCTTCTTCTTTTCGATCGCCTTGGCGACGGCGATGAAGAGCTCCTCGATATTGGTGGGCTTCTTCAAGTAATCGTAAGCCCCCTTCTTCAAGGCCTCCACCGCGGTATCGTTCGACCCGAATCCGGTCAGTACCAATACCTGGCAGTTGGGATCAAGGTTCTTGATATGCTCCAGCAATTCAATTCCACTCAAACCCGGCATCATCAGATCGGTGATGACGATGTCGAATTCGCCCTCTTCAGCGAAGAGTTTCAAACCCTCTTCGCTGCTCAGCGCGGAACGGGTGGAGTAGCCCTCAAATTGCAGCGCTTGCTCGAGGACGTTAACGATATTGGGATCATCATCAATGATGAGGATCTTGTGGTTTAGCGCACCCGCGATCAGTGGATCCTTGGTCATGTTTCTCTTTGTAGCCATTTACCCTGTTAACGATTTAGGTTGTCTCTGGTCAATTAGGTGAAATTTCAATGAATTAATGAGATCAAGCCGAACGTTTCCGTGGTGTAGCTGAGGAGTACGTTTATGATCCAGGGCAATGCCAGAATAGCTACCGTGACGACGGCCAGGATTTTCGGAATAAACGTCAGCGTCATCTCCTGAATCTGCGTTACGGATTGAAAGAGAGAGACCGAAATACCCACAACTAGACCAGCTATGAGCATCGGAGCTGCCACGAACAGTGCAGTCCATACGGCATTCTTGCAGATTTCAATGGCCATTTGCTGTGTCATGGAACCCCCATAAAACTCTGGACTACCGATTGAATTATCAAGTACCAACCGTCCACCAAAACGAAGAGGAGGAGTTTAAAAGGCAGACTGACCATGATCGGTGGGAGCATTAACATTCCCATGGACATCAATACCGAGGCGATGACCATGTCAATGATGAGGAAGGGTAGATAGAGCAGAAACCCGATCTGAAAACCGATGCGCAACTCGCTGATAATGAAGCCCGGTATAACGACTTTCAAGGGAAGATCCTGGGCTGTTTGGGGTTTTTGCAGATCAGCCATGCTGACGAATAGAGCCAGGTCTTTTTCGCGCGTCTGAGCCAGCATGAATTTCTTGATTTCATTACCCGCCTTATCCAATGCCTCCATTGTGTTTATTTCCTGATTCTGGAGTGGCAGCCAACTCTCATCGTAAATGCGATTGATGGTCGGACTCATAATGAAAAAGGTCAAGAACAAAGCCAAACCGATCACCACCTGATTGGGCGGTACTGATTGGGTGGCCATCGCCTGACGCAGAAAATGGAGCACGATGATGATACGGGTAAATGAGGTCATCATCACGACAATGGAGGGTGCCAGAGCCAGGATGGTGAACATCAGGAGAACCTGAATCGTCACGGCCAGGTCTTGGGGATTGGCTGCCTGATCCACGCCAATTGTTATTTTCGGCAGCACGGTTTGCGCCTGAGCCGGATGAATCAGCAACAAAACACCAAGGACCAAAAAAACCAGTCGAATGGCCCTCGCGGACTTCATACGGGGACGGTTCTGGTCAGATCGCCAAAATTCTATATTGCGGAATTCCCGACTCAAAAGTTGACTCCTGATAGCGAGAACAGAAGGCCTGTTGCACAAGCTTCAATGCGGGTTTCAGAAAGTAATTGCTTTTCTTCGCCTGGTAAATTTTCAGATTGAAGCAAGACTCTTATCGGAAACATCAACCACCTCGAAGCCAAGCCGCTCAAATGTAGCCTTATTTGATTCATCCAGCACCTTCAATTCTGCACCACCGATGATGATCTCCGCTCCAGGATACACCTTTCGCATGACAATAATGTTACCCAAGCCCACTCTGGAAACTTCAAGCTTGGTGATCTCAGCTCTTAGAGTTTCCTCTGTCTTATTGAGCTCGTAAAGCTGATCCTGATAATTCTGAATTTTCGCCAGAAGCCGGGGATCGTTTTCCGGATTCTCAACTTTCTGATGCTGGAGAATGGATAAAGCTCTTTTGACTTTTTCGATCTGCTCCTTGCACGCATCAAGCTGTTCAGTCAATGAATTGTGCTTGTTGTCAAATTCTGTAGTATCACCCACGATTTCAACCGTCGTCGTCGTACACTGGGCATTTCCAAGCACTTTTACGGCGATCTCATTCATAGCCCGCAAATGTCCGCCAATAACGGTCCCGCAGCCCGTGGAAAGCTCAATTCGATCCCCGGCGGTAATCCATGCATTGATGCTGGACTCTCCAATGTTAACAGATCCCTCAGCCTCTATGGACTGATTTTCGACGAATTTGAGATAGACGTCTCCTTTCGCCCGAATCACCCCGCGCCCGGATCCATTAAATCCACCTTTAATCAAAACATCACCTTCTGCTTCCAAATATGCGTCTTCCACTACTCCGGTGACTTCAATTTTACCACCCGATTTAACCGTAAAGCCTGATATGATATCTCCGTGAACGACGACGTCCCCCTGAAAATCCACATTTCCGGTGCCGAAATTTACACCATCCTTCAACAATAAGCTACTCTCCACGTGCACTAATCCACCCCGCAGAGAAACCGACCCTGATATCGCCGCCCGCAGCTCGGTGTCATCACCCTCGGGAAAATAGGTGTTCAGCCCGGCCTTTATGAAAACCTCTTGACCATCTCTGCCCGGCAGAGTATCACCCCGAACCGTCATCCCGGGTTTTCCCTTTTGAGCAGGGATTCTTTTGGCCAATGGTGTATCTTTTTTTATGAAACTTACCAGACCAATCTCGCGATAGTCCACCCTGCCGTCTTCCAGCTCCTTGGGGCGAGGTTTCTGCTCCGTATTAAATAGATATTCCACGTGACCGTCTTCACCATTTATGGCCTCAATGCCATAGGCTACAGCGGTCTTCTCCCCCCATTTTTTTTCGGCGATTATCGCTTTGACGGCCTCTTCGTCGATTCCCAAGATGACACCCGCCTTGGACAGTGCCGTGAGAATATCCTCAGTTGTCAGTCGAACCGCAGAATCCTTAAGCTCTCCGTGGGGCTTAACGCGAACGGTTACAAATGCCTTCATCCCTGAAGGGCTCAGCTCTACTTTGACTACTGCATTCGGCATGACAACGTCCTTCGGGCCCCAACTAAATGATTTCTAAGAGCTCCCGGTAAGTCATTCATGGAGCTCATTCGAGAACGCAAGCTTCACCACAAGCTATGTCTATTTAAAATAGCATTCTCCCCCGAGCACAGATTCCCTTCCCGCTCAGCAACATGCTGCCGTGGGCTTCCCGCGATGGAAAACGTTCCTCTTTGTGAAAGCAGAAGATCATCATTTCCCACGCGCATTTGAGCCGAAGTCCTTTAAAAGGGTTACCCCATTTTCGGATGTTCCGATCAGGATCTTCTCACCCTCTACTTCGAGCAAGTGTATGGATCTCTTTGGGCCCAGCGCCTTGACGGAAAGAATGCGAATATCGTCTCCTTTGGATGCTCCCTGGGGCAAAAAATGCAGGTAACGCCGCGCCGCCCAGGCAGCGACTAAGACCAACGCCAGGACGAGAATCAACGCTCCTAAGGTCTTTAGCGAAGAAGCGAATAAATTGGGCCCCTGATCGCCCTCACCGGCGAGAGCTTGTGTCGAAGCACATACCAGGAAAACGGCTACTGCTGAAGTTTTTCTCAGATGTTTCATTTCAGTGTGCGAATGCGATCTTCGACCCTCACGAGATCGGTGATGCGTATACCGAAGTTCTCATCAATCACGACCACTTCACCCTGAGCGAACTTTTTGTCATTGATGTAGAGATCAACAGGTTCACCTGAAAGCTTGTTTAATTCCACGATCGACCCGGGACTTAACTCCAGAATGTCCCGGATGAACATGGAAGTGCGCCCCAGCTCGATAATCACGGGCAGCTCCAGATCCATGAGCGCGTCGATCTGTTGTGGTGAATGAGAACCGCCGCCATCTGTGGCGCCAAAGTCTTCGAAGCGAGCCGGGCGAACCTCTGGAGCTGCATCGCCGTCAAGATTTTCCATCTTATCCATTTCCTCATCAAGTACGGCAGGCGGAGGGCGATCCTCGAACGTACCACTGCCTTCATCTGCATATTTCCCCAGATCATCCACCGTTTGCGAGGAAAGCAGCAGAGTCATCTTTGATTCATCAGACCCTTCAACTTTTACGACAAGATCGGCTCTGAAGCAGGATATCCACTTATCAATATGATCTACCACCGATCCCAACTTCGCTTCAACCGGTTCCAGCTTAACGGGTGAGCCACACCGCTCGGTGAGATACTGGCACAGCGCCCCGTCCAGTTGATTCAGCAACTCGGCGACAGGGTCAAGATGCTTTTCAGGTGAAAACTCTGCCTCACCTTCACCCTCGAGTACTAAATTCCCCCAGACAGCTGCCGTATCGGGGCTGACGAGAAAAGCGATCTCATCAGAAAGACCTTCTGCGAACCTCGCTGTGGCGATGACCAGTTCTTCGGAGTAATCAGACTGAAGTTCTTCCGAATCGACCGGATGGAGTTCTCCCATCTGCACTTCTGTCGGGCGCTTGAAGGTTGTCTCCAAAGCAGCGCCAAGACTCCCCATAGCGGGCTCTAACACCCTGATCTGGTCTTCCATTAAACTTTGCTTATTCACGTTACCTCCCACTTGTTCGTGGGTTGCACTTCTATTTAGTTATTACCTAAAACGTAGATTGCATAATCCCGATGGTCATCCTGGCAAAAATAATGGTTACCCGGATGAAGCCAGTTGTATCATTGGTAAAAAACTTGATCCAAGGCAGAAACAATCCGGGTGATTCGTACAGCGCGCCGACGCCCTCTTTTCCCCGGTACCGCCATAAACTTCACTTTCCCACCCACTAAAACGGCTAATTCATCTTCGGTCTTCGCCTCTATCTTGATAACGTCATCACGCTGAAAGGAAAGAAAATCGCGGATGGTGATGCGAGCTTTGGCTAATTGAGCCACCACCGGCAGCCGAGCGGCTTTCAAACTCTGGTTCAGCACGACCCGATCACTTTCTTCAAGCTTTCTCGGAGCACCAATAACAGCCTGGCTGGAAAGTTTATGCAAAATCGGCTCTAAAATGTAGTAGGGAATGCATACGTTCATCTGATAGCTCAGGCCCTTGACTTTTACTTCAATGAAAATGACCGCTATCGTATCGGATGAACGGGCGATTTGAACGAACTGCGGATCGGTCTCGAATGAATGATACTTACATTTAATATCAACCGCCTGACTCCAGACCTCATTTAAAATCTCAATCATATTATTGATGATATTCCGCACTACGTTTTGCTCGATAATCGTAATTTCCCTGGGCTCCATCTCCGTCTCTCCGGCTCCCCCCAGAAGGCGATCAACAAGAAAAAGGAGCAGCGCGGGCGACAGTTCCATAATCAATTTGCCGTCCAGAGTTTCACTGTGGAGAACGTATATGGAAGCCGGGGTGGAGAGGGACATGGTGTATTCGGAATAGGTAACCTGGTCAATGGAGAGCAGGTTAATATCAACCATAGCCCGCAGGACGGTGGAGAGATAGGTGGCCAAAAGCCTGGAGAAGTTCTCGTGGATGGTCCGCAGAGATCGGATCTGATCTTTTGAAATCCGGTCGGGGTGCTTGAAATCGTAAACGTGAAAATCTCTGCCGTTTTCGACTGCGTCAGCAGCATCGAATTCTGACGTTTTCGAGACGTTGGAAAGCAGCGCCTCGATCTCTTCTTGAGAGAGGATTTTATTCATCGGTTCGCCCGTTTGGCCGATTGACTATGCGATGGACGGTCTGTAATTTCAGTCGTTCTGATCGGATTTACTGGAAAACGTACTCCACGAAATAGAGCTTTTCAACCTTGCCTTCTTTCAGGTAGTAATTAATAGCCTTAAGCAGCGATTTTCGGATTTTTTCCCGGTAGCTGATGTCCGCCAGGATACCGATTTCCTGGCCCGCCAGCAGCGTAATCAGATTATCGCGAATCTGGGGATCTTTCATCGCCAATTCTTCTTGGACGGCTGCGCTATGGCATTCCAGCCCCAGAGTGACCATGAGATGGCGTCTTCCTCCCGAATTCGCCGGGTTGATAATCAGATCCTTGATCATGTAGAAGCCATAACCGCTTCCCTCTCCACCGCCATGCTCACCGCCCTGCCCCTTATGACTGCTCGCCTCTGCGGCAGAAACCTCTTGGCTGTTAGGCGCGAAGAATAGCTTCTGGACCAAAACGCGCGAAGCGAACACCATGACGATCACCGCCACAACCGGAACGGCGATTTTCACGATTTTGTCCTTCATTTGCTCAAACCTCATGACTGGTGAAGATGCTCAAGGCTTTGTCAGCTTGCTAATTTTGGCTGAAGGCATCGGTTGCTCTATTACAATCCAAGGCGCCGCCGAAAAAGTCAAGGAGTGTTTTGTTTCCCCTTCTTCTTTTCTACCTTCGCTACGGTTGCCTCGGACTTATCTCTTGTTAGTACTTCTGAATCTTTCCGACCAGCGTAAATGCGCCTGCGAAATTCTATAACGGCGGCGATAATTTCAGGGATTTTCTCCTGCACCATGATCTTCTTCCCCGTCGTCAGCGTGATCAAACTGTCGGGCAAGACTTCCACAAATTCGATTAGATCGCTGTTGACGACCAGTTTACCGCCGTTAAGTTTAGTCAGTTCTATCATCTGAACCACCGCATAGCTAACGGGCGGTCCGGCGGGGTTTCCCCCGCCGGACATTGCTTAGTTTACCGCTTCAAACGAACGACCTCATCCAGAAGATAATCCGACGTGGTGATGACCCTCGCTGAAGCCTGAAAACCTCGCTGCGCGATGATCATCTCGGCGAATTCCTTGGAAAGGTCAACGTTGGACATTTCCACGTATCCCGAATAAATCGACGATCCCATATTAACCTGGGCCTGGCCGAAAACGGGATCTCCTGAATTGGCGCTGAGGCGGTAGAGATTATTGCCGTCTTTCAGCAATCCCTGGGGATTGTTGAAATCGGCGAGAACGATCTGGGCCAGGGTGATGATCTGATCGTTGCTGAAGGCCCCTAAGATGGCGCCGTTCGCATCAATGGAGATGTCGATCAGATCGCCCATACCGTAACCATTCTGGCTCTGCACAATGGTGGTCGTCGGGCTGGCAAACTGGGTGATACCGTCCACCCCTCCAACGGTTCCCGCATTCAGATCGATGCTGATGGTTGACTCCGCCCCATTGTTGGGGTCAAAGGAGAAGGACAGCGATCCGTCATCAAAGTTGAAGGAATCCAGAGAGCCATCGTCCTTGAAGGTCACGCTTCCGGTATTGCCGCTGATTACTTGAGCCGGTTCCTCGACGTTGACCTCCCAAAGCCAGGTATTCGCTGTCGCCGTCTTCGTGAAAGTGACGTCCAGAACGTGTTGACCACCCAGCGAATCGTAGGTGATAATCGAGGTGGTATGGGTGGTGTCCTCCGTGTCCACTTGCAGGGTTCCGGCTGCCAGACCACCTCCCAACGGATCATTGGAGTCAGGAGGCGCATAGATGGTCACGCCACCCCCTCCCAGGCCGACGATATTGGTCATCAGTCCCGTCGCCTCGTCTGCCTCGATGGTGAGGTTGGTGGTTATGGAACTCCCCCCATTCGAAGGAGTGAACACATCCACCGCTGCCAAATCCGAGTCAATGCCGTCCACCCAGCCCGTGCCTGGCGTGGGATCCAACCAATGCGCGTCGCCGCCGAACACCTCGTCGTAAACGTCGCCACTCATTGTGATGCTGGTGCTGGCTCCGTAATAGTCTCGCACGAGCTTGATCTCGCCGCTTTCCAATGAGGCCGTGATTCCGGAAGTCTGGCTGTTGATCGCCTCGATCAACTGTGCAACGGTGGTATCGCCACTCAGACCGGTAATCTGGTAGGTGGTATCTCCATCAACCGTGATTTCGAAGTTATCGAAATCGGCGATGCCCACGAAGTTATCCAGCGTATCATCCAATTGCAATCCACCGGCAGACCAGGTGTTGGCTCCGAGGCCGTAACCCTGGACAGCGTTGCTCCCCGTAATCGTGACGACATGAGTCCCACCGGCGCCATTAATAGCTTCTCCCGAAACCGTCGTTACACCGGTCGTCCCTGCATCAACGAGACTCGCCTCGGAATCAGTCGCCTCAGCGTTCAGATTGCAGTACAGGCTGATTTCCGACGTAGCGCTGGCAGGCGCCTTCATGTTGAAGGGAATCTGAATGTCATGCGGCGTCAGGTTATTGTCAATGATTCCCATTTGATTGGCCATGTAGCCTTGAACCCTCAGGGTTCCACCCTGAGCCGTCAGATAACCGTCGGCATCGATGTTGAAAGCTCCCGAGCGCGTGAAGTATCTCTGCTCTCCATCGGATACGACGAAGAAACCGTCTCCCTGAATGGCCAGATCGGTGTAATTGCCGGTGGTCTCAAGTCCCCCTTGCTGGAACTGAGTGTCAACCGACATGAGCTTCAGTCCCAAACCGACCTGCATGGGATTGCGCCCGCCGAAGCCGTTCGTTGGACCTGAGGCCGATTGCAGCGTTTGCGCCAGCATCTCGGCGAAAGACGCCCGGCTCGACTTGAAACCGACGGTATTGACGTTGGCGATGTTGTTACCGATGATATCCAGCATAAGCTGATGGTTTTGAAGGCCGGATACCCCGGAGTACAATGAACGCATCATAATTCCATCCTCCCGATTTTAGGGACGGATCCCGGCTGTGTCGGGATAAGCGCCGCTTCTGTCGTTCGGCAGCGCCGGGGCCCCCTCAGGAAGAGGTCCAGCCCTGTGCAATGATACAGCCAATCCGTCCGGTGATTAATTCGTGTCTGGTTTGTTTTCATCGTTACTGGTGCATCCCCATTAAATAATGACCGCGGAATCAATCTCAGTTACCACCTGATCCTTGAGACCTTCCCCATCCAGTGCCGTGACCACGGTGCGATTCGCCACGGAAATGATAAAGGCCCGTTCGTCCAATAAAACCAGGCTGGACCGCGATCCCTTCTCGGCTGCCGTCTGAACGGCACCCTTGACCTTCTCTAAGTCGTCAGGGGAAAGCTCTATACCCCGCTGTGACATGCGCTCAAGGGCATGTGCTGAAAATCGAAGCTCACCGGCACTCTCCCGCGCCTGCTTTAACAAGCGATTGAATTCGGTCTTATCCGCTGCGCCGGCCTTCCCCTTTTGGGTAACTTCTTGCTGAAGTGGTGGCAGGTCCTCGATTCGCCTTAAATCGACCATCACTTTTCACCCCCTTTCCAAAATTGGATTGTCATTATCCACTCAGGATCTTGTAAACGTCACCGAGGGATATTTGCATGGAGCCGACCAGGAATTGTGCCATGCCGTCAACGTAAGAAACCCCGTTAATCGTTCCGGCCGTGTAGGTGGTCGCTTGGACAGTGGTTCCCGAACTCGTTTCAGCGCTGACGTTGAAGGTGTACACCCCCGCTGGTAGCTCGTCGCCGTCATCGTCCAATCCGTCCCAAACCACCTGCTGGTCGTCTGATGACTGGGCTCCAACCTCGATGGTGCGTACAGTCACCCCCGCTTCATCCTTGATAGTGATGGTGACGGTCTGCGCTGATGCGGATAGATTATAGTTCAGCGTTGCCTCTTCACCTTCTTCCAGTTCCACCTCGTTGCCATACGCCAACACGTCCTGGCCGATCATCGTTGCGGCCATGGTATTGTTGACGGACTGCGCCAGAACTAGATTGGTCTGCATGGCGTAATCCAGATTTTCGTTCATCAGAGTGAGCTGTTCCAACTGACTGAATTCTGCCAGCTGAGCTGAGAATTGCGCGCTGTCCATCGGATTCAGAGGATCCTGGTAGGATAGCTGGATCATCAGAAGTTTCAGGAAGTCCATCTGGTCAAGCTTGCTGTTGGAACCAGAGACCGTATCGGTGATATTCATACCGACACCGCTGATCCCGCCGATTGTCGAACTCATTTTCCCTCACCTCCTCTCTATTTTTTTATTATGCTACCAAATCCATTGTATTATAACCTAAATTCAGTGAACGGCGATGATCCTTTTGATCCTCAAGCGCCGAAGAATCCCCATCTTCCATCGCATTTTCATCGAAACTGCGCCGGTTGGGATAAATCCCTTGCCCGGATTCCGTCCACCTGCTTTGCGCGAAACGACTCCCAATGTCGCAGTGCGCCAGGGTATAACCTTGCTGGTTGACGAGCGATGCCAGTTCACCGCGAGCTTCCTGCAAAGCCGCGACCGCTTCGGGACGTTCCGCCGCGAACGTCAGCCGCATCTGGTCGCCCTGCACTTCCAATTGTATCTGAACGACGCCCAGCTTGGGTGGATTCAGACGCGCCTCGAAAACGGCGGTTTCACCGCTTTTCAGCAATTGAGCTCTACCCCGGATCTTGTCAACCAGGCTTTTTATCGTCGCTATGCGCTCAATTTCGCCTTCCAGCGAAAACGGTTTATTCGTCGTAAGGTTTCTAACTGCAGCAGTATTCCCCTGTAGTTTTCCTGAAGACTCCTGGATTTTGGCGCTAAGCGGTTTCCCCTCTTCAATCCAGTCTCCCTTCTTCTTGGGTTTGAGAACATCCTGGACTAGCACTTCAGACTTCGAATCCTCCGAATTTTTCGCCCCCCCCTTGACCTGCTTTCCCGGGGTGGTAATCTCCTGGGGAGACTTTAACTCTTTGGGATCGTTTACGGGTGTAGCATTTCCGCTTTTCGGTTCTCCCATTGATTCCTTAGGCTGGTCGGTGACCATGTCACCCATGTTCCTCGCATCGGCGAGAGTCCGATCGCCTTTTAGGCTTTCCAGAAGTCCTTCACTTGATAGCGGAAATGGAGTCGTCCTGAATTGCCGGCTGGTAATCTCTCGGAGCTCGGGAAGGGGTTGTCTCATCTGATTATGCGATGGTTCGCTCTTTCCCAAAAGTGATCCTTCTTCGGGCGTCGTAAAGTTGACCATTCTCCGTCCAAATTGCGATAATTCCCTTCCTCCCAATCTGACAAAGATTCCCCTCTTTACGAAATCATGCTTTTTTGACTTATGAGCGTCGTCAAAGCCCATGCTGTTCTGAATTCCCCATTCTGGTGCAGCTTTTAACCCTTTTTGTGGGGGAATAAATCTTATCCCGGCAATCTTTTCACGCAGCACTCCATCAATCCCTAATACTCTGGTCTGAGCCCGGTGATTTTCGGTTGCTCCGGTATCACCACTTCTAAGTGGACCTCGTGAAATTAAGGTTTCGCTGGTACTCTTTGACCTTCCAGATTCCTTCAGGGGACCGTCATCAGGAACCGTCGGTTTCCCATCCGAATACGCCGCATCCTTCGTAACCGTTTTCACGACCGAAGCCGAAATTTGGTCAGAGATAGCCTGGACTTTGCCTTTGATCGCCGTTGCAGAGACCGGGGAAATTTTAATAAGCGGTTCTCCATCCGTCCTCAATGCGCTGGCTAGAATATGCGACTTCTGGATTGTTCCAGTACTATCCGCTCGTACTTTAGCTCGTGAACTCGCTGAGTTTTCAGCGTTCCTAGTAATTTTGGATTCCTTCAGTAAATGGTCATCAGAAACTGCCGGTTTCCCATCCGAATACGCCGCATCTTTCGTAACCGTTTTCACGACCGAAGCCGTATTTTCTACCAGATTAAGTGATGTTTTGCCGCCCGTTCCCTCTGATGAAATTACATTGGGCAGAAACGGCCTGGAATTGTCAAGTGCTTTCGGAATATTAGCTATTGCTGATTCCTCTCCGGTGAAGCCGCTAAGGATCAAAGGCTCTCGCGACATTTTTGAGACGAATATCTCTCCAGATTTAGGCGGGCATAAGCCAACCACCTTTTGCGCCCTGTTTTGTGACTGAAAGCCGGCTTGGCTGGACACTTTGGATGAGACGACCGGCACAGCGCCATTTGCGGTTGAACGTTTGCACTGCAATAAGACGGCGAATTTTACCGACTCGACCCCTGGTGCCTTTGGCGCGATCCGCTTCCGGCCACACAAGGGTTTTCCAGGGTTGCTTTTTGTGCTGAATAGATTCTTTAAGCCTATCTCTCTCACGGCAACCTATTTAGTCAAAGAAATCGTTGCGATGTCAACCGCTAACCAGTGGCTTCAGAATGGCTTCGCTCAGCCTCGC
>CAZHMN010000001.1:43911-45554 GCA_964533705.1 uncultured bacterium
AGATCATCAATGACCGCCTGGATGCTGTCCACAGAAGTGGCGCTGTCCCCCACCGCTCCTTCCACCGAATCAAAAACGGCTTCGGCGAGATATTCATCGGTGACTTCCGGCTCATCGCTGAGATCTATGGTGAGGATCGGGCCCTCGTCCTCCACAACCACGGGTTCAAGCACCGGTTGTGGTTCCGGAGGAACGTACGTGAGCTTAAGGTGTACGTAGTTCACAGCCGAAGCCAGAATGAAAAACGCTACTGCGGCACCGATGAACAAGATTAGTTTCTTCTTTTGCTTGGGCTCTTCTTCCGGTGCCTCAAGTTCCTGTGTGGTTTCTTCATCAGCCATATGGTCACCCAAACGACAATTCCGCCGAGTAATTTAAAGGTCAGTCTCTTTTTTCGCTCCGAACCTCGTCCGCTTCCTGAAAACGCCTCCAGGATCTGCCGATCCTGCAGCCCAACTCATCGAGGAAGGCCTGTTCTTCTCGCTGAACCGCCATGCGGTGCTCCTCTAATCTTCGTTCTCTGAGGCGCTCCAGGATTTTCTTTTCCTTGGAAGCTTGAACCAGCTCCTTTCGTTTGTCCTCAACCACGACCTGCTGCTTCCTGGTGCGATCAGACTGCCTGTCCAGCTCATCTTCTTGTCGATTCCGCCACTTATCCAGAGCGATCAGTTTTCCAATATTACTGGGACGTTCCAATGCTTTTTTCAACCCCTCTCGACTCTTCTCAGATTCTAAAGCGCATCTCTTTAGACGATTCTCCTGACGGAGCAGTTCTTGCTGGGATCGAGACAGCTCTCGCTGACACTCTTTCTCCTTGGTTTGCCGAACGTCAATAACCCGCTGCAATCTGAAATTGAATCTCTTCATGCCGCCAGCTCCAACAAGCGATCTCGAGTCGAGTTAAATTCACCTCGTTCACTTATGTCTTGCTTCAAAAATTCCGTAATCGCATCGATCTTTTTCAGAGCCATATCAATCTTGGGATTCGATCCCTGAACGTAGGCGCCGATATTAATCAAATCCTCCGCATCCCGATGAACCGCCAGATGCTCGAGGATCGTTCTCGCAGCTTTCAGATGCTCCGGCTCGACGACGTCACACATGAGGCGGCTGACCGATTCTAACACGTCCACCGCCGGGTAGTGATTGCGCGCCGCCATTTTGCGTGAAAGGACAATATGGCCATCAAGGATGGAACGGACGGCGTCAGCGACGGGTTCGTTCATATCGTCTCCTTCCACCAGCACCGTGTACATGCCGGTGATGCTGCCTCTTTCCGCTGCCCCGGAACGCTCCAAAAGTTTGGGCAGCATGGCAAAGACAGAAGGAGTATACCCTCTTGTGGTCGGGGGTTCGCCGATAGTCAGGCCGATTTCACGTTGTGCCAGAGCGAGGCGCGTGACGGAATCCATCATCAATAGAACGTCCATACCCCGATCGCGGAAGTCCTCGGCGATGGCGGTGGCCACCTGCGCCCCCTTAATGCGAATCAGCGCCGGTTGATCCGACGTGACCGCCACGACAACGGAACGCCTTAATCCTTCCTCGCGCAAATCCTTTTCGATAAACTCCCGCACCTCCCGACCCCGTTCACCGATCAAGGCGATAACGTTTACCTGAGCTGAAGTGTGGCGTGCAATCAT
>CAZHMN010000001.1:45654-92865 GCA_964533705.1 uncultured bacterium
CCCCGAAATCCAACCACCTCTGCAGGAATGATCGCCCCATCCGGAGACGAAATCCGGCAGATTTCGCCGACGGCCACCGGCGGCCCCACAGAGCTGACCACCAGGCCGATGATCTCATCCACATGACCGACGTGCACCATCGGAGAGCACTCTTCCAGGCGTTCAAAATAAGGCTGAAACCGGGCAGCCAGAGCTCGATCACTGGTCTGCGCGCTGGTGATCATGATGCGGTTTCCTCCTGGAGGATCAGAGCTCTTCGCAACTCCTGAAGCTGTGTGGTAAAGTCAGCATCAACGAGGCCGGATGGTGTTTCCACTTTGCAACTCCCCGGCGTAATGCCGGCGTCCGTTTCGATCCTGAAATGCTCTATACCTTCTGAGAGCGCGGTAACGTCGGTTCGAAAATCCTTCAAAGCTTCAAAATCGGATGGGTTAACTTTGATTAGAATGCGCGTTTTATCGGCCGTCTCCGCAATGGCCTTTCGAACGGTCTGGTGCACGATCTCCTGCTGTTCCTGGGCAGCGTTTCCTACAACCTTCTCGGCGATGCGCATAGCCAGCTTTACAGTCCATCTTTCGACGCCAGCATAGAACTGCAACAGACTCTTCTCGAGAGTGTCCAAGGCTTGCTGAAATGCAGCGCCTGATTTTTCCGCATCAGCTCTGCCGCGCCTTAAACCCTCTGCATAGCCCATATTATAACCCTCGTCGAGCCCCTGGTAATATGATTGCTCAGCCTTTTCCCAGCACGAATCCAGCAAAAACAGCATTAAGTCCGTATGATTAAAATCACTGACATCCCGATTGCGCCACGCCGAAGACCTGACCGTAACCGCGTTTTCCGCCCCATCCACCAACCGGTAAGAGCCCTGCCGGAGGGTTTTGGCTGCAGGCCCGTGACGCTGTCTTTCCGGTGTTTTGCTTGCACTCATATTCGGAACGTCAATCGAATCAAGGGATTAGGGCAATTGGCAAGCCACTTAAACCAATTGATCATCGGCGCTTGCCATCACAACCTGGCCTTCTTCTTCAAGCCTTCGGATAATCTCGATGATCTTCTGCTGAGCCTCCTCAACTTCTCGCAATCTAACGGGACCCATAAAGTTCAATTCTTCCAGTACAATATCCGAAGCGCGTTTGGACATATTGGACAATAACTTGGCTTTCAATTCCTCGGAAACGGCTTTCATTGCGAGGGCCAGATCTCGATTGTCAACCTCTTTTAAAACCTTCTGGATGGAACGATCATCTAAGTTGATGATGTCTTCAAAGACGAACATCAGATTCTTTATTTCCGTGGCCAGTTCAGGATCTTCCTTGGCAATGCCGTTCATAATATGCTTTTCATACCGCTGCCCCACCAGATTTAAAATGTCGGCGGCCGTCTTGATCCCTCCGAGCTTGTGAGAACCCTGCGAAAAATCAATGCGGGATTCGAGGACGCGTTCCACCGCTTTGATTGTCTCAGGCGAGACGCTTTCCATTTTCGAGAGCCGGTGCATGACGTCCACCTGGGTTGGCGGGGGTAGATCCGCCAGCACCGTGGCCGCCTGCATGGGATTTAATTGCGTCAACACCAGAGCGATGGTCTGCGGATGTTCCTTTTGCAGAAAGGCCATCAGCTGATTGGGATCCACTTCCTGCAGGACATTGAATCCCTTCACCTGGAGGGACATCTGTACCTTCCTGATGATTTCCATCGCCTTTTGCTCGCCCAAAGCGTCTTCCAGAATTTCTCTGGCATACTCAAGACCACCGGAAGTGATGTATTCCTGCGCCTTGAACATGGCGTGGTATTCATCAATCACCTCACGGATCGTGGCTGCATTGATGTTTTTTAAGCTGGCGATCTCGGTAGTCAGAGCCTCCAGCTCCTGCTCGGACAAATGTTTGTATATATTGGCGGAAGCCTCTGTCCCGATGGCCATGATAAAAACGGCCGCTTTCTTTTTCCCAGTCAGTTGATCAGATGCTGGTTTTGGATTATACTGCGCCATATTCCTTCGTTTCGGCAGTCCCTTACTGATTTATTTCATATTAAGATTCTAAAAGCCAGGATCGCACCAACATGGTGGCAAGCTCAGGTTTGGTCTTGGCGAAATCAGCAAGCTGATCTTTTTTCGCCTGAGCTTCTTTCACTTCCTTGGGAATTTCCTCATCCAGTTCGGGCAGCTCAATTTTCGATAAAGGTGATTTCTTAACGCCGGGCTGGCCAGGCATTAATTGTGCCGCTCCTCTGTTAGCGGGCATTAAAGCGCCCTCATTTTCCAGTACGTGTCTGGCAACGTTCAGGTTACGCTTCAGGAAACCGCGGACCATAAGAAGCAGGACCAAAAGGACGATACCCAAAATAACCTTCGGGAGCAGGGTGATGAGGAGATCCTTGTTTTGCTCGGCACTCCAGGTGTCTTTGACGTCCACGAAGGTCTCATTATCAAAGGCAATGTTCGTAATTTCGAGAACGTCACCGCGATCTTCGCGAATCCCGAGTGCCCCTCGCACCATGTTGCCCAGAGCAGTCATCTCATCCGAAGGTCTGGGGGTATATATTTTTGCGCCGTCTTCAGACGTCTCATAAATGCCATCAACCATAACGGCGACGGATAAACGTATAATAGAGCCTCCAGTATTCACTAGATGCTCGACCGTTTTATTGATTTCGTAGTTACTTAGGGAATTTTCCTCTTTGGTCTCCGGCGAGCCGCCACCTGAAGTGACGGACTCCGTTCGCTCTTCGGAGCGCACCACTGCGCTTTCAGGGTCATAGTATTCCCTGGTCCGTTCAATCGTCTGAAAGTCCAATTCCGCGGAAACTCGTACAATGGAACGCCCCGGCCCCAAAACGCCGTCCAGCATACTCTGCGCTTTTGAAGCCAGATAGGATTCGACCTTGTGCTGCAATTCCAACTGGGTCGCCGATAGGCCCACCATGGCATCCGGCGCTTTTGCGCCAGAGAGCAGATTGCCGTTGGAATCGAGGATAATGACGTTTTCAGGATCCAAACCTTCCACGGAACGAGCTACCAGAATGGCGATGCCGCGTATTTGGTCCTCTCCTAATCTCGAGCGTCCTTTGGTTTTCAACACGACGGATGCCGTCGTCTCCTTTTCATCCTCTCTGAAAAGGGCCGGTTCGGGCATCACCACGTGGACTCGAGCCTGTTCCACTTCGTCAATGCCGGAAATCGTTCGACCTAATTCCCCCTCCAAAGCTCTCCGGTAGTTCAACTTCTGCACAAAATCGGACATGCCCAGGTTGGTGCGATCGAAGATCTCATAACCGGCACCGGGTTGGCTGGGTATCCCGTCAGCAGCCAATTGCAGCCGGAGGTCATAGACGCGACCCTTGGGAACCAGAATTGTAGAACCCCCATCCCGCAGCCTGTACGTTACCTTCTCATCCTGTAACCGATCGCGTATCTTTGCTGCATCGCTGTTGGCCAGGTCTGAGAACAAGATGGTATACTGTGGCCGATTAGCCCAGATGAGCAGCACCAGAATGGAGAGGATCGTAATGGCCGTTACCGTGATCAGGCTGACTTTCTGGCTAGTAGACAGACGATCGAATATTTCTTTTAACTGTCCCGGAGCTAAACGAAAATTTGGACTCATGCCATCCTTTCCTCAATCATGCTCTGTTACCTTCGACGCTTAGACCTGCATGCGCATCACTTCCCGGTAAGCTTCCAGGATCTTATTGCGCATCTCCATCATCAATTGGAAACTCGTATTGGCCTCTTCCATGGCCAGCATGACCTCATGGATGTTTTTCGCTTCCCCGCTGATGAGGCGTTGCGTCGCTTCGTCGGCATCTTTCTGCAGTGCATTGACGTCCTGAACGAACTTTTCGAGCGTTTCGCTGAACGAAGGTCCTTCGCCTTTGGTGGTCTTATCGGCTTCAGGCGGCGCCTGCTGCTGCAGAATGGATTGAATGCGCCGAATTTCATCCATTTCCATGTTTCTCCCTATCATCCGTTCTCAAAAGACAGACTTCTCATTATATTATATTTCAAGTGCTTTCTTATGCATTGATTTGGTGGCGTTTATGGCCGTCACGTTTGCTTCATAAGCGCGTGAGGCCGTGATCAAATCCACCATTTCCCGTACAACTTCGACGTTGGGATAAGCGACGTATCCTTCCGAATTGGCGTCGGGGTGACCCGGATCGTAAACCAGACGCGGTTCAGAATTGTCCTCCGCTTCCTGCGCCTCGACGCCGCTGACCGCAAGGCGCTGCCTGGAATTTCTTTCGTGGGATTTCATGTGTGCGTCCTGGGTTGTTCTCGCCTCAAGCCTTCGCCTGAGACCCGGCTCCGCCACCTTCACCTGTTCAACAACTTCCTTGAACGAAGTAATTTTACGGCGGTAAGGGCCACCCTCATCCGTCCGCGTAGTCTGTGCATTGGCCAGATTCTCGGCAATTGCATCCATCCAGCGACGGTTTGCCGTCAGAGCGGAAGCTGAAGTTTTCAGGGTAGAGAAAAGCGAGTCGATTGGCATGATCCCCCCAGATTTCGCGGGTATGTTTCAAGCCCCAAGCACAAGTCAGGGCTATACTAAACAGTCTTACCAGTGCCCTCGGATGGCCGATTTGAGCAGCTCGAGATGCTGGCGCGCTAACCTGACCTCTGCTTCGTATCTAATCTGATTCTGCGCCAGATCCGCCATTTCCCGCTCAATGATCACGGATTCCGATTCGGGACCGTCCACTTGTTTGTCGGCTTGGCGTAAAGTTGCCCGGATTTCCGATCCTGTCCCGTGCCGGCTGAGATGATCCGGGTGAGTGCAGTTAAGTCCCTCACCAACGCGCCTGAGAGCTCCTTGAAGTTCATGCTCGAAACTGACCACCTGCCGTTTATACCCTTCAGTCTGAGCGTTGGCGATGTTGTTGGCAATCGCCTTTTGCCTTAGATCCAGGGCATCCAGTCCCCGGCGCAGCAGTGGAAGCTGAGTTCTCCCGAACAGAAGTTCTTTCAGCATGACGTCCCTCGGTCGAAAATACTAATCGGGCCAGCTTAAATAGAATGGTTCAACACCAAAAAGGCAATCTTCGTGCCACGCTCTACAAGGTGGGATTTTGGATTTTTTCGCACGAAAAATCGCCCACAAATGAAAAACCCCCTCGTTGGGGGGAAAATAGGAACCATTAAACGCGGCAAATTTAACCCGGCCTGTTATCCCGGGAAGAGTTCAATTAGACGACTTCCTCACCGTCCAATTCACGATATTCTTTGATCTTGTTTCTGAGCGTACGGATGGAAATATCGAGAATTCTGGCGGTTTTGGTTCTATTGGACTTTTGCGATTGGAGCGTTTTCAGGATGAGCCATTTCTCGAAATTGCGGAGTGTGGTGCCGGGAATTTGGGGAAAATCGTTCAGAGAATTCGACTGCGCCCGACTGCCAATCTGGAGATCAGCCAGTTCTATGGTATTACCTCGACAGAGCACCACGGCTCGTTCAATTCTGTTGGCCAATTCCCGGACGTTGCCAGGCCACTCCGCCCGGCAGAGGTAATCCATCGCTTCTTCGGAGATTCCCGCGATGTTTTTATTGTACTCTTCGCAATATCGCGACAAGAAGTGATGCGTCAGCAGGGGAATATCTTCCCGCCGTCGCGCCAAGGGGGGCAGGTGGATGTTAATGACGTTGAGCCGATAGAAAAGATCGGTGCGGAAGCGGTTCTTTTCGACCTCTTCTTCCAGATTGCGATTGGTGGTGGCGATCACCCGCACGTCCACCTGGATGGTTTCCTGTCCTCCGATCCGTTCGAACTCGCGCTCCTGGAGAACGCGCAGCAATTTAGCCTGCAGCCCGGGAGCCATTTCACCGATTTCATCGAATAAGATCGTCCCTCCGTTGGCCTGTTCGAATTTTCCCCGCGTGCGGGTAAAGGCATGGGTATAAGCACCTTTTTCATGTCCGAAAAGCTCCGATTCAATCAAGCCTTCGGGCAATGCTGCGCAGTTGATTTTGATGAAGGGTTTATCTTTGCGGGGACTATTATAATGGATGGCGCGGGCGACCAGTTCCTTACCTGTTCCGGACTCGCCCTCGATCATGATGGTGGTATGCTTGGGAGCGACAACCTTCATGATTTCGAACACTTCCTGCATCGCTTTGGATTGTCCCACGATGGAAGCGAAACAATACTTCTGAGACAGTTCGTTGCGCAGGTAGCGATTCTCGTCGACAAGGCGGCGGTGTTCGAAGGCCTTGTCCAGAACAAGTTCTATTTCTCCGGAGGTAAAGGGTTTTGTAATGTAGTCAAAGGCACCCAGGCGCATTGCTTCCACGGCATTTTCGATCGTGCCGTAGGCGGTCATCATGATCACCTGGGTATCCGGCTGGTGAGCTTTGATAAATCGCAGCAAATCCAGACCGGTAACGCCGGGCATCTTCAAGTCTGTCAACACCAGGTCATAGACTTCTTCTTTCAAAATTTCCTTTGCTCGTTTGCCATCCTCCGCCAGATCCACTTCGAATGAACGGCGCGTTAAGGCTTCGTGCAGGAAATCGCGAACAAGCTCTTCATCGTCTACAACCAGCACGCGTATCTGCGACCTGGTACTGCTCACTGTGTCCCCCAGCTGACTAACCCCCTCGATTCACCATGCTATATAATCGGTAAACTCACCGTAAATTGGGCACCACCTCCCTGCGGAGAATTATACTCGATTTTACCGCGGTGGAGTTCAGCGATCTTTTTAGCGATAGCTAAACCTAAACCTGTCCCTTGCGTCTTGGTGGTATAAAATGGATTGAATATTTTTTCCAGATCTTCATCACCGACACCGGGACCGTCATCTTGGATAAAAAGCTTGACCTCGTTTGCCAGTGGATTAAACCGGTAACCTGCGATTGCCTCCCCTCGACCTTCGACGGCTTCGCAGGAATTTCCCAGCAGGTTCAGCAGGAGTTGCTTGATCTTTTCAGCATCAACCTTCGCCGGACAGGATTCGGGCGGAAAGTCACGCTTGACTTTGAATTTACCGCCCGAGCTCGCCTCAACCAAGGCGATCGCCTGATCGAAAATCGGCTCTAAGGGCTGCCGTTTAAATTCGCCGACGCAATCTTGAGTGAGGATCAGAAGGTTGGTTGCGATGCGATCCAGGGACTCTACGCCCTCTACAATGCGCTTCGCCATCCTGTAGCCGGAACTGTCTTCTGCCAGATCCTCCGCCAGAAGACCGGCGAAGCCCTTAATGCCCGCCAGAGGGTTCCTTAGTTCATGCGCCACCTGAGCGGCCATTTCGCCCAGAGCCACCAGAGTTTTTTGATGCAGCACGCGGCGTTCAAGCTCACGCACCTGTGAAATGTCCTCGAAGGTCTCCACAGCACCGATTCTTTCACCGGCAGTTGATGTAATCCATGAAGAGGAACTCTTAACGGCCAGAGTACCGCCATCCTTCAAGGGCAACTCCCGGTCGAAGCCTTTGACGGGCGATCCGCTGATCAGGGTCTGCAAAAGTGGAGCTTGATCTCCTAATTCACCGGACATGAACTCATGATAATTCTTCCCGATCAATTCTTCGGCCAGATAACCTGTGATCTCCTCAGCCGTCCGGTTGAAAATAGTGATGCGTCCCTCCAAATCGGTCGCGATGACGCCTGAACCAATCGAATTCAGGATATCCTCATGATAGCGGAGAACCTGATCGAGCTCCTGATTCTTGTCGGCCAACTTGCGATTGGTTTCTTCCAGCTCCCGGGCAAGTCCCTCAGCGGCGCTCTCCAATCGCCTGTAGGCTTGATTGAGCACCGAGGTGCTGCGATTGAAGAATTGAAATGCTTCGACAAGGGAGATCAGTTCATCATCCTTGCCTTTGGTCTCATGGCTCACTGGATCGGCGACTTCGATCATCACACTCTGAAGAAAGTTATGCAAGTCGGACAAATTGCGATTTATACTTAAATAGTGCAGATGCGATAATAATCAACGAGCATAGACTTGGAATAAAGGAACGGGTGAATTTCATATGGGAAATAACAGCTAATAATTCCAACCTAATCCCAACGGAATTTATTCGAGGGGGGATTTATTCTTCAGATCAATATAAACCAATTTTGCCCAGGAGGCAAATATTTTCTAATTTATTGTGAGGGGGTGGTCGCTACAGGCTTCTTTTATGCCTACCGAAGTTGAGCAAGAGGTTTTCATTTATTGAAAAGTGAGCTTGAAGTATCGCTACGCTGGGATATACTCTGGATATTCTCGCCGGGAGAATTTTCTCCTCAAATCATTTATGCCTTGACATTTAAGAAAATATTTGCTAAATTTGATAAAACAATTTCATTCTTTTCCGTGAACCGGCTGACATAGGCGCAAAACTGACAGAGGGCAGACATGAAAAAAATCGGACTCTTAAACGGCATTGCATTGGCATTGTTCTGCATTTTGCAACCGGCAAGCGGTGAGTGGATTAGCTTGGGCATCTCTCCCCAGTCCACTGCGGAAATCAGGGTTGAGAGGGCTGATGAGAATGGTTTGCGGTTACACCTCATGTTCTCGGGCTTCGAATCGGAGGCAGTCGAGCTGGCAGAGACGGATTTCCAGCGATTGAGTTTCCAGGGGTCCGGCGTCTGGGGACAACTCGGTCAACCCGAACTGCCGGTGCTCAGGAAACTCGTGCGTTTGCCCGAGCAGAGCGACTGGCACTGGGAAATCGTTAATTCGGATTTCGTGGAGTTATCCGATTACACTCTATCCCCGCATCAGGAAGGCACCGTGGAGACTCCGGAAGGTTCATATGATCCCGATGTGGTTTTCGATGAAACTTCCTACCTGATGGATCGCTGGTTTCCAACCGAACCTGTGGAATTAGGAAGTCCCATCATCATGCGGGATTTTCGTTTGGGGCGTCTGGAACTCCGGCCGATTCAATACAATCCCGCTCGAAAACTTCTACGGGTTTATCGTAATCTGACCGTGCAGATCATCTTCGAGGGGCGAGGGGAAAACCCGATTCTCAATCCTCGGACGCAGAAATCGAGAGTCTTCTCCCGATTGGTTACCGCTAATGTGATCAATCCGGAGGCTTTCTCACTGGATGAAAATGACGAGGTTTTGGGTGGGTACCTCTTCATTACGCCCCCGAGTTTTCAGAGCAATCAGTGGCTGACGGATCTCGTCGAATGGAAACAGCGCAAAGGATTCCCCTGCACCTTTGTAAGCACCAGTGTCACCGGAAGCTCTGCCTCCCAGATCAAGAACTACATCCAGAATCTCTACAACACTTCGCCAATTCCCCCCGATTACCTGGTGCTGGTCGGCGATGCCGATCAGGGTATGCCGACACACTATTATCCAAATACAGGAGATGCCTCCGACCTGCCTTACACCCTGCTGGAAGGAACCGATTATTTCCCGGATATGCTGGCAGGACGTTTGTCCGTTGATTCGCAGACCGATCTGTCCGTGGTCTGCGCCAAAATCCTGAATTATGAAGCGAATCCCTATACGTCTGACCCATCCTGGTTCACGCGCGGGCTCATGGTCTACGATTACAGTGGATCGCTTTCCTGTAAAAACACCAAGGAACGCTGCCGCGATCTAATGCTGGAGCACGGTTACACGACCGTGGAACAGGTGACCAATCCACCCCATTATTCGGGGGCTTCCTACATTAATCCCATCATCAACAATGGCGTTACCTTCGTCAACTATCGCGGCTATGGATCCTATTCGTGCTGGTCACCGCCGACTTACTACACGAGCAATATTCAGTCTCTTTACAATAACTATAAGCTGCCCGTGATCACCTCCATAGTCTGCGGAGGAGGCAATTTCGTCAGCAGCAGCAGCGATCCCTGTTTCGGTGAAGGCTGGATTCGATACGGATCGGTGCTCTCTCCCAAGGGTGCCGTGAGCTTTATGGGGCCAACCTCGCTGTATACGCACACCAAGTGGAACAACTGCATTGACGCAGGTATTTACCAGGGTATTTTCGAGGAGGGCATCGGAGACTTCGCTTCGGCATTGCTGCGCGGTAAGATGGAACTCTACTACGGCATGCCCAACAATCAGGGGCCCGGTGGAACGACCAGTTCGGTGGAATGCTACTTTTACATTTATAATATCCTGGGCGATCCCGGTCTGGAGATGTGGACAGGCGTCCCCGCAACCCTGAGCGTAACCCATCCCACCTCTCTGCCCCAGGGGGTTAACTCTTTCGATTTAACCGTTCTGACTGGCGTCACGCCCATTGAAGGCGCCCTGGTCTGTGTCCGTAGAGCGGAAAACGATTATCAGAATACGGCCTGGACGGACGAGACGGGGTCAGTACTAATGGATCTCGGGGATGCGACGGCGGGGAGTTATTATGTGACCGTCACAGGGCACAACCTGCATACCTATATGGGCCAGCTGACCATCAGCCAGGAAGCGGTCGCGCTGGGAATAGAAAACTACACGGTTGACGACGACATGATCGGTGAATCCAGCGGGGACGGCGACGGCCAGTTCAACCCGGGAGAGACCATCGAACTGATTGTAACGCTTTCGAATAACGGTTCCAGCCAGACGGCGACGGGGGTTACCGGAACCGTCTCGTCCTCGGATCCTTACTTAACCATCACCCAGAGCTCGCTGACCGGACCGAACGCCGCTCCCGGCGCCACCTCGCTGCTCAGCGATGATTTCAACCTGATCTTATCCCCGGAAGCCCCACACAGTCACATCGTACAAGTCACCCTGGAGGCATCCTGCAGCCAGGGATCCTGGACCAACCTGATCAACCTGCCAGTTGTTGCTCCGCTGGCCGAAGCGCTTGAATATACCATCGAAAACTCCACCGGCGTTTTGAATCCCGGTGAAATAGCCGATGTAACCGTAACCCTGCTGAATTCCGGCGGTGATCCACTGCAAAACTGCTCCGGGACGTTAATTTCACCGGACGCCAGACTGACGGTAACCGATAACTACGGCCAGTGGGATAATATCACGCCCGGCAACTCATGCGTCAATGGGTCTAACATGTTTACCCTCACGGCAGCGCCGGACTGCCCGCCGGGTTGGACGGTTCCACTGCAGTTGATCGTCAACGCAAATAGCTATGCTGATACCGTTATTGTGAACTTCACCGTTGGAGAAGTCACCGATGAAGATCCCGCCGGGCCGGATGCCTACGGTTACCGCTGCTTTGACTCGCGCGATCTCATGTACGCTCAAGCTCCAACGTACGACTGGATCGAAGCGTCCACCCAGCCCGGTCAGACCACGCTCAATCTGCCGGACTACTCGTCGGAAGACGACAAATCGCTTTCGCTTCAACTTCCCTTTGATTTCCGTTACTACGGAGAGGATTACGATTCCATCACCGTCTGCTCTAACGGCTGGATCTCCATGAGGGATCGGGACAATTACATCAATTTCCGCAACTGGAACATCCCCGGTGCGCAGGGCCCGCCCGCTATGATCGCCGCCTTCTGGGATGATCTGCGGATGGACTATTCCGGTTCTTCCATACATTACTGGTACGACTCGGCAAATCACCGCGTCGTCATCGAGTGGAAGCACCTCAAAACGGCGTACGGTTACGGTTATAATACCTTCGAAATCATCCTTTACGATCCCGCTTACTACCCCACCTCCACCGGCGACGGCGAAATCGTCTTCCAGTATCAGCAATTCCGGAACTACGACAGCAGCGAGAACTACTGCACAATCGGCATCGAAAACTGGCAGCAGTCTGATGGTGTGAAGGTCACCTATGCGAATTACTATACAGCAGGATCAGCCGTTTTAGACGACGGTGTAGCGCTGAAATTCACCACCGACATTGATTATCTCTCGACCGCGCCCGATGTTGAGATCCAATTAACGCCTTACGGCACGCCCATCCAGATCCCCAGTTCGGGCGGCAGTTTCGATTACAACATCGCAGCCACGAACAACGAACCGACATCGCAGGGAATCACCGTCTGGTGTGACGTTACCCTGCCCAACGGTGTGGCATACGGCCCCGTCTTGGGACCGGTTACGGTAACGCTGGGATCGGGCGTCTCCATCAATCGAGACCGCACCCAGGCGGTGCCCTCGAACGCACCCACCGGCGTCTATCAGTATAACGCTTACGCGGGCGCTTACCCCAACAGCATCTGGGACAGCGACAACTTTACCTTCACGAAGTTGGCCGATGGATACCGGGACATCGTAAACGACTGGATCAACGACGGCGAACCGTTCGATAATGAGGCTCTCGCCCAAGATCAAGGCCTTCCCGACCAATTCTCATTGATCGGCGCTTCCCCCAACCCCTTCAATCAGGAAACTAAAATCAGCTTTACTATACCTGAGAAAAATCAGGTCAGACTATGCATTTACGATGTTCGCGGCAGAAAGGTCGCAGTATTAGTGGATGGTTACAGGGAGGCGGGAATGCACGAAGTGATTTGGAATGCCGCTAACCTGAGCGCCGGTTTGTACTTCGTTCGATTCGAAGCGAGGGGCTTTACTGCTGTTCAAAAAATGGCTTACATCAAATAGAGGGGAGAAAAAAATCTTCTGCTCTTAGAAGGCGCACCTTCGGGTGCGTTTTTTAAATGGAAAATCCGCATATGGGATCCCCGTCAAACGACAATACGGCAAGCAAAACAATCAAAAACGCCTTTACCGCATTTTGCCTCAGAGCTTGCGCGTCAGTCTGATCTCATCCCGGATCGGGATACCGGCAAATCCCCTCAATTCGTCCCCGTGATGTTCTGCGATCAAACCAGGCTTCAATTCCTCCAGCACAAATCCCATTTTCTGGTAGAAACAGAGAGCGGGCAGATCGTCATTGCTGGTCGCCACCCTGACGCTGCTGCACTCCTGTTTGCGGGCTTGCTGCATAGCCTCTTTTAATAACAAACGGCCAATGCCCTGCCCCTGGTACTCCGGGTAAACGTTCAGTACGACGACAATCTGGGTGTTATCCAACTTTTTGTAGGACAGCAAACCGGCGATCTCGCCTTCCGCCAGAGCGAGAATATTGACGCATTGCTTAACGTCAAACACCTGCCCAAAGCAGTGAAATTCGGTCTCGTCCCAAAAATATCGGCAGATTTCCAGAACCTCTTCAAATTCCTCATCATAGGCTCGTCGCAGTACAATGTTCGCCTGAGCGACAGGCTCGCCCGGTTTGGGGAGGTCCGCCTTGGCTTCCGCACTGACTACTAAGAGATCGGCTTCGCTCATATTAATGAACAAGTCTCTCAGTGGGCAGTAGTATTGAGGATTGTGATCAGAGGCACTCATGCGCTGGACAGCTCCTTTCGTTCGACTGTGTTTTTTAGGTTTCTGCTAAATATATAATTTTATCAACAAAGAGTCAACAAAAATCGAATACGAGTGAAGCTTCAATCCAAGTTGTCGGCAATAAGTCCGAAATCACACATTTAAGGAGAGAGAACATAGTGGAGTAAACGGGTGGCGATATTGGTACTCACCACGATAGACGAGGATAAGATCACAAATTGTGAGGAAACAGATAATTTTGAAAATTGGTAGAATCACTTTTTTCGCTTGCATTTAAGGGGTAAATGATATATTTTAGTTTAATGTAGTTATTCTCACCAACTCGGGGAGTCGCTTGAAGCTCCGGTGGGGTATCATTGAAATCCTCCTGTTGTCGGTCTGTTGGATTACATTCTATGTTGGTAAAGCGGATAGCAAAAGCCTGACGCAGGAGGAGGCCGATCAAGCCAGTCAGCAACTGGAACGCCTCCGCAGGGAGATAAAAGACTTCGAGAAACGTATCACTGAAAGCCAGAGCCGAGAAAAGGATCTCCTGGATGAGCTGGAGGATTTCGATCAGGAAATAAATCTGCGCCGGAAACTAATTCAGAAGCTCGAAGATGAGCGCAACCGCGCCCAGGCGTCTCTGGCGAAGACAAGGCGGGAGCTCGACGTCCTGCAGGTCGAGATCGAGAGCACCCGGCGTGATTCAATCCGAACCGCACAGGAGCGAGATTCCCTGGCGGCCTTGGTCAGCAGGAGGGCTGTTTACACCTACAAGTACTTTCGCCGGGACGTGCTCAGAGCTATTTTAACTGCGCATTCCGCAGTCCAGATGCTGACCCGCCAGAAATACATCAGCAGGATTGTTGAAGCCGACTGCAATAATCTTCAGAGGTTGGATCGCAAGAATGCGAAGCTGATTCAACTCAGCAATGATCTTTCGGCGCGAAAAACCGAGGAGAGCATCCGCCTCGATCGCTTCAGGCGGACTGCGAAATACAAGGAGGAATTGATCGCAGAAGAAAATCTCGAAACAGAACTGCTGAAAAAGCGGCGGCTGGATCGAGAAGCCCTGTTGAAGCGGATCCGAAAGGACCAGGATCTCCTGCGCATACAGCTCTCCGAGAAGAAATTAGCGGCTCAGAGAATAGAAAGCCTGATCAAAACGCTTGAAACCCAGCGGGAAAGCCTGCCGGTTCCACCGGAAGTCACCTGGAAACCCGAAATCCCTTTCGATCAACTGAAGGGGAAAATGAACTGGCCGACGATGGGGCGCGTGGTTTCTCGTTTCGGCCTGCAGCGTCACGAAAAATTGGCTACGGTCACTGAAAATCCAGGCATCGAAATAGAAGCTTCTGAAGGGACTCCGGTAGTTTCGGTCTGCGCCGGTCAGGTCACAAAGATCACCTGGCTGCGCGGCTATGGGAACACCGTCCTCGTGGACCACAGAGATGGTTATTATACCGTTTATGCCCATCTGGATCAGATTTTGGTCCGGGAAGGTCAGGTATTGTCCGCGGGAGAGATGATCGGGCGCGTCGGACAATCCGGCTCCTTGAGCGGGCCCAGGCTGCATTTTGAAATCTGGGCAAAGCGGGAAAAGCAGGATCCTCTCGGATGGTTGATTCCTAGATAATTTCAGTGCGTGGATGGAATAAACAATCGTCAAAAGAATATGCCGTTAGAAAGGGTCATTGAACAGCAACGCGCCCGCCGCATCATCGAATCCATGGTGCGCGAGAATCGGCTGCCCCATGCTCTCCTCTTCTGGGGATCAGCAGGGATCGGCAAATCGGTGGCGGCTATGGAACTGGCGCGCTGGCTCAACTGCGAACAACATCCGGATGGCCCCTGCGGAACCTGTGAATCCTGCGTCAAATTCCGGACGCTGGAACATCCCCACTTCAGCTACCAGCTCCCGCTTCCGGCTTCAGCTTTGGTGAATTCGGAAGAAGGGGAATTAACTCGAGTGGCAGCAGAGCAGTTAGCGGAGATTTTCAAAGAGAAGGGTAAAGATCCCTATCGTTCGGCCGAGTACCCCGGAAGCCAGTTTATTCTGATCGGTCAGATAAGGTCGCTCCTGCGCTGGGCGAACATTCGTTCTTTCAATGATAAACACCGCCTAGCCCTGATTGATCACGCCGACCGCCTCCGGGAAGAAGCGGGCAACGCCCTGCTAAAACTCCTGGAGGAACCACCGCCCCGGTTCATTCTGGTGCTGACGGCGGAAACCCCGGAAGACATCTTGCCGACTCTGCGTTCGAGATGCCATTCTATTGAATTCGTCCGTTTAAGCACAGCGACTATTGAACATGAGTTGCGCTCACGCGGTTTTGAAGAAACGGAAGAATTAAGAAGGATCGTAAACCTTTCGGGCGGCAACCTATCCAGAGCCTTGAAATACGCCGAAGACCCGCAACAGGCGGCGCAATTGCACGATTTCGCCATAAACGTCGTGCGGCACTCTTTGACGAGGAGCCCGATAGAATTGAATAAGATTGCAGAAGCATGGTCCAGTAAGGATCACGCCGAACAATCGCTCATTCTGGAGATTGTCGCTGCCTGGCTGCGCGATGCAGCAATGCTTCAGCAACTTGGCGAAGCCGGAGAACAGCGCGTCATTCATTCGGATCGCCTTGATTTGTTGAAAAAATTCGTCGCGAATTGCCCCCGCGCTGACTTTATCAGCGCTGCTAATGCAGTCGAACAAGCGCGGAACAGCCTGGAGAGCAACTTGCTTCCACCACTGGTCATAGCGTTGATGGCACGAAAACTCTATCGCGCCGTCTACAGGCGCAAGCCGAATTAAACGAATAGGATCAGCATAAGAGCATTATGGAACAAATTGACTCTGAAAATACATCCCCTCCTGAAAAACATACCGATGACGTGCGGATTGTTGTCGGAGAACCGGAGAGAATATATCCCATTATAGGGATTGAATTCAAGGGGAATCGGCGTCACCTGTTCAACAATCCCATGGAATTCCCCTTCAGAATGGGCGATTATGCTGTCGTCCGGGTTGAAAAGGGCGAAGACCTGGGACGCATTGTTCATCTCATCGAGAGCCTCCCGGAAGACCGCGCTAAACCCGAATTCGAAGTGTTGCGCAAGGCAACCGCGAAAGACCTCAAGACCCTCGAAGAATACCGCACCAGGGAGGAAGCAGCTAAAGAGACCTGTAAGGAAAAAATCGCCAAACACGGTCTCGAAATGAAGCTGGTGGACGTGGAATACCAATTTGACGGCCGCAAGCTGACGTTTTACTTCACCGCCGATGGCCGCATTGACTTCCGGCAATTGGTCAAGGATCTGGCCGCCACCTTTCGCACCCGCATCGAACTTAAACAGATCGGCGCCAGGGACGAAACGCGCCGTTTCGGCGGCCTGGGTCCCTGCGGACTGAGGCTCTGCTGCGCCTCATTCATTCTCGATTTCTGTCCCATAACCACCCAGATGGCCAAAGACCAGAATCTGCCGCTGAATCCGAGCAAAATCTCCGGGTGCTGCGGGCGACTGAAATGCTGCCTCCATCATGAATTGGCTGTATACCGTGAAGCCCTGGAAGACCTGCCCCGCTGGGATTCTAAGGTTCGCACGCAAAAAGGAATCGCCGTTGTCGAAAAACTGGACGTCTTCAACCGCAGAATTGTGCTCCGCTATCCCTCCGGTGATCTGGAAATAATCGAAGCTCAAGCTTTGCAGAATCTGCTCAAACAAGGTTTTGAATTGCAGGAAGACGCAGTTCAGAAAAGCACAGAAGAAACGGAAACCGAAGTAATCTCTGACGACGAGACTGAATGCAACGAGGTCAACGGCACTGTAAGTGCGAAAACTACACAATGGCAGCGTAAATCGGCCAGGTCGAAACAGACTTCTACGGGCAATAAATCGAAAAATATCCACTCATACCCAAACAAACAATCACGACGTGTGAATTCAAAAAGGAAGCCCTACCGAAATCAGCAAAAAACCAAAAAAAATTACGGTCTCAAAAAATAGCAGCCTCGTTCGGCGACGGCGAGGCTACGCAAAATTCTACAATCAGACTGAGGATTAACTATTTTAGATACACTCATGCGCAGACAATTTTACGTGACAACGCCGATATACTATGTCAACGACGAGCCGCACTTAGGGCACGCTTACTGCACAGTAATTGCAGACATCCTGGCGCGCTTTCACCGCCTCTTCGGGGATAAAGTATTCTTTCTGACCGGAACGGATGAGCACGGTCAGAAGGTCGCTGAAGCCTCTCAGGAAACCGATAGAACCCCCAAGGAGCACTGCGATTTAATGGTACAGCGCTTTAAAGCAGTCTGGAAAAAATTGGACATCAGCAACGATGACTTCATCCGCACGACGGAGCTCCGTCATACCTCCAAGGTTCAGGAAATCCTGCAACAGCTCTGGGATGCCGGTGAAATCTACGAGGCTGAATACGAAGGTTGGTACTGCGTCCCCGAAGAACGCTTCTGGACCGAAAAAGACCTGTCGGAAGGTAAATGCCCCTCCTGTGGCCGCGAAGTTAGGCGTCTTACGGAAAAAAACTACTTTTTCCGCATGAGCAAATATCAGGACTGGCTGATAGATTACATCAAAACGCACCCTCGATTTATTCTACCCGAATCAAGACGCAATGAAATTCTGGGATTTCTCTCCGGGACGCTGGGCGACCTGTGCATCTCAAGACCTCGAGAGCGTCTCTCCTGGGGCGTGCCTCTCCCCTTCGACGAAAACTTCGTAACCTACGTCTGGTTCGACGCTCTGTTGAACTACTACACGGCTCCTCTTTCCAGGGGTAACAACTGCTGGCCGGCAAATCTGCACCTGATCGGCAAGGACATCCTGACGACGCACTGCGTCTATTGGCCTACGATGCTGAAAGCTGCGGGCTTGGATTTGCCTGAGACCATCTACGGGCACGGGTGGTGGCTGGTGGAAGAAGCCAAGATGTCAAAATCGCTGGGCAACGTCGTCAAGCCCCTCTCCCTGGTTGACAAATACGGGGTTGACGCCTTTCGTTTCTTTCTGGCTCGAGAGATGTCTCTGGGAATGGATGCTTCTTTTTCCGAAGCCGCTCTGGTCAATCGGTACAACAGCGAATTAGCCAATGACCTGGGCAACCTGTACAGCCGTCTTTTAAAGCTGATACACACTTATTGCGACGCCAAGATTCCCCCTAAAAAGGCCGATAACTCCAGGATTGGTGACTTATCGGACGAAGCTGTATCGGCCTTAAAAGAGAAGGTCCGCACCCACATCGAAGAGCTGCAACTGAACGCCGCGCTGGATGAAATCATGGCGTTCGTTCGCGGCATCAACCGGGCAGTCGAAATGGCCGCTCCGTGGAAGATGGGGAAAGTTGATCCTGAAGGCACAAAGGTCTTTCTGAGACAAGCCATCGAAGCACTGGCCAATGTCGCCGGACTGCTCTATCCTGTCATGCCCGCAAAAATGAGCCGTATTTTGAAAGACCTCGGGATCGAGTTCGCTCAAAATCCCTGCCTTGAGGATAAACTGAATCTGGCGGCAGGCCATCATTTACCCCAGAAAGCCGCTCTATTTCCCCGCGTTAAGCTGGACATTTCCTCCGAAATTCCTGCTCCGGAACCGAAGAAGGAAACCATGATTGACATTGCCGAATTCAAGCGGATCAACCTTAAGATCGCACGTATATTGGAAGCAGCCCGCGCACCGAAATCGGACAAATTGTTGGTCCTCAAAGTTGATTTGGGGGGCGAAACCCGCACCTTAGTCGCCGGTATCGCCGATCAATACGAACCGGAAAGCATCGTGGGGAAATCGGTGGTCGTGGTTACCAATCTCAAACCCGCCAAAATCCGGGGCATTGAATCGCGGGGTATGCTGCTCGCAGCCGAAAAAGATGGGAAACTCGCCTTGATCGTTCCGGATGGGGAGGTCGCGCCGGGAGCCGAAATCTTATAGATAAACGCTATCCCCCATTGATGAAGACCGAAACGCCAAACCGGCACCAAAATCTCACTCAGGGCATCCCCGACGGCTACTGGGATGCTATTGGATTTCCCCCCCGGTGCGTTATGATGAGCAGCGGATTGGGCCCCGCATCTGCTGCTCTGATACGATTTCTCGAAAAAAGGTGCGACAGTCTTGTCTATTTGGATCTATCCTACCCAGCCGCCCGGCAGATACGCCAAACACTCCGCCAAAGCGAAACCAGTTACATAATCGCTGATCCTTTAAAATCGCCCCTCAGGCATGGGCATTTCGACCTGGCAATCTCCTTCTGGTCGGCTCACCACAGCCCCGATCTGAAAAAACTCCTGGCCGAAATATTCCGCATCATCTCACCTGGTGGGCAGCTTCTGCTCGTGGATGGGTTGGACAGAAAGGGAACGCCAGCCCAGGAGTTACACCGTCAGATACACCAATTGTCCATCGCTCTCGACCAGGCTTCAAATCGAAGCCACGGGAACCTGATGTCCCCGTCAGAATTAATCGAGCTGGTGCAAGCCGCCGGATTCCGGGAGTTGAAAAACCAGGTCATAACTGATTCCGCGAAAGCCTTGGACGCGAAAATGACCGAAGCGCTCCGCGACGAAATTATGCGGGTACTCACCAAGGTTTATCCGCAGGATTTATCTCACATCCAGGGAGGACGTAGCCGGTACGGCAAGAGACTGGCGAAACTAACTCGTAATCTCGAGTCATCTCCACTGGAATTGCATCCTTATGTGGTTTTGCATGCACGCAAACCGACTCATTCCAAGATTCTTCCGGGTTTTAACAATGCAGTGATACGACAGGAAGCTGCTGAATCGGTCCGGCGATACCGTGGAAACAGCCTGCGCAAACCCAACGGCTACAAATTGCGCTTCCGCGATTTGCCTGCTGAATTCAAACCGAGGGAAAAGATGGTCATGAACGGCCCGGAATCCCTGAAGAATCACGAACTCCTGGCCGTACTGCTGGGTTCGGGCACAACCCGGGAAAACGTCATCGAACTCTCCAAGCGGTTGATCAAGGAATATGGTAGCCGGGCCATCGCCCAGGAACGCAGCGTCAGAAGGCTGAAAGAAACGCTCGGAATCGGGACCAAAAAAGCTTGCCAGATCGTGGCAGCCTTCGAATTGGGTCGGCGATTCTTCGAAGAACCCCGCAAGAAAACGCCCGTCATCCTCGCCGCGGAAGATGCCTATGAATATTTGAAGGAGATGGCCAAATTCACGCGGGAACATTTCCGGGGTCTTTACCTGAACACCCGCGGCCGGGTCATCCGCGACGAAATCATCTCCATCGGATCACTGAACATGTCGGTGGTCCACCCCCGGGAAGTTTTCCTTCCTGCCGTCGAATTCTCCGCCGCCGCCGTGATCCTGGCGCACAATCATCCCTCAGGCGATCCAACACCTTCTGATGAAGACCTGGTCATCACCCAGCAGATGGTGGACGCAGGCCGGGTGATGAACATCGAGGTCTTCGACCATATCATTATCGGCGACGAAAGCTACGTATCACTGCAGCGCGAAGGGAAGTTAACAGGCACCGAAGACTCCTGACCACTGGAGCCCAATCATCACGAGCCATCGCCTTTTTCAGCACTCCTGACTTTTCAATGATGTCGAGCAAAGCGAAATCCCCCATTAAAAGATATCTGGTCAATGTCGCCCTGGCGATGACTGCCATTGTCCTCTGTTTGATCCTGGGCGAAGGCCTGGCCAGACTCCTCCTGAATCCCGGCGATTACTTGGCGCCGGCCTTATTAACCGACCAGGCGCTGGAACGCAAGATCAAACCTCATTCCGCCGGCCATGACGCCTGGGGATTCCGCAACGATGCGGTGCCCTCAAAAGCGGATATCGTGGTCATCGGCGACTCCCAATCCTACGGCGTCAACGCCTTTGCAGGAGATTCTTGGCCTGCCGTGTTGAAAAAGTTAGCGGAAAAGGAAGTGTATAACATGTCGCAGGGCGGATATGGAACCGTTCAGTACTACTATCTGCTTAAAAATCAGGCGATTATTCTACGACCGGAGCTCGTGGTGGTGGGGCTCTATCTGGGAAACGATCTCATCGAAACTTATTATATGGTTCACGACCATGAGTACTGGAAATCCCTGCGAAAATCGGAGACATCGACAACAGATGATGATTTTGTTCAGAAGAAGCCGGTCGTCGCCGAGCCGATTGACAAGCCTTTCTTTCTGGGCTCGCTCCGCTTCTGGCTTTCGGAACACAGCATTATCTACCGGCTTTTGATTCACGCCTTTGAAGAGCAGATGCGGCTTCTGGAAATGAAGTATCATCTCGGGCACGACACCATCATCTCCGTCCTGGACGATTCCGACAATAATTTATATACCGGATTCACACCTGCCAGAAGGCTGTTGGCCGTGGACCTTACCGATCCGCGCGTCAGGGAAGGTTTTGAGATAACCCTTGACTTGCTCAAGGAAATGAACGAATTCTGCGCCGAGCGGGGGATAACTTTCGTCGTTATGCTGATTCCCAGCAAGGAGAGCGTTTACTCCCGCTACATCGAGGATAACGACAACCTGGAGTACTCGGAACTGATCGACCGGATTATTGCCTGTGAACGAGAAGTAAACGGTTTGCTGAAGTACTATTTTGCTGATAATAACATCCTTTTCCTCGACCTGCTGGAACCTCTCCAAAGTGCTCTGGGACAAATGCGCATCTACCCGAAAAACCAGGATGACCACATGAACAAATCCGGCTACGAAATCATCGCGCGGGTTTTTCAGAAATTCCTCGAAGAGAAAAATCTTTGTGGCGAGTAGCCCTGAACATCACCTCAACATCAAACCAAAAAAGGCAGGGTTTCGACCCTGCCTTTACCATTTCCATTCGTTTTAAGAGGATCAATCGAAGATATAGGTTTGTCGGGCTCTGACTTTACCCGCTTCCGGTGGGATGGGATCGAAGAGCCAGGTGGCGATGACGTCTTTCAGGCAGTCTTCCACTCGCCGCCCCAGGCCGGGTTTGGTCCACTCCGAGGAGATGATCTTCACTCTGGACACCTTGCCGCTGGGCAGGATGCTCCATTCCACCCGAACCTTGCCCTTTAAATTAATGTCCTTACGTTTATAGCGGTTGTAGCAGTTTTTCACCAGGTGCACGTTGGCGTCGGCGATGGATCGGATCGAAGCACCCGACCGGTTGACGTTCTTGGCGGCCAGCCCTTCCACTTCCGGCAATTCCGCAATTTCCACGGTTGACGCCGCTAACAGTTCGTCTATCTGCGCTTCGGTGAGCTGGGAAACGTCAATGCCGCCGGTGCCTTCGGTGATGCGCATTCCTCCGCGAGCCTTCTCCACCTTATCCGCCGCAGATCCCGTGGCGATTCCGGCGATCTTGCCGACCTGCACGCCTTCCAAACCTCCGCCTGTTTTCAACGCCCGCGCCACACCGGAACCGCCCGTTCCGCCGGTTCCGGCGCCTCCCGCTTTGTCCCGCGCTCCTGCGAGGCGGAAAATTCCGATGTTGCGAGCCGATTCCTGCATAGATCTCTTGGCCTGAGCCAATTGAGCTCGGGAACCGCGTCTCTTGGCCGCCCGCGTCGGAGCGACCTCCTCTGCGGGTGCTTCCTCTACTTCCTCAACGACTTCTTCCCCGGCTCCTGTTGTGGACAGAGTCTTGGTCAGGCGCGCTGTCGTTTCGATCTTAGCCGGAGATACCCGGTAAATCGCTTCCAGGTAACGGCTGACATCCGCTTCGGTCATTTGCGCCCATTCCACGGTCTGAAAGTACAAAACCAGACTCACGTGAACAACGAGTGTGATCAGAAAGATGATCAGAAAGCGTTTGTCCAAATCAGCGAACCAGTCGCGCGTAAATTCTTTGGGGAAGGTCGTCGTTGCGTTCACATTAACCTCGATACTTGGATTCCTTGTAGACCACGAAGTCTATCTTCTCGAATCCGGCGGCTGAACAGGTGTTAATAATCTTAAGGATCCAACGATAGGGAATAGTCTTGTCGCCCTGGATGGTCAATACCCTCTTTTCCTCTCGCCCTAAGTAGCGATTGCGCTCCTGCACCTGTGACAGATAGGCGTACAGATTACCCAGGTCTATAGCATTATCGTCATTGAGGGCGGGTACATCTTCGATCAGGCGTCGCTGATCTATTGAAACGTCTTCGTAAAGACCATCAGGCGCAATAATTAAGCTGAGAACTTTCACCGGTTCCTGCATCACGGTCGAAGTGGGCAGCTCCACGCCTTCTGCCGGCTTCATCAGTGCTCCCGAAACGGAATAGGTTTTCAGCAGGAACAGCAGCATGATGGTCATGACGTCCATCAGGGATGTTATACGAAGCTTCAATTCGCTCCGGTCGAGGTGCTTTTTACCTTTTGAGGGTGCAAAAGCCATGTGTACCTCAGCATACTATTGGAACTGTCCCAACGCCGGCATCGGAAAGAGCGGTTGAAAAACTCCCCGCGAGTCCTTGTATTCCCGGCTGACGTCCAGCGTTTTGATGAGAACTTGCAAGGGGATATCCCCCTCCGCCGAAATGCGAACCTGGTCCGCGTCGGGGTACTTGTACTGATTGACAACCTCCAATTGCCCCGTTTGCGGATTGATAGATTCTGACTGGGAAATCGGCGGGCCTACGATCCGCTCTTTGATATCCACCAACTTGGATCGAAGTGCCTCGAAGTCATATGCACCGTCAGGCCTCAATGGGATTGAAGAATAATTCTCCCCTTCGACCTGGTTGAAGATTGAAACTTCCAGAGCGTCATAGGCGATGTTCACTCTGAGCTCCAGCAAATCACCGATACCTCCGCTCTCCCCGGCGCCACCCCCCGCGGTTTGATCGGTCTCCTGGATGATGGGCGGCATGTACTCCAGGAGTGCCAGATCCACGAACTTGGCGGTACTCAACAGCATGGGGATCAGGACGCACATCAGGTTCATGACTGGAGTGATGTTCGCCTCCGCTTCCTCGAACTGGCGCTTCTTCTTTAATGACGGACGAAAAGCCATAGTTCTTTATCCTGTATCTTGCAGCTTGCAACCCGCATCTTACTTGCTCCCGGTCAGCAGGTGAATCAGCTTAACCGAGTGCTCATCAATGTCATCAATGATGCGATTGGTTTTGGTATTGATCACCGTATATAGAATGATCGAGGGGATGGCGGTGATCAAACCAAAGTACGTGGTGATCATGGCGATGGAGATACCGGCAGCCAAATTTGTCGCGGCTTCCGCGCCGGCGACCGACACGGCCGTAAACGCCTTGATCAAACCGAAGATGGTGCCCAGAAGTCCGGTCAACGTGGCGACATTCGCGATCATGGCCAGATAACCCGTGCGGCTGGTCAATCGAGGAATGATTTCCAGACTCGCTTCATCAACCGCATTCTGGATGGCGCGATAGTCCACGAATTCCTTCTTGTCCGCTTCCGCCAAGGCGGCCAACGCCACCTCTGGAAGCGCTTTGTTCCTAGCGGCTTTGCATAGGTTCATGGCTTTCTTGAAATCCCCATTGATGACTAACTTGCGGATTTCGGCCATAAAGCGAGGTGCGTTGACGTTGGAGCGGACCATGATGCTGTAGAATCGTTCGATCGCAATGGCGACCATAACGACAAACATCACCAGGATGATCCACATGAAAAGGTAACCGCTCACTTCTGGGTTGAACGAATGGAAGAACTCTTGCATCGTTGGACCCTCATTATTGCTTTTTCTTCAATTCTATGATAATTTCACGCAGCACGGCAATCTGTGATTTCAACTTATTGCCTGCACAGTTGGGATGGGTATTGATACAAATGTTGCCCCGACAGTAGTCAATTCGTTCGTGGCAACCGACGCGGTACTGGTAATTCGAAGTTGGCTCCATGCGACTGGTTAAATTATGTCTGGAAAAATTCTTGCCTACCACATATGAATAATCAATCACGTAATTCCAGAGTATTACCTGCACCTCAACCAGTTCTCGCGGTTTGAACGTCTCCAGCAATTCGAAGAAAGCATCTTCATCGTGCAAATAGTCGATGAGCTTCTGCTTCCTCTTGTCTATTTCATAACGCGCCAGTTTGTGCATGCCGCTTCCCTCTGCAGACTCCCGAATATTTGAATCATTGACGGGGTCTCTTGAGTATTTTAATCCAATCCTCGATCTTCATTGCCTCTAAAGCTTCCATCTCAGCCGCTGTTAGATCGAGATCGGTCAGCCCTTCCGCCGGAGTCCGCTCCAGAGAGATCTCTCGAAACTGAGGCTCCTGGCGAGCCACCGTGATGGTTACGTTGGGTTGGGCGATCTCACCCTCGATCTGGACCTCTTCCAGCTCGATTAACTCACCTTCATCTTCGGCAGGGGCTTCCACCGCAGGCACTTCCTCTGCAGGAGTTTCTCCCGTAGGGGCTTGATTCGTCAAGCCCTGCGTCAAAACCTCTTCTTCGCCGTTCGGTAACCCCTCTTCCGCGTACCCCGGTTCCACAGCTTCCTGCGCCAAGACCGGCTGCTGAAGAGGGCTTACGCCCGCACTCAGAACGAACAACAGCATCAAGAAACCGATCAATAGAGGGAGCTTACGCCTGATTAAGCTGTGGTCGCGCAGAAGTTTAATTCGAGCCATGTCCCGACCTTTCGGGATCACTTCAGGGCTTCTTCGCATGAATCAAGGTTCTCCAGTTGGTTTAGCAGGAAGTACCTTGTATTTTAACGCCAACGCCACGCCTTGGGTGGTTGAATCCGGGTCCACCGCCATGACGGCGATGACGTTGCTGCCGCTTCGTAGTGTTTGAGATACGTCGTAATGCGCCACCTCCGTCCAGCCTTCTCCGGGCTCCGTAGCGCCAATGAACTCTTCGTTTACCTGCAGAGCATATCCCCCATCAACGCTGATCCATAGATCCCCGGCTACGGGTTCTCCATTGATGGCAAAGGCCTTTCGCAGATAGAGACTGTCACAAACCAGCGTGTCCGCCTCAAGGGCAATCCAGAGGGCCTGGCTTTCGGCCAGCTCCCGCCCTAAATTTTGCGGGGCTGTCACCCGAGGCGCACTCCAGCCGTCATCCGCGAAGTCTATCTTCTCCCAGCCGCTTTCGAAAGAGGGACTGACAACGAAGGTCTCGTCAGACCAGATCCAGGCTTCCGTCCCGTAATCGGCCAAGAGCGACAGGTAGGTCTCTCGATCCAGATCAACGAGCATCCAGCCAATTCGCAAAGCCAACGCTTGATCGTTGCCGTGAAGCCGATTGAAATTCATGGCTGTGGACAAGAGCTCCTCTCGATGCCCGTTGAAGTTATAGGCGCAGTCTTCATAGGTCAAGACGGCGTCTTCCCACACCACCGATTCACCCTGCCGTTGCTCGGCCACACTCTTCGAATCCAGCGCTTCGGCAGCCAGGATGGCATAGCGTTCGTTGATTCTGAATGCCTCCTCGATCGCCGCAGCGACGAACCGACTCCGGATATCGAGGGGGATTTCATCTCCACCTTCAGCCGAATCCAACAGGGTGTTTTGAGCTTCAAGCGCGCCGAGGGCGAATTCATAGGAATGATCGGAATAAAGCACCAGCTTCTCGGCGATATCGGCTGCTTCCAATCCGCCGGAAGTGGTGGCTCCTTCACCCTGGGACAAAAGATCCTGGTAGATCGTTCGAAAGCGTGAGTAGGAATCGAGGGCACGCTCATTTAATTCTCGGTACTCACTCTCCAGAGCCTCGAACACCTGAGCCAGGTTATTCAACGCCTTCGCCTTCCACTGCTCTTCATCATCGCTGTAACCCGATTTGGCGATTGCCTCCCGATAAAGTCCAATGACAACCGCGCTGCGGGGTGCAGCGAATTCGGATAACACGCCCGACCGGTAGAGCATTTTGAGCTCGTCGTTCTTGCCCACGTCGGGAAGATCGAGGAAAGCCTGAACCGTGGCGAATTTTATCTCCGCGTTGCGCAGAGCCAGCTCGGGCACTTTCTCCTGAGCCCTGCGGCTCCAGTCGGTCGCAATCTGAAACGCCGATCGCACATCTTCAAGTCCTCTATCCAGTTCAGAGAGAGCGACGGATGAATCAGGGAGTCCCGGGGGTATTGAATCACTCTTCTGCGCTTCCAGCACCCAAAGGGAGAGTTCCTGTTTATGTCGTTCGAGCTCTTCTTCCTTAGTGCTCAGCACGCGGGCTGCGGCTTCGATGTCCTGCGCCGCTTTAACGTAGGCATCCATAGCGCGCCGAGCAATCTCAATGGCGTCCTGGTTGGCTATTTCCCGAGTTATAATTTTCTCTTCAGCGCTGCCCTTTTCCGGCAAGGCTTGACTTGCAAAGCACCTGGAAAGTTCCTCCTCGACTCTTCCAACCATATAGAGGCCTTCCAGCATTTCATCCTTGGCAAAGCCGTTTAGTTCTGCCAGCAGATTGAGAAGTTGATCTCTCTTGGCCAGCTTTTCCGCTTTCTTCGTCTCAACGGCGGAAGCCGGTGCAAACTCGATGGCCTCATAGGCTGCAAAATCAGCTTTGATCACTTCATAAAGACATCGGGAAGCATACGTTTCCTCACCCCTTTGCCCCTGAGCTACCAAATCCCGGTGTGCCTGAATTCCGGAGTTGAACTCGGCGATCGCCTCGGTGTGACGCCCCTGTTCTTGCAAATACTTTCCGTGCTCCCAATAAGCCCTCACAGTGCGAGGATCGTTGGGGAACCGCTGAGCGTACGTAGCGTAAACTTCATTCGCCGCGGCTTCATTGCCCAGTTTCAGGTAGAGCCCTGCGCTCTCGAAGAGGAAAACGTTGGCATCTGGAGCACCGGGGAACATTTGCACATAGCTGCTATTCACTCGAATCGCACCGTTCCAATCCTGTGCCTCAACGTAATTAATGCTGGCATTCCGCAAGGCATCCTGTGCGAGCTCTGATTGCGGATACTCCATCGCCAAGCGCTCGAACGTTGCTGCGGCAAATTGCTTATCTCCGAGTTCGCTCTGGCTGTTGTACCCGGCGTTATAAAGCGACTTGTCCGCCAACTCGGATTCAGGGTAGCGTTCGACCAATAACAGATACACTTCATTAGCCTGCTCCCAGGCTTTCGCTTCTTGATAAGCCAATCCTGCCTCAAACAGCGCCTTATCAGCATTCTCGTAGTCCGGCGTTTCAAGGGCGGAGCGGCGGTATTCATCGGCAGCAGCCAGCAGATCGCCTTCGTCTTTCAAACCCTGGGCATGCAAGAAGGTGGCTTCCGCCTGGCGGGTGCGAGCATCAGCCAGCAGCTCCGGATCAACACCCACGCTCTGGATTTCTTTGGCTACTTTTTCCGCTTCGACAAAATTACCTTCAGCGAAGTAGCTGTTCATAATGTACCGATAGGCAGCAGCCCGCCTTAGTCCAAGCGGGAAGTCAGTCACAAGCCTGCGATAATACTGCCTGGCTTCCTCATACATGCCGTGATTATAGTAAACCGCTCCGGCGTTCATCAGGAACACGTCTGCTTCTTCCCCATCCGGGAAATACGCCAGGTAGTTGTCCACGGCATCAATGAGTTTTTGCTCGGCATCGCCGATTTCAGTTCCCCTCAATGAATCAGCCGGCATTTTGCCGAGATCAGCGACCATTCTCTGCGCAATCACGACGGCACTGACAGCCGCGTCCTTTCGGTGCCTATCGTCGGGATAATCTTTCGATACCTTGATATATTCGACGTAAGCCTGGTCTGGCTTGGCAACATGCTGATCTAAAAGAACAGCCATGTTGTAATTGACTGTATAGGCATTGGGCCCCTCTGGATATTCATCCAGATAGTTTTGCGACATCTCCACGGAACGCGCCACCAGAGCTTGATCGTTGTTCTTCAGGGCCCGGCCTATACTCTCATTGATATTCTGGAAATAGTATTCCTCGATGATCTTGTTGGCATCGGCTCTTAATTGCGGATCGGGATTGGCTTCATCCCATGCCGTCCCCGTGCGGTAAAGCGTGAAGAGACGATCTTTCTCCTCGTAGGCGGATTGGAAATCTCTCAGATTCGCTGCATAGCATTTGATGATCTTCTCCTGCAACCAGGGCGCCTTGGCATCGAGAGGATAGAGATCGAGATAAGCGGTAAAAGCTTCAATGGCCAGGTCATACTTCCCCACCTGATATTGGTAAATATCACCCAGGTATTCGAGTATCCGCTTACCATAGGTCGCCTGGCGCAGCGAATCCGACTTGACGAAGGCCAGGGCGGCCGCAACTCCCGATCCAGCCCATTCCTCGCGATCCTGAGCGAAGCAAACGCTGATGTACTCCAGCGCCTCATCCAGCATGCTGGCGAACAGCAGATCACCCGAAACCCTGCTACTATCCAGACTGGCCTCCACCGTCTGGGTGAAATAATCAATCGCGGCCGGGTAATCGCCCGCCAGAAAATGGCACCAGCCGACCTTGTACAATCCCCTGACATACCAATTGGTATCGGGATAATTCTGTAGCTGGGCATAGTAGGTTATCGCTTCGGCGACATTGGGAGGCGTCTGGTAGAAGTGGAATTCCGCTACACGCCAGTAGGCCTCCGGAACAAACGGAGAATCGTGGTATTTCGCAATTAAGGTCTTATAAAGGGTAATCGCTTCCAAGCGGTCATCAAGTGACTGGGAGCTGTTCTTCACATAAGCAATATTATAAAGGGCGTCATCAACATATTCGGAGGCCGGGAATTCATCAATGATGCGTTGATATTTTTCCAGAGAGGGTTTAAACGCAGTTATGTCGTTGTTCCTGTAGAACTCATCTTCCCCACGCCGGTAATAGATTTCAGCAAGCCGGTAGATGAAATCAACGATCATCTCCTGCTTGCTCATATAATGCTTTAAAGCAATCTGCTGTTTATAGGTATTTAAGAACTTTTCCCCACGAATTATAATGGAATCCTCCAGCGCGACGATTTCATCCTCGAGCCGGCGTCGCTCATCCTCGTAGCGAGACCGCATCGCCATAATCTCTTCCTGAGGCAGGGTTGATAATCTGGCCATCTCAATCCTGCGCAGCAGATCCTTGAAACGATCCTGCAGCCTTACCACCCGCTGATAGTAATTTTTACTGGACGCCTTCTCAGGATCACGACGCAGATCCTCCAGCTCTTGAAGACGCGTTATAATCCTCTCACCTTCATTCAGAAGGTCCGCGACTTGGCCCGTATCCGGGCTTTCGGCTCGGAGCTTATTCCAGCGCTGTAGGAGGTCTGCAGGTATCGCTTCCTTACTCTGGGCTGCTGTGGCACCGGCAACGAGCAGGAGAAGACAGGCTGCGCTGCAGACTACCACCAGATCCAATAGCTTACTTGAAATTACTCGTTTCGATTTCACCGGCTTATTCGGTCTCATTTTCACGATCTTCCGGGGTATCGTTTGCGGGTGCAGCAGTCGGCTCGCCGGGCGGATTCTGCTCTTTCATTTGATCCAGCATTTCATCCAGCGTCATAATGTAATCCTCAACCTGCTGCAATCGCTCGTATTTGCGATCGAGTTCATCGAATTCCATCCCGCCCATGGCGTAACGGTTAAAGCTGAAGTCGCTCCAACGGTCGACGCGGGTCTGAAGCACAGGCCGGCGGGAGGCTTCGGACTGTGTATGATTCAAGTAACTCTGATCCAACAATTCATCGAGGCGATCCATTTTTATTCCAATGGCGAGGCATTTAGCGGGTTGATCTGCCTCGAGCGCCTCTTGATACTGTTTTTCCGACTCTTCGATAGAAGCGGTCAACTTATCAATTTCCGCTTCCAGGTTGGCGGACAGGGAATCCGCCTTCGAATTGATATAACCAATGCGCGCTTCCCGATAGTAGAGGGGCGTGGATTTCAGGCGTTCCATTCCGGCGTGCTTTAGGCGATCCATAATCTCGTAGATACGATCTTCGAGTGCCGAAAATTCGGCGATCATGGCTTTATCTTCCGTCGAGATTACCGCAGATTCGAGTTCGGTTTTTTCCTGGATCAGCCTATCCAGAATAACCCTTTCTTGCACTAATGAGCGCATATCTGCGTTCGCCTCTAAAAGCTCGGCCAGACCGATGCGCTTGACACATAATTCGAGTATATTTCGGGCGCGTTTATAATCCTGGTAAAGCTTTTCATCCGTAGAGGCGAAGACATCTTCCTCCATCGCCTCCAGTTGAGCCAGCACATCACGGATACGGTGACGCTCCTTGAGAAAAGTTTTAAGCGTATTGCGACCCACACCCGCTTCCAGGACCTCGTAAAAACGAGCCATTGCGGTGCTTTTTTCTCCCATCTGCTCGTAACAATATCCCGCCAGAGAGCCCGCTTCGTAAATCTCGGTTGATAACGGATAAAGACTAAGCAGTTCTTCCGATTTCTTAATCGCCGCCTCATAATCATCCAACTGGTAGGCGATCCAGGCTCGGCCCATCAACACACGATCGTAGAAGGGAGAGTTATTTCCGATTTGATTGAAGAGTTCGACTGCCTTGCCGTATTCCTCCCACTCATAGTAGATGAATGCCAGTTTGATTTTTGCTTCATCAACGAGCATGCGCCAGCGGTCATAGGGCATTTTGCCCTGCTTTACGTGGACCATTTCGTTTAACACATCCACGGCCTCAGGCCACTTTTCGAGGGCTGCAAAGCAATCTGCCAGATAATAACGCGAAGCCAGGTAATGCTGACTGGCAGGGTCAATCCGCTGCAATATTTCCACAGCCCTTTCAAAATGCCCAAAACCGATTTCCGCCTGAGCGGCGCGAAGATGCACTCCCCCCATCTCAGCCGGATCACCGGGATACCCTTCAATAGAATAATTCTCATACAACCTGATAATATCACCGATTTTCCCCAACCTGATGAGAAGTTCGCTGGCGCGGTCATAGGCGTCAAAACGAAAGGCGGAATTTGGATATCTATCGAGCAAAAGTATTAGATTTGACAGTGCCCCGTCAAAATATTTTAATTGAATGCATACTTCACTCGCATAGAACAGAATGTCGTCCACCGTTTGAAAATCATAGTCTCTGAGGAGGCGTTCAAAGAGCAAATCGGCGATCTCCCAGTCCTGGCGCCCGTAATACTTAAGCGCCGATTCCAACTCTCTGCGAAACATTCTCTGCTTTTGTTCGGAAGTCGCGTTTTCGATGAGTGAATCGCGAAGATCAAGAATGATTTGCAGGCGCCGTTGATACTCCCTTTCCTCGAATTCAACCCACAATCTGTACCTTTCAGCCATCGTCACCGAGGAAAGCGCGGGATCATCCCGATCAAAATAAGCGGGCTCAAGGTCATCGAAGGCATTATCGAGAAGAGCTGCAGTTGATCCTTCCTCCCGCCTGGCCTTCAATTCTTCTACCGTCAGCTTATAAAGGACACTTAGATACTCCTCTTTCAGCAGCAGCTCTTTGGCATAATTGACACTGCTATCGATAAAGTAGCGCTTACTCAGCTCCTCAAAGCCGACCGCAAAACCGGGGTTCGGCAGGAGTAGATGGCACACCAGAACCGACAGAACGATCAGCACAGGCAAAAGGTATGTTCCAGAGCGGCGATTTGGGTGCATATTCCGCCTAAATGATTAGGATTGAAGACGCAATTAACCTTAGGAGAATCTGGAGGCTGGAAGCATCGTGAGGAAGCCCCCCAATGATGAACCGCTTCGAATTTATTCGGATAAACAAGTGCCCCGTCAACCGGGGTTATTTCCCCCTATCCTGTCTATCCAGTCTACATGTGGGTAAATTATATCATTTTTTTCAAAGGATGTCAAGGAAATTTTGGCCCTTTTAGGCCGGTCGCGGTATTCAATGATTGAGATTCATTAAAACGAAACCCCCGGAAATCCGGGGGCTATCGGGTTTATGCGGCACCAGGGAATAGCTGGAAATTATCACCGCAGCCTGACCATTTTCTCCACCTGTTCGACTTGACGGTCATCCCTGCGGGCGATAATCTTATAGAGATAGGTCCCGTTCGAAAGAGGATCACCCTGGCGGTCGCGACCATCCCACTCGTAGATGTTAAAACCAGCGATAGAAGGCACCTGAAGAATTTGAATCAACCTACCGGCGACTGTATAGATTTTTATGGTCACCTGGGCATCCTGAGTCAGGGTATAGGTGAAGCTGGTTTCATTTTTAAAAGGATTAGGGTAGTTCAGCGCACTTCTCAACTCCAATTCATCCGATATCTGCCAGCTCGTCGTCAACGTGGTCGGGCCCTGAAAGAAGACGTCCGTGATCGAGATGGTGAATTCCCATTCCCCAACCGCCAAAGAATCGTCAAATACGATTTCCAGTTTGTGTCCAGTTGAATCAGGCCCGAAATAATTGATTTCGAAGCCCTGCAACGCCAACAGAGAGGAGTCGGGAATTCCCGACCACTGCCAGACTGTATCAGCATTGAGATCAGCGAGCTCCATGATCAACGAAGACAGTTCCAATTCCGTCGAATCGAAAACTTCGCAACTGAACGTCACCGGATTCTGAATGAAATCACCGCTGCGGAAATTGGTCCCGGGAACGCTGAAAGATATCTGTGGCGGGGAGTTGTCCAGCGTATCGCTGGGATCGGGATCTTCAAAAACAAAGGACGCGGCTGGATCACCCAGCAGAATATACGTTTCTATGACGTCTCCGAGACTGCCAAATAATACGGAATACTCCCATTTCGCCCCGGTCGCCGCCGCGCCGAATGTCAGGCTGTCTTCGGCAAAGAGCGTTTGAAAAAGGTAATCGTTGATATAACCGTTATTGTATAGGTATCCCAAAGCTGTATTCGACCAGTAAGCAATTGCGCCACCACCGGGCTGGAGGATGAGAGCCTCCCCGAAACCCGTCGTATTGGAAAAAATACCCGTAAAGCAGCTGAACGCGGCAGTAAACGGCATCTTATCGCCATTTGTCAACAGCGGAATCTGCGACTGATCCAACGTCTCCCACATCTGGTTGCCCGCGTGCCCGATGTAATTGATCATGGCGGCCCCCAGGTTGATCTGTTGAATCAGATCCTGACTGTCCCCCAGATACTGCTCGTAACCTGCTGACGGGGTGGAGAAAATGCGCGGTGGATCGTACCACTCCGGGAAATAATTGTCAATCAAAGCCTGGGCGGTTGAATCGAAGTAAGGGGCGTCAATCTCAGGACTATTCGCTCCGTTGGTGAAGATCACCTGCGAACGCCAGTATCCCGGCGGCGCCTGGGCATAAGCCAACGACTTCTGCACAAGTACTTCTGCTTCATCAGACGTGTTGACCGGAAAGCGGCCGATGTAGCAATCTGGTAATGAATAGGGATTTTGACCGGAGACGGAGACAAACCAGTTGTCCGAAGCCGTCTCTCCCCACTTTTGGGTCATAAAGGAGTGTGTGGGAATAAAATCAACGTACGGTTGCGAATCGTAACCCTTGTAATCCCAGGAGGCATCGCCGACCAGCAGAATGTAAGTAGGACTGGGCGGCTGATAGTTGAAATAAGCATACTGGATAAAATCGAAGATGGCTTGCGGAGTCTTTAAACCAAAGGAAAACTCGTCGTAAATGTCTCCAACTTTCACCCTTTGAACCCTCATGCCGAGTTCCTGATAATGGGAAGCCAGCGGTTCCAGGTCAGAGTAGAAATCCTCGTGAGTGATCATTAAATAGTCGGCGCCATTACTGGGGCTTTTCCATTCGCTGGGTTCATCCGCAACGATCTGCGGCTTCAACCAAGCTCCCTTTCCTGCCACGAAATAATATGTGGTATCCGAGGCGGAATCCTGAAACGCCAACGTCCCTTCTGCATAAGTGAAATCCACCAGTCTTTCATTTCTCGTCAAGTTCCAAAGTTCAACCTGCGCGTCCTGCAAGCCGGTCAGTTCATAACGTCTCTGCCCCGAGCCCATATCCTGAGGGCTCTGAAAAAACAGTGTATCGTTCAGCACACTGTAGTCCCGCCAATAAGCGACCTGGAAATAATCCAGATAGAACGAATTGGGAAAGATCTCTTCAATTTGTTCCGCATAAAACAATAATTCGTTCGGTGCGGTAGAAGAAACCTTATAGTAAGGGACTCCGCTGGTCGCCGTCAGAGCATCCTGACCGTCCCAGAGGTATTCGAGGGCCAACCACGGATCAGGCCCCTGATCGCTCCAGTATACCTTGACGTGATGGTCTGGATCCGCTGTCAGGATATCTGTGGCACCTCGCAACGATATGGTCAGATCATAGGTGGAGCCCTCTTTGATCACTAAGCCAGGCAGGTCAAGCAGAAAGTTGAACTCAGGTTCATAGGTGGCGTCCAGTTTGTACCACATCCAATGATCAATGTCCTCATTTAGGTTGGCCACCAGACCGAACTTCTCATACAGAGTATCCACTTCAACGTGTATGCGAGCCTTGTAGGCTTCCGCCTGCGGCGCAGATCCCGGCGCAGCCGGCCGTTCAGTTATCCGCAAACCGTTCTCCTCTCCCCAATCGAGCCAGTAAACGTTAGTGCGGGTATAGGGGTTCTCATAGGTATAGGTACCCCGAGGAAAGGTCCCGTAAAACAAGATATAATCATCCGCATCGAATGAGCCATCCCACTCCCCCTCGACCCAGATCGGAATTTGCTGATCCTGAAGGAATATCTTCAGGGTCTGCGGATCCAGTGAAGTCGTGTCAACGCCAGCAGCCACAAGGTCAGCGGCGGTAATACAGTACAAGCCATCGCTTTCGACCAGCAACTTGTACTGCCCCAAAACCTGCACCGACTCGGTTCGCGGAGTCGGGGGCTTATCCTGCCACGATCGAGCCTGCTCAAAATTCAGGATGGTCGAACGCGCCAGCACTTCGCCATGAGGATCTGAGATAAAACGGCCTTCTTGACCGCCGCGAAAGGCAACGCGCAACCTGAGTTTTTCAGCGATCAGGGCATCGCCCTGCCCGGTCCGCGAACGAAACGGCGTGATGCGGACGGGCACCACCCAGAAGGAACGCAACCAGGTCGGTTGGCCAAGTGTTGCCCAACTATCAGGGTAGTAGGATGAAGAAGAGTAAACTCGTGCATCCGGCAGAAAGCGCTCCTCGATATTTTCTCCCCTGGCATCGGTCTGCAGTGCGGGAGCTGGAAGCGGATTCAGCAGAGAGATCGTGCGGAATTCCACTGATTCCACTGAAATGACAGCCTCGGCTTGCGGTGGCATTGCGATTAGAACGCCGGTTTGCGGCAGAGCCGGTTTCCCCGGTTCAATAAGTCGGCCCCAGCCGGGAACGGTGAGCTCCAGGTAGGTTTCATCGTCAATATAGCGCTCAGAAAGGGAGTAATCTGGTAGTTCCATTTCCAGTACAACCCCGCTGCGATCGCAAGAAATCAGGGTAACTCCGTCCGGCGATTGAGCTGCCTTGACGTCGTCGGGGTACGAAAACGCAAATCCAATAATAATAGAAATAACCGTGCTCAGGAAGCGAATCTCAAAATAGCGCCCCGTTTTCTCCATTTTATCTCCTCGCAAGCCGTTTTTTCCCAAAAAGGATATAAAAAGACCACTATCCGAAAAAACACCGGATAATGGCCTTTTTGTTTCCGTTTCAGGGAGGTTTTAAATTGCCGCTCACTTACTTCATAAGGATCATCTTGCCGCTGGCGGTCTGGTCGCCGGCGGTCAAGCGGTAGATGTAAACTCCTGCTGAGAATCCAGAAGCATCCCAGGTTTGCTCGTACTGGTCAGCGGACAGATAACCATCCACCAGAGTGGATACCCTGCGCCCGTTCATGTCGTAGATCGCCAGCTCAACATGCCCGGCGGTCGGAACGACAAACTGGATGGTCGTTTCCGGGTTGAACGGATTGGGATAGTTCTGGGCCATAACGTAATCAGAGGCCAGCGCCAATCCTGAACCCGGAGTCGCTGATGCCAGTGTAGAATGCCTGGTTTCCCAACCGTACTTGTTTAAATCGGCAAGCTGGTAGTAGTAAGTCACACCAGCTTCGACGCTGTTGTCAACATAATCGTACGAGGTTGTGCTGACTCCGCCCACGGCCGGAATGTAATCGGCGATTAACGCAAAATTGCCGTCGGGATTGTTTGAGCGGTACAGCTTGAAGCATTCCGTCGAAACTTCGCTGCCCGTAGTCCAGCGGACAATCACCTGGTCGGCTACAGCCTCAGCTGAGAAAGACGCCAGAGTGATGGGAATTTCACACGTATAGGAACAGGTCATCACACAGGTTGATTCGCAGGTGGGCTGTTCGCACGTGTTGGCGCAGGTCGCCTCGCACGTGGCCACACAGGTTGCCTCACAAGTTACCTGATTACAGGTATTCGTACAGGTAAATTCGCACGTCGCCACGCAGGTTACGCCGCAGGTGGTCTGATCACAGGTCGGTCCGCAGGTTACTTCACAGGTGATCAGGTTGGCACCCTCGCCACCCTTGCTGTCGCTGGATCTACCCGGATCGTCCTTCTCGATAAGGGAATTCGTGGTGTTATTCAACGATGCGGCATATAGTGGCGAATCGCCAGGTTCGCTGCTCACCTGGTAGGAAGGGACGAAGTAGAGTCCGATCACCAGGCCGGCGGCGAACGCGCAAATGGCCAAAATTCTTATCACTCGCAACATAGGCACCTCCCATTTAACGGCATTTTATGGTAGAGCGCTTCAGGAGAGCACTCAGATCTTGTTCATTTTCACTCAAGTTCAGGGACAAATATATTGATCCCTCTCGAAAAACGCAATGTAAAATAACAAATAAAAATCAAAATGTCAAGTACCTTTTTAAAATAATTAAATTTTTTTTATAATTTCCACCGACAAATCTGTTAAATATTAAACCATTCAATGAAGTGAAAGAAGCGCTTTTTCAATATATACTGGGAAAATATGTCCCACTATCTCACATGAAGGGCGTCAGAAAAATATATCACTGAGAACGTTGATTAGTGCCAAATTCTCACAGTCTCGTGGCATCAAGCGCTCTGGCTTGAGGACTAAGTCCTTGTTATTCAGTCAGGCGGGGGCGCCTGACGGCACACTTGGTCAACTTTTCAACACTCTCATTATTAGATTAAAGTTGATCATAATGTGATGGTGAGCACAAACGTTGGCATGGGGAAATGAAAGTATATGTTAAAGTTATAACATTGACCGTAAACCCGCTGTCCCAGAATATCCTTATGTGGACTTGAAAACTCTCAATATCTCCCTCACGATTCCCTCTTCAGCAACTCGGTTGTATAAAATCAAAGCGAGGAGGTTCAGTACCCGGCCATAATAACATCCAGCGTTGTTTCCCAACGCGCTTAAAAGCAGTGAAACAGTTTCCCGTTAATGTGGCACTCATAATCGAATGAAAATTTCTTTGGGGGGTTGATCTTTGCGGTTGAGAATGTTATATTATAGCCGGTTGCCAATTTCTCGGAGGAATCATGTTTCTCGCTGATTTACGAACGCACATAATTCACGATCTATCGCGCCCTACCTATGAATGCCACATTCACGAGATTCCCGCAGATCAATCCAAGAAAATCTACACGCTCGAAACCGTAAAACGGATGTGCGATTCTGAGGCTATCCCCCGCTTTCAGGGCTGTCAGTACTGCATGCCCGATTACTACTCTTTTGATATGAACAAGATCTTCTGAATGGTAATCTGTTGAGAATCACATGACTGATGGGCCGCATAATGAACGAGAGTAGGATCACACTGGGGCTGATCACTCTTACTCCGCCCCAATCCAAAAAGCTGATCGCTGAGGCAGTAGCCGTGCACCCGGCAGTGAAGAAAGCTCTAACGGAGGGGACGATCATCATCGGGCACGGAACGACGAACGCCGCCGTCGCCGCCCGGCTCAGTGGTGGCCCGATTGATGAAGTGAAATTTTCAGCCGGAATTATTCGTGGCGGTGAGTTGGATGTTACTCCCAAAAAAGGGAGACTCCCTGCAGTCATCCTGCGGAAAGGTCAGGTTATCAAGGCAGACCCCGCGGACGTCCTGTCGGAATTCGGCCGTAACGACGTGATGATTAAGGGTGGCAACGCCGTTGATCCCGATGGCGTGGTCGGCGTGTTGATGTGCTCCCGCGAGGGCGGCACCATCGGGCGCTCGCTGGGAATCGTCAAGGCTCGGGGCGCAGAGCTACTCATGCCCATCGGCCTGGAAAAGCTGATTCCCTCCGTCCCTGAAGCCTGCCGCTATATGGGGCAGGATCGCATCGGAATTTCCACGGGAGAAAAGGCCGGTTTGATGCCGGTTCTGGGAGCTGAAGTCATCACGGAATTGCAAGCCCTACGTCTTCTGGCCGGGGTCAGAGCCACCATGGTAGCATCGGGCGGCTGGGGTGATTCCCAGGGTTCGGTGACCCTCTCCCTGCAGGGGCAGCCTTCCCAGGTGGAAACGGCCGTCGAATGGGCCCGTTACGTCAAGGGCTTGCGAAAGCAAAGACCAATCTAAAATACCTCACCTACTGGTGCAACCTTTTAGGGATGGCTGTCGTCTAATAATACGAGATAGCCTGAAACTGATTTTTCATGAGGTTATTCATGGTGCAGGAAAAAGAAGCCTTGAGCATCCTGGAAAAGCACCGTATTCCATACCGCCGGACGGATGAAAAGGGAATCTGCGCTTTATTGTACAAAAACGACGTCGATCTACCACGGCTCCGCAAACTGGGATTTCGCGTCAGCCATCTGATCGGTGAGCAATTGGTGATATTTTACAAGGGTGGACGTTTTGGATTAATCCTATAAATTTTCGCACCGCGGAATTGAGTCCTCCGCGCCCTGAATAAAAAGGGGCTGTCGTTTCGACAGCCCCTTTTTTCGTTACAGGATGACTTTTATCGTTCGTTGCAGAAAAGCATAAGAAATGAGGGAGGGAGTACGCCGTGACGGCGAGGGTGGAGGACCCCGCCCCGGGGATCTCTACAGCGTCCTCACCTCCCTCATGGGCTGGATGACCCACAAAGAATATGGAGGCAAATTGGGGGTCAACCGGACTTTCTTCATCATTCAGCAGGTTTTACGAACATAAAACAAAATTGTTGTAAAAAAAATAAAAAAATCTCCTCGTGATTGAGGCAGATCATCTCTGCGTTGGTAGCATCATCCCCTTAATATGAGAGTTCTTTGAAATACTCACCATAGTGTCATTCCCGCGCAAGCGGGAATCCGTCTAACCGTTTGATTTATTTAGATTCCCGGAGCCTAAGCCTCCCTTTGGGGCTTTCGCGGGAGTGACAGTTTTGGCGATCTTAGGCAATATTTCAAAGTTCTCTTAATATGAGGACGTTGTTTACACTCTCCACTATAATTTATGCGTTTAGATTGGAATACTGTTCGTGTGGTTTCCGTGGATTAGTTGGGGTGATTAAGAGAACGTTGAGGAACTGTACGGTTTGCTCTGGTTTGGTCGGATTAGCGCGAAGCCCTTTTTTTCGATGATGGAGCTAGCAATTTATAAGTTTTTATCTCGCCATCACTGGTTGCCGTAATGGCCGCCCCTCCTTCGCTGGGCTCTATTGTTTGCGTTTTATCGTTAATTGTTATGTCCACAGGGTCCTGAATCTTTTCGCGAATGACGACAACCGGTTTGGAAGCGCTTTCATCGTTCGCCTTTTTCTGCAGCGTTTCGATTTCCTCGTTCTTTTCAACGAGCACCTCCTTCAGCGGAGCAACAGATGTGAGTAATCTCCTCAAGGATTCAATGGTTTCTTCGTCCAACTCCGGGAATCCGCGAGCGCGCAGCTTCTTCATGAATTCCACCAATAACTGTTGGTGGTTTCCACCTGTTAGTCTCAAGATAACATCATCTCCGAAAACTTTGCGGATGTGTTCCACATTCTTCTTCAACCTCTCCACAACCTCTTTGCTTGATTCGAGCTTGCGACGATAGAAATCGTCGCGTCCCACGCGAATCGTCGTTTTATGGCCTACCGCATCGTTACCAGCTTGCTGCACGAAGACTTTGCGACCTGCTTCGACTTTGGAACCCCGTATGCTGCCGGATTTGACGGTTCGCCCCGAGATCTCCGAATTCGACACCAACCCGCTGAGTTGAACGTCATCACCGGCGAGGATCCGTGAGTCTTTCACGTTATGACTTGCGTAAACAGAACTGTCAGAAGATATCTCGCCCCCCTCAATCTCACCATCTACCATGACATTCTCACCGGCTATGATATTAGCGCCTTTCGCAAGTCTGCCTTCGATAAAAACTTCACCCCGCGTTGTTATGGTACTCCCCTCCTTCAGATCACCAATAATTTCAACGGAATCATCGAGTGCAATGTTGACAATATCCTCAGCGTTCAATTCGACGACGGGTTTGACTTTTACTTCAATAGTCTCTGGGACGATTTTTTCTCCAGATAGGGTATAAATGGATCTCATCGTTCGCGACATGATGGGCAGGCCGTTGCGGAGCGCGGTGATGGTCGTCCCATCGATGGAGAGTTTTGCTCCTTCGCCGGCGACCAATTCGAAATCGAGCCCCCTGATCGGCGATATGCTCGTGCCGCGCACATCGTAACCTTTTTCCTTCCCCACGGTAGCTTCGATTTTCTGGCAGATAATGTCCCTTTCCTTCACTTTCCGCCCTATGCGGTATTCGGCTAGATCCTGGGCCGCGTTCGGATCTGCGAAAAAGGTGTATTCCAGTTCTGCATCCCTGCCTATATCGGGCAACTTACCGCGTGCGATCACCATTCCTTTGATGAAACTCTGCCGCTCTCTGACATCTTCAATCGCCTTCTTTATGGCATCTATGTCACAGAGGTCGAGATCCACCCCCTGCCGGGTGATTTCAACCCGTATGCGCTCTAATGATATGGGTTGATCAAATTCATCGAGAGAGTAAAAATCCAGTTCCGCAATCATGTCTTCGAAAACTTCGCCGCGTGCGGTCTGCACGGGCTTCAAGCGAACCTCGGGTTTGCCCTGGCCGACTTTCGTTCTGCCGATCAGAACTCGAGCTACAAATCCCTCCTTTATTGGGGATTTTTCTAAGAGCTCGCGAAATTCGAGGCGCTCTGCAGGAACGTCAAACCGACTTGCAATAAGATTCTTCGCCTCTCGCATTCGGGCAATCATCTCCCGATCCGTGATAAAGGGCACCGGGAAACAAATCCGTACCTCCCAGAGATCCTCATCCTGCGAGATGATCTCAACTTCTTCTTCCGAGCAAGATTGCTCCAGGAGTGTGTCATCCAGATCAGGCATAGTATTCTTAAATTTAACCAGACGGCAAAATGGACCTGTCAAAAAGGCTCTTTTTACTTTTCAATGGCTCCAGGTTTTACCATCCGATCAGACTGGTGCTTGAAATATTCTTCGGAGCATCACCGGAAATTAATGAACAACGCCAGAAAAGGCAAGCATATCGGGAAAATTCTGGAGGGTTCAAAGAAAAAAGCCGGCCACAGGACCGGCTCTGCCTATGTGTGGAAGTTCCAGTATTACTTGATCAACAGCATCCGTTTTATGGCTTTTGATTCACCGGATCTTAGAGCGGCCAGGTAAATCCCTGAGGCCAAACCGCTCCCATCGAACGACACCGAGTGCCAACCGCTTTCAAGCCGGCGATCCAGCAAAGTAGCTACGGCGCGACCGCTCAGGTCGTAGATTTTCAAACTCACATAACCCGAAACGGACAGGTCAAATTGCAGGGTGGATAAGGGATTGAAGGGATTTGGGGAGCATTCGAGGCTGAGGAATGATTCAAGGTTATCCCGTACTGCCGACTGACCGCACAATTCATCCAACGACGGTAGCAGCGTCCAATTCCCCGCCAAATCGCCATCACCTTCTTTCTCGAATGGCATGATCGTCTCATGTAGAATCGTCCCGGTGGGAAAATCGCCGGTGTGAACCATGTAATAGTAGGTCCCGCCGATGGCCCCTGCGGGCACGCTTTGAATCATATTGCGGGTGAACTGCTGACCTGATGCGAATGTGATATCTTCGCGTAAAATCAGAGGTCCCACGATGGTGCCGTCGGGCATGCGAACGTCCACCCACACGTCGAACAGAGAAGGCCCGATGGTGTGGTTGGTCAGGTACAGGGTGTAACTGAAACTTCCCCCACCGGCCGGAATGACGACGGGCCACCGGTCCGACACGATGGCCACGTTCATCCCCATCCGATCCCGGTAGTAAGCCCCCATGTCCGCCCGGGTGCCGTCCGGATCGGGTTCGGAGGTAAAGGCTCCGGCGTCAACGCAGGGGGAATCTTCCGTCAGTTCAAAACTATACGGTGCCCCGCCGACGAACAGGGGATCTGCGCTGATATCCCAGGGACTGGCAGTGCAACCGTAGTAATTTCGGGTTGTGTTATCCCAGACGTCGTTGAAATCGGCGTTGCTCGTCGAATTGGCCAGGGAGATTCCGCCGCCCATACAGGGCGCTCCCCCGTCATTGCTCACGATGATGTTGTTCTCGATTAAGGCTGAGCTGTTATCCAGATGAATTCCGAGGCCGACTGAAACCCCATAACCGGACGAGACGAAGTTCATCGCAATGGTGTTATTTCTGATGATTACTCGATCGCTGCCATGAAGACAGATACCGCCCCCTTCGTACATGCACACGTTGTTCGTGATCAAGTTCCCCTCGATGATGGGGCTGGCGTTGAAACTGGAAATACCACCGCCCATGCAGCTCCAGGTTTGTCCATTGTCCTCGATGATGTTGCCTCGAATCACGGGAGCGGCGTTCATGCCGCAGTGAATTCCGGCGCTGCCGATGTCATAATGGTACCCATTCGTGATCGTAAACCCCTCTAAAACCGTGCCGGGCCCTTCGCCGGATTGGATCATCACGACCGTCCCCAATTGTTCGCCGTCAATCACCGTTTCTTCCGGTCCGGATTCGCTGATGACCACGATCTCTTTGCCGAGAAAATCAATTCTCTCGTAATAAGTCCCCACCGCTACCAGAACCGTATCTCCGTCAACGGCGGCGTCAATGCCCTCCTGGATGGTAGGATATTCACCGGGTACGTGGATGGTGATCGCGAGAGAGAGACCGGCGCATATCATCAGCACCAGCACAAGTATGATGATCCCTTTCATAGCGCACCTCCGAAATGAAACCTGCTACTTCAAACTACGCCTTTTTGTATTGTGTGATAATCGTAGTCGGATGTTTTAGATGAAAGTAGAGATGATCCCAGTTGAATGCGCTGCCTTTTTGGGGATATTTGGCATGCCGGATTTTTACACGCCCATCGTACAATATCTTATATCCCTGTTTGCTCAGTCGAATGCACGCATCTTGCCCTTCGGAGCTTCTCGATTGCCAGAACCATTCGTCAAATTCAAATATTCCCCTGCGCATTAACAGACAATTCTCGCTAACCGCATGGACTTCTTCTACGATTTCCCGTTGACCTTTGTCTGTTTCTCCGTATAGCATTGGATACCCGTTCGATCCCGTTCCCGCGGAAAATATCTTTCCGTCAAACATAACGATTTTGGCACCGACAATGCCTACATTTGGTTGACTTTCAGCCGTCTCCAATAATAGGTCGAGCCAGTCATCCTGCATAACTTCGCAATCTGCATCAATCGAGCAAATCCATTCAGAAATCCCCTTTCGAAGACCCCAATTTCTATTCTTGGCAATGGAACGCTTACCGACGATGACGGAGAGAGTATAGTCTCGCTTCGTGTGCTTGAAAATAGATTGAAGGCAGCGTTCAAGGTATTCGTCAGGTTCGTAGCAGGGTACGTAGATGTCGATGGGATCTTTCATTTCAGCAAAACTATTTTTTGGGATTTTTGCCAAGCACCGGCGGTTATATGAGCGATGTAGATTCCGCTGGGTAGATCAACCGCATTAAAGGTTATGCGGTGAATACCCGGCACGAGCAATCCGAAATCCATCGAGCTTATCTTTCGCCCGTCGAGCGCAAATAGATTTAGTGAAGTAGCGGCTTGGCCGGGCAGGTGGATTTCGAATGACGTCTGAGCGTTAAACGGGTTGGGAAAACAACCTTCGACGTAGAAATCCGAGACCTGATAACCACCCTTACTCGATATGGAAGATGAATGCTCCGCCCAGATCTCGAGGCTGTCGTTTTCCGGGAAGTCATCCAGCAAGCAATTGGTGACAAATAGAAATCGGTACCAACCATACTCAGCTAATACGACGGATTGAAAGGTAACCGTATCGTTTTCGCCTGGATTCAGCGATTGCACCCAGGTTTGCATGTAATAATAGAAGGTCGAACCGCTGTCAACCTGGCAGCATGTGTAAAATCCATCGGATGGAAGGGTCCCGATATTGGAAACGACCACGGAAGGCTGGAAGGGATTCGAAGTCAGTAGATTGGAGGGTTCGATTACCAGAATCGGAGCGACGTCACAGATGATACCCACTGCGGGCGTGATGGACAGTGTATCATTTTGGGGCACATTATCTATGCCCAACATCGTCGTGAAGGTGAAGGTGTAGTGAGCGGGATAGGGCGGTGTAAAGCCGGGAAAATCCAGCTCAAACAGATCGCCGACGTCCAGCGGTGGACAGATGACATGCTCATCATAGTGCGAAGTGACAGAATCCGTTATTACACAGTAAACGTAAAAGGCGTTTTCAAAGAAATCCCCCAGATTTTCAACGATCACAGCGGGGGTAATCGCTACAAGTGGCACAACAGTTTCGGGACAGGTGATCAACACCGGAGCCACGTCATGCAACTGGCCGATGAGACAATTGATACTTAGAAGATCATTTTCAGGATATAAATCTCCCGGCAAGACTCCGTCGAAAGTAAACAGGTATTCCCCGGGCTCTGTCGGGTTGAAAAGGGCGAAAATAACTGTATCGATTTCGCCCACTTCCAAATTAAATGCCTGTGCACTTAAATTACTTAAGCTGCCGTCAGGATACTCAATGTGAAGATCAACCGGCGCAACGGGCTCAGGACAATCGCCCTGATTCTGAACGACAATCGTCGGATGAAAGGAATCGAAACCTTCTATCGTATCAGGCTCCAAAATACTTAAAAGAGCTAAATCACGTACGCCTTCTGTGTGCACGTATACGTGCATGGTATCATTGTTACGGTGTTCATCCCATAACAAGTCACTATAATACGTAAGAGTATAGTCTGTTTCTGGTTGGAGTAACAGACTGGAAACCTCGGCGAAAGTGATCTCTACTATTTCTTCAGGTTCTATTTCATATGGATAGGTCACTTCATTATAATAAATTAAAGTGCCGGTTAAAACCTCTTCCATTGTACAGACAAAAGGAACTTCACTTTCAGGTACCGAACCATAATTAATGAATCTGAACTGAGGTTCAAAGGTCTGCAAAGGTATTGGCCCGGTCATAGGAAATATCGGGGAATGTGCAGCAATATCATGTACTTCAACACCAGGAGGGATCAGTTTCTGGATTACGTGATTGCCGAAACGCCAGTATGAAATCCACCAGACTAACCCATTAGTAGCAATTCCATCCGCATCGACGTAAGAATATATATAAACATCATCAATATTCCAAGAATCCACATCCACGATGTAAGTATGATCAGGATAGGAGAAATTGGTGGTATTGGCCCAAATCTGTCCATTCCAGTATTGCATGCCTGTGGCAAATTCGCCCCCCCAAAGCCCGGGATGCCACTCAACAACTTGTCCTGTGTCACCGTTGAACTCAAGTATATACTTCACATAACTTGAAGACATAGCGGCAATCCAGAGGTTGCCATCAGTGCTATCCCAAGTTACACCATAGAAAAAATATCCAGGAAACTCATAAGTCGTATCTACTGCAAACGTATCTGTGCGTATTTTCACAAGTGTGCTGACTGGCCCGCTCCAATCTCCGTGAGTCGTCAACCAGAAGTTCCGATCATCATGCCCAATTCCCCAGGGCTGCTCCACAGGAGAGGGAATAATATCAATCACCTCTAGGTTATAGGGATTCATCGTATAGATTGTGGACTCATTTGATGAAGTATCCCAATCTACGTGCCAGAGTAATTTCCCCGCGTAATACAATCCATGAGCATAGTTGCCAGGCGCATCATATTCCTCAAGTAGCACCCAGTACTGTTGCCCCCTTGCATTCAGAACAAAAGCGAGCACGATCAACGGAA
>CAZHMN010000002.1:0-23142 GCA_964533705.1 uncultured bacterium
GACGTCAATCCCAGCTACATCTGGCGTTACAGAAAGAAGCTCAAGGATGGAGGCGTGACGCAGTATAACCTTCACAAACTCCTTGAGATACGAAAAGGGGAGGTGCTGGCCAAGGCGCCCGACGGCAAAGATGTCATTATACCGGCTGATAGCGTCGTCCTGGCTGACATGGAAAGCCACAAGCCCGTCAAGGTCAAGGACGCGTTTACAATAGGTGATGCGCTGTTGCCTCGCAGAGGCAATTCAGCGCTTTTGGATGGTTTCAGAATGGGCATGCGCCTGTAAAGATAGAAAAATCGGAGAAAAACCATGATCCCGAAAATAGATGTTTTCAAGTGCAACGGCTGTGAAATCTGCGTCAAAGCCTGCCCTCCGAAAGTGATGGGTATGATTCACAATGTGGCGGTTATCCTGGATGACCTGTGCGAAGAATGCGGTATCTGCGCCGACGTCTGTCCCATTGATGCCATACATTTCAAGCTCCCTCGTTATGAACCCTACGAGGTACACAATTCCTATAGACCCGTGAGGTAGCACCGTGAGTCAAATTCCGATAGAGAAACGGTTCGGCATTCTCTGCGAAATAACGCGGGCTCAACACTTCGCCTGGCGGCAAGCCGTGGCTGAAACCTGCCCCCAAGTTGATCCCGAAAAGGTGGTTTACCGCATGTGGGAAATCACCGGTCACGAAACCGCCCGCGCTTATTTGAAACGCCTGGATCCATCCAAACCGCTGCCGGAGCAGATCGCCAACAGCATGGTCTGGTCCAGTCAATGCATGGGGGAAGATGCCGTTGTGGAGAAAGGTGCCAATGATAACGAAGCTTTCGTCATCCATAATCATTGCCCTTGGTTTCATTGGCATAAACAGTTGGACCTCTTGAAGGAAGATCAACCCGGATGCGATATCTGGTTCGAAACTTCTTTGACGGATATCAATCGTGCATTGGGGACGAATTTAAGGATAGAAACGCTTAGTTCTCTGCCGTTAGACGGCAAACCCTGCCGTCGGCGAATATGGATTGAATCACAGTAAAAAACACGGCGGCCCAAAATGAAATGCCCCAATTGCAAAGGCGACATCGCAAAGGATTACAAGGGGCGAACCTGTCCATCTTGCGGCGAACCTCTGCCTGCCACTCAATCAATTATTACTGAATGGGCGGGCAGAATCGCCAGCTTTACCGAAGATCGCGGCTTTTTCTTCTGGCTGCTGATCTTTGTCATTTTCATCGTTTTTCTATCCGTTCTGGAGCATTTATTCGGCCCGGGTGACCTGGCTCGACTCCTGGATCAGCACAAATTCGTCTGCCTGGTGACGTTTATCTACACCGCAGCTCACCTGAAGATCATCCGCAATATCAATTCGGTAATCAGGCCGGGGTATCCGGGGCCTTACTGGACGGATCGGCTGGTTATCAAGAAATTCAGGCAGGGAACGAACCGCGCCATCATCCTTGGGTTTATCATAAGCCTAATAGTCGTCGGTCCTTTCAATATATTTTCGCTATTTCCGGCCTATGTCCTGATCATTTCGCTTTTTACGGCGCTTTTCTGGAGCATATATTCCTACCGCATTGACGATCGAGAATTCTTCGACGCCAAAGTTCAATCCTATTTTAATTTTCTGGGGGTCAAGAGGTTAAGGCGATTACGCCAGGCCGGTGGGGCTTATCTTATTGTGATCATCGTTTCTGCGGCGATTTTCTACGGTTTATCTCACGTCCCCAACTTGTGGTGGATGATCAAGATGAATCCCACTTTGAATGAATTCATAGACATAATCAACGGTTTATTTTCCTGGATTCCGCAATTATGGCCGAGCAAATAAGGGGGTAGTGCTCATATTACAAGCTATCTGAGTGATGTACTACAGGAGTAGAACCTAAATCAGGCCGACCGCCTGTTTTTTATTTTGGACATATTATGTCGCATAAGATATATTATGTAAAGTAGATGGTGCAAATAATAAACAATCACCTATTTCCTTTTCGATCCCAGCCTCCCCCCGATCTGGACGGGATCCCATAAATTTGAAATCCTGGGTGTATATCCGAGATCGAGATTTTCCAGGTCTCTTGGCGTCAATCGCCCGGCGATTGCTGCAGCCAGAGTGTTGAATCTGGCATGAACGCCTTCTCGGCCGGCCACCTGTGCGCCGATAAGGCGGTCATCTTTCCTGTCCGTGATGAGAACCAGGTCCAATTCATCGCCCCCGAATGCAGATGGCTTGGAAATAGCCTTAACAGCAATTGTATTGGGCAGAAATCCGTTCTCTTCGGCTTCTTTGCACGAAAGTCCAATTCTACCGATATGTAAATCGAAGCACGTCCATAATCTCACAGCAAATGTTCCTGGATCGTAACCCCGTCCACCGCATGCACTTTCTCCGGCCTGACGGCCCTGTCTGGCAGCAGTAGTAGCTAAGGGCCAATAGATCGGTCTGTTAGTGAGGCGGTTGACGGTTTCAGCGCAGTCACCGCAGGCGTAAATTCGCTGCCTCGAAGTCATTAAATGGCGATCTACACGAATGGCGCCGCTATGGCCTATGGAAATATCAGCTTTTTTCACCAGATTAACGTTGGGTTTTACTCCCATCGCTAACAGTACGCCCTGGCACGGGAAACTCTTGGAGCCCTCCAAAACGGATGTTACCTCATATTCAAGCGATACCTTAAAACCGGATAGATTATCAGTGTAATATTCGCTAATATCATTCTCCACAAGTGTGTCATGAATACGCTTAGCGATGGGTTCTTCCAGGTCCTCCATTAATCCGCTACTATTGCCGATCATCAAAACGTCCAGGCCGTGCCGTCGCAAAGCCGCGGCGCATGATTGTGCAATCGTTCCAGTGCCGATGACGATAAATTTGGCTGGCTTTTTTCTCTCGATGAAATTGCGAAGAGATTGCGCGTCATCCAGATTTCGCAGGGTAAAAATGCCTTTGGCGCCGACATTGGGCCAATCCGGGCGAATGGGATCGGCGCCGGTGGAGAGGATTAAGCGATGGTAAGGTAATTCGAAGCTCTGTCCAGTTGAGAGGTTTTCGACGGCGAGAAGGTGCTTTGTGGGATGAATTTCTAAGGCTTGATGACCCGTGAGAACGTCAACACGATGCTGAGCGAAGGCCTCCTCAGGGGACATCACTTGAAGGGAATCAATGGACTCTATAAGCCCTTCAAGGTAAGCAGGAATGGAACAATTAGCTATCGAGATGCGATCTGATTTTTCAACGACGGTTATGTCAATATCAGGACGATTGCGGCGGGCGCGCAGGGCCGCCGCCATCCCCGCCGCGTTTCCCCCGACGACGATTAATCGCTGATTGTTCTTCAAGGGTATATGATCGGTCTACTTTTGCAGGATGTCACGTTTTCAATCTGTTCTTGACGGCAGCAACTTTCCCTCGAAGGGTCAGTTCCTTGTCGCGTCTCTCGTCAAGGGCAATGACTGTATAGACACGCGGGATCCCCTCATCGAACGGGATTTCATGCATGGCTTGAATCGCTTCGAATATTCGAGGTGTGGGACCTTCTATCTGAGTTGACATCGGAGTTAGTTCCCATTTAAGATCGGGGAAGCGATCCAGGACCTTGACGCACTTGGCGACGACATCGGAAACGGAAGCTCCTTTTCCGATTGAAATGACAGAAACGCTGCAGGTGCTCATTTGGCTCTCTCAGGTTATTTCTACTTCGCGCAGGTATCTGGCGGCCTCTTCCGGCGGAGTTGGATTGATGTAAAAGCCTGTCCCCCACTCGAAACCGGCGATCCGTACCAGGCGCGGAATGATCTCGAAATGCCAGTGGAAGTCGTAGGGTAAACTGGTCCAGTAGGTTGATCTTCTGGCTTGTGATTTCGTGTTCGGAGAGGTGTGTAACATGAAATTATAAGGCGGATCGTTCAGGGCACCCTTTAGACGGGCAAGAACGTCCTTCATACACCTTGACAGAGCTAACAGACCTTTATCAGTGAGCTCGGCAAAGTCATGCGAATGCTCTATTGGAGTGACGAAGACCTCGAAAGGAAAACGCGAGGCGAAAGGCGTATAAGCGACCATCCCGTCCACCTGGGTGACAATACGATCACCCTGCTCTAATTCCTGCTTGAGAATATCGCAGAAGAGGCAGCGCTCTTTGAGTTCATAATGCTGGCGGGCTGATTCCAGCTCCATCGCCACTGTTCGTGGCGTCACCGGCGTTGCGATGATTTGCGTATGCGGATGTGCGAGCGATGCACCAGCTGTAACACCTTGATTTTTAAATATTAATATATATCTAAAGCGCGTATCCTTCTTCAAATCTTTGAGGCGCATCTGATAGACCTGCATGATTTTCTGAAAGTGTTCGATCGGTTGATCACCCAGATTTAGATCATGCTGGGGTGATTCGATGACCACCTCGTGAGCGCCGATGCCGTTCATCTTGTCGTAAATACCTTCACCAGCTCGATCGAGTTCACCCTCAATGCGGAGAGCCGGGAATTTATTGGGAACAACGCGAACAGCCCATCCCGGGGTATTCGGCTTGGTATTTTCTGGGCGAAGAGCCAGGACCTCTGGAGGCGTTTTATCCTCATTGCCTTCATCAAAAGGACAAAACCCGCTGGACTGCTCCGGTTCGAGTCTGACGAAATCCGAGGGGCGTCTCCCCCGCTCAGTGGCGATGATCACCCAGCGTTTCTGGATGGGATCATGTCGTAGCTCGGGCATTCAACCTCCGCGTAGTTTATCGGTTATTTTTTTCCAAATCAATCATCATTTCCAATTCAGATCAGAACCCGTCCACCATTCCGCATTGAGTTCGGCGAAAAGCGTGTCACGCTCGCAAATCAACCTGTAATGATCCCATTCCTCGGCATCGGGGTCGTCGCCCACGGCCAGCTTTTCGAGCATTCTGTAAAGTCGCTCGAAGTCGAGGTGATGTTCTACCAGTCTTTTCTCAGCGTAGTCACGGGCGCTGAAGGTGGAAATAAGGAACTGCCAATCGGAGCTTTCCAACAGCAGCAATTCCCTGGCCAGTTGCTTGAGAACCTCCTGCACCTTAGGGTCGGGATGGCTGACCCATTTCCTGGCAGCCTCAACCATCCTTTTTTCTGCTGGATAAATCAGCTCCCAACTCCATTCCGTATCTTCATTGAACCAGATGTGGTGGAAACCACCTTCCCCCCATGAGCCTTCAGGTAGAGAAACCATACGATGCGTTTCCACCTGATCCAGATATTCACTGCCCGTCATCAGCTTTATTTCGGGATCTTGATCCGTCCATTTGAGCATTTTATACATCCATCGAGGCCCTTCGAACCACCAGTGGCCGAAAAGCTCCGTATCAAAAGGGGCGCAGACGATGGGCAATCCTTCGGCTTCCTTGCCCTCGTGAATCAGAATCTGACGAATCATCTCCTTGAAGTGGCCGGCGTTTTCGTCTATTCGATCCAGCGTTGCATCGGGGTCATACAACAGCTTGTCGCCCAGATCGCTCTTTGCCGACGTTACCCGCCAGTATCGGTGACCGCCGGGGAAGTGCTTTTTGTGAAAATCGAGATAGGAACCATCGCCGGGATAGCCGTGTTCACCGGACCAAACCTGCAACCCGGTCCTGGGATCGCGCACATAAGCGTAAACTCGTCCCGCGAAATCATCCCGCGAGCGGATCATGTACGATTGATAAGGGCTGCGCTTGAATTCATCCTGAATTTCGGTGTATCCTCTGGTAAATTGCTCGTAGTATTTCTTCAGCGCTTCAAAGCGTTCCAGGTAAACACCCAGGGCCTGGCCCCCTTCGATCAAATGAGAATCCACATAAAAAAAGCGCAAATTATGGCGGTCCAGGAATTCCTCCAGACCTCTTCGTAGCCTAACCTCTCCACCTCCCAGCGGAGAACTCCACTCGCGATAGGGTCGGTAGGCGCATTCAGGGAGCCAGATCCCCTGCGGGGGTTTTCCGAAATGCTTGCGATAGTTCTCCACACCCTGTTTGATTTGAGCATCAATCGCAGCGTCTTCACTCAGAAGAGGCAGGTAGCCGTGTGTTGCTGCACAGGTGATAATTTCGATCTGACCTTCATCCTGCAGCTTGCGAAACGCTCCGATAATGTCTTTGGCGTAAAGATCGTTGAAATCGTCGGCTATTCCACGATAGAATGATTCCCAATCCTGAGCGAGGCGCACCATATTTACTTCACCGGATTTTTCGAAGGACAGGCGATCGAGACGAGCGGCTTCAACTTTCATCGCCAGGTAGGATTGAAAATCCGCTTTAAAGACGGGATCGGCGAGTTGTTCACACAGCACCGGTGAAAGTCCGATTGTCACTTTGGGAGCGTGCCCTTCGGCGGCAAGCTGATTGAAGGTGCGCAGTAGAGGCAAATACGTCTCGGCTGCGGCTTCGTTCAGCCAATCCATGCCGTGGGGCCATTTGCCATGTGAAAGTACATACGGTAGATGAGAGTGCAAAACTAGACTGAAAGCGCCTATCGTCGCCATGATTTCATCCTTTAGGTTAAATGAACCACTGGCTTGCCAAATAGTCGGCTGTGGGCCAGGGACAAGCATAATACGCCTCCCGCGGCCAGCGTTCTACTTCGAGGTTATCCTGTAGGATAACGACTGCCATGAGCACCTCGTGTCCCGGCTGCGCCAAATCCTCAAATGGGATTTTTAACTCGAGGATGCGGTCGAAAGCAGCTTCCGGCAACTTTTCCGTTGAATGTTCTCCTTGCCAGTTGATTTCAAGTTTGTCATCCTCTTTGGGGATCTTTATCGCCAGTGATTTTTCCACCGTGCCGGCAAACTTAAAGTGAACTTCCAGATTCTCAGATTTCATGAATTGTTGCGCCAAATCCAAGCGAATAAAAAGGTGGGTTTCCGAAATGCCATAGAAGAGTTTCTCAATCAAGCTGCTGGAAAAATCCATTGAGCCTGAGAAATCACCCGCAGAAATAGATCTGGCGCCGACCCACTCGTAGAAATTCGTTTCTCTTCCGTCGATCTCAGGTTGCATGGGAAAAAGAGGGATGTTTTCTTCGAATCGCTTCTCTTCTGTAATGGGTTTCAGCAGTTGTTCGGGGATCTCCAGATCCAGCTCACGATAAACCTGCATGAGGTTGGCGCGAAATAAGTAATCGAATTCCGGTTCGAATTCGGAAAAGTTGGGTTGCCCGTACCACCAGAACCAATCGCTGCCTTCGGCAGCATAAAGCCATTGTTTGGCCTTCTCCACCGCCTGAGGATTCGCTCCGTTTTGAGCCTGCTCCTCAAGAATGGCGGCCGTTTCGGCCATTCGATCCCAGGCCTGGTTTTTCAATGGATCTCCAATCCATATACGAAACGATCCGCCGATCCACGATGCGGGAAAAATCGGCGGTAGGACCTTTTCCGCCGGATTTCTATGAATATAATCGCTGATTGTGCACGCTTTCAGCCTGGCATGCTTGGAGAGGCGTTGGTAGAGTTCAGTCAGGAAATTTCGTCCGCCGTCGGGGAAATACTCCCAGGCGTTCTCGCCATCCAAAATGATCGCCACCAGGCTCTTTTCGGGTTGGGGCTGTGATGAAGCGATATTTTCGAGATGCCCCACAAAATCATCAACGGCTTTCTGAGGCTTGTTATTGGCATAGCGAAACCCGATAGCGTCGGATAAAAACCGGTCGCGGAAGATGAGGGTGGGGCCTTTTTCCTGAGCGAGATAGCTTCGATAAAGGATTTTCTGGCGCGATTGCCCCTGTAGTGTCGCCATTAGCACACCTTCGTCTGTAGCCAGCCACTCGAAACCCGCTTCTTTCGCCAGATCGCAGACCGCCGGGCTGACCGAGCCTTCACTGGGCCAGAGGCCGACCGGAGCTTTCCCCAACTTTTCAGCGGCATAAGAGCGGCCTCGCTGTAATTGCTCTCTGGCGTCGTCGGGTCGCATGAAATCCAGCGTCGGCATCGGGTCTTTCGGCTGGGATATGCGGGCTGAATGGTGATCAATGAGCAGCGGAAGTATGGGGTGATAATAAGGAGTGGTGGAAACTTCTATTCTGCCTTCTTCCCAGGCTGCTCTGTAGGAGGGCAGAACATTTTTCAGTACCTCTACCTGAAGGGACAGGAGTTGCTTTTTTTCTTTCTCGGTAAAATTCTTATTCTTGCGCTTTAGCTCTCGAATTAAAGGGTATCGCTCTTCTGTTGCCCAACCGAACCAGGTCAGGTTGAACCAAACCTGAAGATCCAAAAAGTCTTGAACCGAATAATTCCTGATGGCGTATTCCAAAGCATCCTCACTGATGCGCCTGCCGCGCCGGTACAGCAGTTCCCGGTAGCGATGATAGGGCATGATCATGTTGCCGAGATTGGCCGAGAAAAAGCGTCTTAGAATAATCCTCTTCTCAGAATCATCCAGGTCAGAGGCAGGCTTTGCTGATAAATCATAGTACAGGTCAGTTTCTCTCGCAGATGCCAAATCATCGAGCTGTTCCATCAGGCAGGGCACCAGATTGAAGGTTACCTCTACCCCATCGGACCTGCGAAGAGATTCCAGCATGTCGGTGTAACCTTTCAAACCGTGCATTCGCACCCAGGGCAAGGCGTACTTGCCTGTCGAAGGATCACGGTAGTAAGGCTGATGCATATGCCACAGGAAGGCGATGTTCAACTTACCGGGCATTTATCCTACCAACTCCTTAATCTTCTCTTTCAGTTCGGAAAGATCGCTGGATTTAACCACGTAAGCGTCCGCGGACCAGGATTCGAAGTCATCCTTGAACTGGGAGTAGGCCGTATTGAGGATGATCGCTTGCTTGCGGTGTTTGTGGAGAATGTGCCCCATTGCTTCCAGACCGTTCATGCCGGGCATTTGAATGTCCAGGACTATCGCATCGTATTTTTTATCTTCCAGGAGTTTAAAAGCCGTCTCAGCCGAATCAGCGATGTCCACCTCGTAACCTTCCTGGCTGAGTTCCTCCTCATAGAGGATGCGTAGATTCTTCTCGTCGTCCACTATCAGAATTTTCTTTTTCATGTCTCTCCTCTCGCCTGCGAAGCGGAAGTGTGATGATAAAGGTCGAACCCTCACCCTCTTGACTTTCCACCTCGATGGTTCCCCCGTGATTTTTGATAAGTTGTGATGATACTGTCAATCCCAATCCTGATCCCGTTGATTTTGTCGTGAAAAAGGCGGTGAACAGCTTATCTTTGTTTTCTTCCGGGATGCCTACGCCGGTATCGGAAATGTGGATTTTTACATTTTCGTTCGTACCGGTGGTAATGACTGATAACATGCCTCCGTCATCCATGGCATGAATTGCATTTCGCAGGAGATTCATTAGCACCTGCCTGATTTGATCCGCATCCATCCAAACCGGTGGCAGACCTTCCTGGTAATCCTTGGTGATGATATAACGATTTTCGTCGATCTCGCCGGCCATCATATTGAAAGTTTGCTCGACAACTTCATTTAGATCGGTATAAGCGAAGCGCGGCGAAACTGGATGAACGAATTCCAGTATCTCATTTACGATCCTTTCCAATCTTTTGACTTCCTCCAGTATAATCGACAAAAATCGGCGATTAGTGCGGACTTTTTCAGTGTTTTCGAGATCCCGCAGAACGGCGCGTGTAAATCCACCGATTGACGTCAGCGGATTGCGAATTTCGTGGGCTACGGAGGCTGCCACTTCACCGACTACTGACAACCTTTCAGCTCGTAGCAACAAGTCGCGATTTTCCTTCAGGTCGAGGTAAGCCTGCCTCAGAGCTTCCACTTTTTCTTCGAGATTCTGGAGCAGTTGCGAATTTTCGATTGCTGCCCCAGCCTGGTTGGCGATGATGCTCAGGCGGTTGATATCCTCATCGGTGATCTCTTTGCCGGTGATTATATTATCGGCGATAATCACCCCTTCGGCCTTTCCTCTGCTCATTAAGGGCACAGCGGCAAAGGAATTGCACCCGATGGTGGTGGCGATCAATTTTTGATCAGCGATTTTGCTGTTCAGCGCATCGTCAACCTTCCACGGCATATTCTTGAAGAGCACATCATGGAGGAAACCCGTTTCCCAGGTGATGGGAATGCGAAGACCTTCAACAATACGCTTGACCTTTACGTCTTTTTCATCTCGATTTTGCCGGTAGGTTTCGAAAATATCTTTCAAGGATAGATCTTTTTCGTACAAATCCGTCCATATCCGTTTTGCGTCCTGAGCGTCAGACGGCCCAATGGCCATTTCACCGATCAGCATATTCTTGTTACGATTGTAGCGCAGCAAAAACGCCCGGTTAAAGCCCAATCCACGGCCTGCCGTGACGCCGATCAGTGCGATGGCGTATATATCTGATATCTCGATAGTGCTTTGAAGCAGATCTCCGATATCCTTGAAAATTGACAACTCAGTGATGCGCTTGCGGTAACTTTCCTCCAACTGCCATTTTTGCGTAGCGTCCGTAAGAGTGGCGATGAGTCCCGTTATTTCACCTTCAACGCCTCTGAGCGGGACGGCAGTCAAAGAAAAAATCAGCTTTATTCCCAACTGGGGTGGGGGATGAATGGCCTCTATTTCGATGGGAGTTCCGTCTGTCAGGACCTTTCTAAACTCCTGATCCAATCCAACGGCTTTGGACTCTTCTGATTGGAGGACGTTCAGCCCGATTGCGTCCTGGGGGCTTTTTACACTTACCAGTTTGGCAAATGCTGGATTGGCCGTGCGAATAAAGCCCTCACGATCGGTCGTGATGATTCCCACCGGGGTATGAGATACCAGATTTTCCAGATATTCCTTCTTGAGGCGCAGTTCTCTCTCAAGATGGACTCGTTCGGTAACGTCCTTAATCAGTTGTACAACCCTGGTAATGTTACCCCGTGCATCCCGCAAGGGAAAAGCTTCCACTTCGAGGTGATAATTTAATCCCCCAACTGCCTTATTCACCAGGTTGTATTTTACCGGTTTGCCCTCGACGAATACTTCTCGTACGCGGCAGGCATTGCAAATCGTGCTGCGATGGTAAAAGAATTGGTAACAATATTTACCGATGATGGTTTTTGTGTTCTTTTTATGCTTTTGACGGAGATGTTGATTGATGGATTCAATCCTGAGGTTCTGATCCAATACGATAATACCGTAATCAATCCCGTTAATAATCCTCTCATACAGTTCCTTTACATAGGCCAACTCTTCCTGATCATGCCGTAGCTGTTTCAACTTACTATAATGCAGTAGTGCATTTCTAATGGTGATCAGGAGTCTCTTTACTTTAACCGGTTTATCCAGGAAATCAGCAGCGCCTTCCTTGATAGCATCAATGGTTAGGGCAAAATCATCGTCTGTTGTCAGGATAATAAGCGGAACAGCGCATTCACCGCTTTTCACAACGGTGAGATCTTGGCTGGCGATCTGCGCGTAAATTTTAATGTCCAGAATCAGCAGGTCGAAGTTGCCCGATTCTATAATGCGGAGAATTTCCCCCGGGTCGTTTGAAGTCCAAACGCTGAACTCTTCCTCCTTAAGGATCTGTTTGATCCGATGGAGAGTTTTTAGATCTTCGTCTCCTACGAGTATTTTGAAATCGCTGTTCTTCATTTTTTCAGAAGCAATGTAAAATCCACGCTGGGAGCAGAGTGAGTCAGGGCACCGACTGAGATAAAATCTACTCCTGAAAGCGCAATTTGGCGTACGTTCTCAAGACTAATGCCCCCCGAAACCTCGATTGGGACTCGGTCGTTTACCTTGGCCACCGCGGCTCTAATCATATCAGGCGTAAAGTTATCCAGCAGGATACGATCGACCTTAAATTTCATGACCTCATCGAGCTGGGCGACGGTTTGAACTTCGACTTCGACCTTTACGTCCCTGTCTAAACCATTTGTTACGCGTGAGAGTGCCGCGGCAACGCCGCCGGCAGCGTATTCGTGGTTATCCTTAATCAAAATCATGTCATAGAGTCCGACGCGGTGGTTGTCGCCTCCACCGTGGCGGACTGCCGCCTTTTCAAGTGAGCGCAGAAGCGGTGTCGTCTTGCGGGTGTCCAGAATGACGGCTTTGGTTCCTTCCACTTCATCCACGTAACGCCTGGTTAACGTGGCGATGCCGGATAACCTGCCCAGGAAATTCAGGGCCGTGCGTTCGCCGGTCAAGATGCTCGCGATGGGGCCACTTAATTCACAGATGACGTCCCCTTTGTCAAAGCTATGTCCATCGTGGAAGAGGCAGGTTACTGTTAAGCCTGAATCCAATTGCCGAAATACTTCTGTGAATGGCGATAATCCCGACAAAACTCCGTCAGATCGGGAAATAACGCGGGCTGTACCGGAGGCGGTTTTATCAACGGTCAGGTTCGTCGTCAAGTCGCCGCTGCCGACGTCCTCTTCCAGAGCCTTGCTGATCAAAGTTTTCAAATCCATATCAGTCAGGGAGTCTCTGCAGTTGGGCGAAGCTGGCTAATAACAATTTCTGTCCCACTTCTTCAAAATTGACCACGAGGCGTAAACCCTCTCCACGTCCTTCGGTATAAACAATCATACCTTCTCCGAACTGCGAGTGTTTCACTCGCGAACCAAGGGGAAACTGTTCAACACTCAGAGGCGATTCGCGCCTCTTGGCTTTTTTCTTGAATCTCGTTGCACTTGCGGTAAAAAGGTTTTCTTCTCCATGCTCAAAAGAGTTCACGAACGAGCTGCCATCATGTTCCACGTAATCGGTGGGAATTTCATTTAAGAAGCGTGAAGCGCGCTGCCAGGGGATCTCGTGCCCCCAGCGCCTGCGATTCCGTGCATAGGTCAGATATAACAAATCCTTCGCGCGGGTTGCCCCCACGTAAAAAAGTCTCCTTTCCTCCTCAAGTTCACCGGGTTCGTCCAGAGCGTTTTGCAAGGGGAAGAGACCATCCTCCAGTCCCGTGAGGAAGACGATGGGAAATTCGAGCCCCTTGGCGGCGTGTAACGTCATCAACGTAACCGCCTGTTCGTCGGGTGCCCACTTATCAATATCGGTTACCAGTGCCACTTCCTGGAGGAAGTCATCCAGGTCTTCGAGCGCCGCTCTGTCACTTGAGTAGCTGTACTCCCTGAGCGCGTTCAGCAACTCGCTCAGATTCTCCTCGCGGGTTAAAAATTGGGCGGCGTCCTCTCTTTCATAATATTCCAGGAGACCCGATTCGTGCAAGAGCCTTTCCCCCACCTTGAAAAGGCTGTTTTTCTGGGCGTATGCTCTGAGCGATTCGATCCAGCGCCCAAATTTCTGTATGTTTTCGCTCGACCTCTTACTGAGGCTCTCAATCTTGTCGGCTTCGAGAATCGATTGAAATAGAGTTATTCCCGCCGAAGCGGCGTAAGCGTGCAATCTTTCTATGGTTTTCTGTCCGATTCCTCGCGGAGGAAGGTTGATCACTCGTTGTACGCTGATCACGTCATTGGCATTGGTCAAAAGCCGGAGATAGGCCAGGAAATCCTTTATCTCCTTGCGCTCGTAAAATCGTAAACCTCCCACGATGACGTATGGGAGAGAGTGCCTACGGAGTGCATCTTCGAAGGATCTCGATTGGGCGTTCGTTCTGTAAAGTATAACGACGTCGCCGGGCAGATATTTCTTCGCGGCGCTGATTTCCAGAATCTTCGAAACGACCGTCAGAGCTTCTTCGCGATCATCGGGCGCGGCGATGATAACCGGCTTGTTTCCCTTCTCTCGGCCGGTCCAGAGCTTTTTCGGGTGCCGGGATTTATTGTTTTCAATTACGGAGTGGGCTACGTCCAGGATTGACTGGGTGGAACGGTAATTCTGCTCGAGTCGAAAGGTTTTAACGTTTTTATAGTCTTCTTCGAATTGCAGAATGTTTCCGATGTAAGCGCCGCGCCATCCGTAGATGGACTGATCATCATCACCGACAGCCGTGATATTGCCTGAAGGAGCGGCCAGGAGACGGGCCATTTCACCTTGGGGAAGATTGGTATCCTGGAATTCGTCAATTAAGAGAAAACGGAATCTTTGCCGGTACGTTTCACGAAGTTCGTGATCCTCGCTCAATAATCGGCAGGGTAAACTGATGAGATCATCAAAATCGAAGGCGTTATTCTTCCTGAGGGCCTCCTCATACTTTTCGTATATTTCGCAGAATAAAGCACTCCTATCTTTGTCATACCTGGCAGCGATCTCCTTCGGCCCCCTCAGTTCGCACTTGACCTTCTCTATGAAATTATGAGTGCTATTTAGATACGACTTGGCCTCTTCTTGACCGACGATCAGCTTAAGCAAGGTCCGCAGGAGCTGCTTTTGATCGTCTTCATCATAGATGGTGAAGCGAGGGGTTCGTCCAAACGCTTCCGCATGGCGACGCAAAAAACGGGCCCCGAAAGCGTGAAATGTTCCGATGTATAGCTCAGCGGGAACGTTTTGATTCAGCATTATCTGTACCCGCTGGCGCATCTCTGCGGCCGCCTTATTGGTAAACGTGACGGCCAGGATTTCCCAGGGGCGTGCCAGACCCTGATCCAACAGGTAGGCGATTCTGTAGGTAATGACGCGCGTTTTTCCGCTTCCCGCTCCCGCAAGAACGAGAACGGGCCCTTCATACGCCTGAACCGCTTCCCGCTGTGGCTTATTCAATTCTTTGAGGTTTATCATTTGGAGCTATTGAACTCTTTCGAACGAGCCGGTCGTAAGACTCTCACGAGACGTATCGAAAGAACGGCCTTCCGCGATGGCCGCTCGCAAACTATCGAGTCTGGCTTTATCTCGTAGATGGTCTTCGAAGCTGACGTTGAATGAGTGGCTGCCATCTCCGTTGGATACCATGAAGAGATAAGGCTCGTCAGCAGGATAAAGAGCGGCTTTGAGTGCAGCTTTTCCGGGATTGCACACCGGTCCTGGGGGAAGTCCCGCGTGCTTATATGTGTTATAAGGCGAGTCTATGGCGAGATCCCGCCGATAAAGGCGCCTGGGACCGTCCTTAATCAAGTATTGAATGGTGGGATCGGCCTGGAGCCTCATCTTTTTCTTTAATCTGTTATGATATACGGCTGAAATAAGGGGAGCTTCAGTTTTGTAAATCATCTCACCCTCTATAATGGAAGCCAGTGTAACGGCCTCTGTTACCGTCAAACCCAACTCTGCCGCTCTTCGCTGCATGGTAGAATCAAAAACCTGAAAAAAGCGTCTGACCATCTGGTCAACCACCCAGGAAGGCGTCATCGTCCGATAAAAATTATAGCTGTCCGGGAAGAGAAAACCCTCAAATGATGGTGCGTCAATTCCGTATTTCTTCAAGAGGGCTGTATCGCGAATCGCATACGTGAAAGCGGAGGAATCCATCCCGATCTTCTTTTTCAGGAGTCTGGCAATCTGTCGGGAATTGTACCCTTCGGGAATCGTAATCAACGTGGATGCGGAACCGGCGTTGACCAGTCGGGACAGCAGAGTCCAGTTTGATTGGCCGTACGGGAGAACGTATTCGCCGGCTTGAATTCGCTGATCGAAGTTCAGAAATCCTGCGGCGAAGACGAAATCGTCGGATTTGGATATCACACCCGCTTGTTCGAGTTGGAGGGCGACGTCCTGAACTGTCATCCCCGGCGTTACCGAGACGATGGCGTAAACGCCATCGCTGGTCGCCTCATTGGGACCATAGATTGCATTGTAGGTGCGGCCCGCTAACACGCCCAACAACATCGCAGCCCAAATACAGGCGATGATCAGAGGGGTTTTCAGGTCGAATTTCATCCTATTACATACTTGGGACGCATTGAATTCGCGTATCCTCTATAGACTTTTTAATTTACTTCATGAGCTAACAAATGTCAATCAAAATCGGGGTCAGTTGAGAGTAAGCGACTGTATCGGAGTCTCATGATGATCAGGTCTGCTATGTGCAAAGTGCAAAAAATTTCGCTTGACACCGAAGGTTATATTATTTATTTTATTAGCAAGGGAATAATACGACGCAATCTTCTAACAATCTGAAGTAAATAGAATAAAAATATATCTCTATAACCGAGGCATAATTATGAGTTTGCGCACTTATGTGACCGCCTGCACGGCTGTACTGATGATCCTGGTACTGGGTAGTCTCGCCGGCACCACCCCACCCATGACGGAGGATCTACATTGGATGGGCCGCATCGTCGTGCAGTTCAGCGATGAGATGGGCGACATTGAAATCAATACTACTGATGGTATTGCTCTGTTGGGGTATCCCGCTCTGGATGCGCTGGCACGCCAGTATAACGTTTACCGAATCGAGAAGTTGATTCCCGGTTCCAAAGAGCCGGATGATCCATCCATACCGGACATTTCGAGGATTTACATTCTTGAATTTCCCATTGAGATTGATCTGCACGAAGTGGCTCAGGCCTATTCCAACGCGCCATTTGTTCTCACGGCTGAGCCATATCAAATCCACAAGGCAGATTATATTCCCAATGATCCGTATTTTGAAGGCCAATGGGCTCTTGGCAAGATGAATGCGGAGCTGGCCTATGATTATGCCCAGGGCAGCGAAGACATCATTATAGGGATCGTGGATTCGGGGACGGATACCCTCCACCTGGATTTAAAGAACAACCTGTGGGTCAATCCCGGTGAAGATCTTAACAGCAACGGCATTATAGACCCTGAAGAATGGAACCTCGTTGACGATGATGGTAACGGCTATACGGATGATTTCTGGGGATGGAACGTTTGGCAGGGCAACTACAACATTATGGACGACAATCCTACCGGCGGACATGGCACCCATTGCGCCGGCGATGCTTCTGCGGTGACCGATAACGAAATCGGGATCTCCGGTCTGGGTTGGAAGGCCAAAATTATGTCTGCCAAGGCAGGCGATGGCCAGTTCGTATACGCCGCCATGGCAGGGGTTATTTACTGTGTCGATAACGGCGCCAACATTATCTCAATGTCCTATGGAAGCGGTTATTACAGTTCCTACGAGCAGACCATCATGAATAACGCCTGGGCCAATGGGGTACTGCTTTTCGGTTCAGCGGGTAATGAAAGTACCTCATCACCGCATTATCCTTCCGCCTACGATAACGTCATATCGGTGGCTGCCACGAATCAGTATGATCAATTGGCTTCATTCAGCAATTTCGGGACGACGGTTGATATTTGCGCCCCCGGAGTCAGCATTATGAGCACAACGCCGGGGAACACCTATTATTCGTGGGATGGAACTTCGATGTCGTGTCCCGTTGCCGCAGGCCTGGGCGCTCTGGTCTGGTCGGCTAAACCCGAATGGTCCAACGCTGAAGTGATGGATCAGATCATTTCGACCTGCGTCAACATCGATTCGCTTAATCCGGGATACGCCGGTATGCTGGGCGCCGGAAGAATAGACGCCGGGGCGGCCCTCTCCACTCTTTTCCCCAATCTGGCCTTTACGGAATTGGAATTTGATGACGCGGCAGGCAACGGCGATGGCCGTCCGGATCCGGGTGAGGATGTGGATTTCCTGATGACCGTGGAGAACACTTCCACGACCATACCGGCCATTGAAGTGATTGTTACACTGGAATGTGACGATCCTGACATAACCATCACCCAAAATACGTGTACGCTGGTTTATATCGGTACTCCGGGTTCTGCCAACAATCATGTCAATCCCTTCTCCTTTTCGGTGAATCCTGACGCAGAACCCCATGAGGTCACCTTCACGCTATCCCTCGAAGAAACCGTTTCGGGCGTTTCATTTTCTGAAGACGTCATTCAAATGATAGGCCGACCGGAGATTGTTCTCGTTGATGACGACGGCGGATCAGGCTTCGAAACCTGGTATAGCGACGACCTGAATTCTATAGGCTATCAGCACGACCACTGGGACGTTTACAACCAGGGTGAGATTACTGATTCAGATCTCGATCTCTACCCCATCGCAATCTGGCACACCTCCAACGCGGATGATCCCATCAGTTCCGAAGAGGAAGACCGTATTGCAACTTATCTGGGTAATGGTGGCTGTCTCCTGCTGATCGGTGAGGACATTGACGAACAGATGTCGGGAACGGCCTTCTACAGCGACGTGCTTCACGCCTCTTCCCTGGGGACGACGGGTTCACCCCAGATCTGGGGCATCGAGGGCGATCCGATCACTGCAGGGGACACATTGTGGATGGCTGGAGCCGGCGGAGCCGGAAATAATTCTTCTCCCTCAACGATTGATCCGGTGGGAGATGCCTCCCTGATATTTACCTACTTCCTCACCGGTGAAGGCGCTGGAATTCGCTGGACGGATGATACTGGAATGCTGGTTTATCTGCCTTTCAATCTGGAAGCCGCCTCCGGAGCGAATCTACCCAGTGGAAATCCTTCTACTCAGCGTTCTGAGTTCTTATCGGAAGTCATCGAGTGGTTCGAATCGTCAAGCGCCGTAAGACCCGGCCCGGATAATCAAATCCCCAATGCATTCTCTCTGGAACAGAATTATCCCAATCCGTTTAATCCAACGACGGAAATCGCTTTCAGCTTGCCCACGGCTGGGAGTACCAAACTTTCCGTTTACGATCTCTCCGGCCGATTAGTTGCCCATGTGATCAACGGTTCGCTTAAGGCAGGAGATCATGTGGTGTCATTCGACGCTTCCAATCTTTCGAGCGGCATTTACCTTTACCGATTAGAAGCGGAGGGATTCACCTCCAGCCGGAAGATGGTTCTATTGAAATAGAGCAGGCGTACCAGTCACTGTAAAATTATGGAGACCGGTTCGCCTGCTGCGAACCGGTTTCTAACTCATTCCGCAATATATTCAAGCGAATTAAATGAGGGGGTCATTAAAGTCCGCAAGGGTAATTCAACTCTCACTGACGCGAAATCCTCCACCTGGGGGATCGGGATCATCGGCACTGGAGCGGTCGGCTGCGCTCTGGCTAAAGGGTTAACCCAAGCGGGTCATACCCTGACGGCACTGGTGGATAAAAAGCCTGCAGTTGCAAGAGAGCTGGCCGCAGAACTAAAACTCGATCACTATGCTCCCACCCTGGATCAGATCGGTCCGGATACGCAGATTTTGATTGTATCCGTCCCGGATTCGCAGATCCCAATAGTTGATCATTCGATCGCAAAAAGACTACCGAAAATCAGAATTAAAGCTTGCGTGCACACTTCAGGTGCCTTGCCGGGATCTTCGTTGTCGGCCGTATCAGCTGGGGGAGTTCGGGTAGCCTCACTCCACCCTCTTCAGACTTTCGCGTCCCGGGAAAAAAGCCCCGGGTTAAAAAACGTATTTTTCGCCATCGAAGGCGATCCTGCTATATTGGAACGGCTCGAGGAACTCGTGCGACAGATGGGGGGTATACCGGTGGTAATTCCCAGCGATGGTAAAGCACTTTACCACGCTGCCGCCGTGTTTGCTTCAAACTTCATCCCTACTCTGCTGCGGGTTTCGACCGAATTGCTGGATTCGATTGGGGTTAGCCCCGAAGACAGCCGCAAAATGTTAGCCCCTCTGATGCAACAGACAATAGAAAATTGTCTGCGCATCGGTGAGATTAGTGCGCTGACGGGCCCGGTGGCGCGCGGCGACGCGCAGACTATTGCCAGGCATTTGGATGCCATCGGCAAAGTCAATCTCCCCCTTCAGGCGATCTACAGGATTCTGAGTTTAAAGACCTTGGAACTGGCCCAGGAGAAGGGTCTGGAAGAAGTCGAGTTTAATTCCATCCTGGAGATTCTTCAGGGTAGTGTGACAGATAGTGCTTAAGCCCCTGTGATTTGCTTTAGTGGTTTCTGCGTTTAAAGGTTGGCGAGAGGTATAAATGGAACGAAAAAAAATACTCTGGGCAGATGATGAAATTGAACTTTTACGCCCTCATATTTTGTTTCTAGAAGAACGGGGTTATGACGTCACCGCCGTTACAAACGGCGAAGACGCCATCGCCCAAGCGCGCAGAAATACCTTCGATGTTATTCTTCTCGATGAACACATGTCCGGAAGGGACGGGATTGCCACCTTTTCTGAGATCAAAGCGTTGCGCCCCGGCATCTCTACGGTGATGATCACCAAAAGCGAAGAAGAAGGACTAATGGAGGAAGCCATCGGGCAGCAGATTGATGACTTTCTGACCAAACCGGTCAATCCCAGCCAGATTCTCCTGGTGCTGAAAAAGTTAACTGAAGCTTCAAAGATAAACAGAGATCGTATCGCCAGGGATTATTTAGCTCAATTCAACCAGATTTCCGCTCTGATTTCCGCCGGCGCATCCTGGGAGGATTGGATAGATATCCACGTTAAACTGTCCCAGTGGGATATCGAATTGGAGCGTTTTCCTGATCTCGGTCTATCAGACGTTTTTCAAGATCAGAGAAGCCATTGTAACCTCGAATTCTGTCGTTATATCGAAGATAACTACCTAACCTGGATTCATGGGGATGACCGGCCGCTGCTCTCGCCGGATATCGCCAAGGAATTTCTGGCCACGCCTTTGAAGCAGGGCCGCAACGTCCTCTTTCTGGTCATTGACTGCCTGCGGATGGATCAATACCTGGCGATTGAGCCGTTATTATCCGAACTATTCAATATCAAGCGCGACTATTACTTCTCAATACTCCCAACCTCTACGCCGTATTCCCGCAACGCCATCTTCAGCGGAATCTACCCCAGCGATCTGGAACGTCAATTTCCCGATCTCTGGAAGCGCACCGAAGATGACGAATCTTCATCGAATCGTTTCGAACATCAGTTGTTGGATCAGCAGCTCGCCAAACTCGGAGTCCATTTAAAATCTGACTCGAAATACGTCAAAATCTTGGATCCTGAAGAAGCAGACAACGTTGACCGCAAAGTGTCGTTTTATTTCAATCAACCGCTGGTCTCGATGGTGTTCAATTTCGTGGACATTCTGGCGCACGCACGATCCAATTCCGACGTGATCAAGGAGATGGTTCGCAACGAAGCATCCTACCGAGCTGTCACCCGCTCCTGGTTCGAGCACTCCTCCCTGTTTAATATTCTGCGCAATTTCGCCAACCAGGACGTGCTGATTTTTTTGACCACGGATCATGGTTCCATCCGAACCCAGCGAAGCAGCAAAGTGATCTCTGATAAGGAAGCATCCACCAACCTGCGCTATAAACACGGGCGCAATCTGAAATGCGATGATAAACACGCCATTTTCATCCGCGATCCGCAGCAGTACAAGCTTCCCAGGCGCGGCATCAACGTTAATTATATCATCGCCAAAGAGGATTATTACTTCGTCTATCCCACGAATTATCACAAGTACGTCAACCTCTATAAGAACAGTTTTCAGCACGGAGGGGTCTCGCTCGAAGAGATGATATTACCCGTCATTACCATGAGCCCCAAATAGAGAAACACCTTGATTGAGGTCATCTCAAACAGCACTGACGACACGCAGAGGCTAGGATCGAACTTCGCAAAAATCCTACGACCGGGTGATACCGTGGCTCTTTACGGCGAGCTGGGATCGGGGAAAACTGTTTTTGTGCGGGGTGCGGTTGCCGGATTGGGATATAACGGCAGGGTCACGAGCCCGACGTTTACGCTGATTCACGAGTATCCGACTGGGGTGCCCGTGCACCACCTCGACTGCTTCCGGCTGCGCAAACCTCAGGACGTTTTAACGCTGGGGATTGAGGAATATCTTGAAGGTGAGAGTATATTATTTGTGGAATGGGCGGATATAATAAAGGGTTATTTCAACCAATGGTTTTGGACTATACACTTTTATTTTGTTGATAACGACGATAATAAGCGCCGCATCCAGTTTGATTTAAGTGCAGGAACGACTGCTTCCGATCGATTCGCCGAGTTGCAGGACATGATTTCCAGAATACCGGAGGTGTCCGCTTGATTCTGGCCATAGATACCAGCGGCGAAAACTGCGGAGTTGCCCTTTGGCGGAAAGAACTCATTGGATTTCGAGTGGTTAGTGAAAAGCTGCGGCACAACGAGGTTTTATTCACCCAAATCAAATCAATTCTGACCGATTTCGACGTTAAAGTTGATTCTCTTTCGGCCGTCGCCGTTTCATCAGGGCCGGGTTCTTTCACCGGCTTAAGGGTGGGTATGGCTGCGGCGAAGGGCCTCTGCTGGGCCTGGAAACTGCCTTTTATCGCTGTGCCCACGCTGGAAGGTCTGGCTGAGGCCGTTCCCCCGCGCATAAAGCGAGTTCTGGCGTTGATGCCGGCACGCGCCACCGAAGTCTATTGGGCCCTTTTCGAGAATGTGGAAGGGAAATGGCTGAGACAGACAGAGGACCAGGTTAGTGACGTTTCACATCTGCGGGACGCCTGCAGGACTGAGATATTTCTATTTGGAGAGGGCTACGACAAGCACCGATCCTTGTTAGACAACCTTTTCGCTGGGCAACGTATCACCTTAAACCACGGCGCGAGAGTGGATGCTCTGGCTGTCAGCACGGCGAGACTGGCGGAAAATCGCTTTGCGGAGGGTCGGTACGACGATTTAATGGAGACTGAACCGAAATATTGCTATGCCTTTCCGAGGAGGAAAAGTTAAGCGATGGAATTGTTCCGCATTGGGTTCTTGAGATTTACGGTTATCGACGTGCTGGACATTATCGCAGTCTATGCCGTCTTCTACCAGCTTTACCTGATCATGAAGGGCACGCGCGCATCCCAGATGTTCGCCGGATTGATCTTAATATTCATCGCCTCTTTCCTGGTGCAATTACTGGGTATGGAAGGCATGACCTGGCTGATCCAATCCGTCACCACTGTCTGGGTCATCGCCTTCGTGATTATATTTCAGCCTGAACTGCGTCGCCTTTTGGTTCAACTGGGTCAAACCCGATTGGTTCGGGCTATCGTCAAGGAGCGGGGAACTTCGACCATAGACGAGATCACCAAGGCATCCGAGCTGCTCGCCCAGAAACGCTACGGAGCCTTAATCGTCATTCAGGGGGAAACGGGGATACGCGGTATCCTCGAGACCGGCGTTCCGGTCCGAGCGGACGTCAGCGCCGATTTGATCGTCTCCATCTTCTTCCCCCGCACACCCCTGCACGACGGCGCGGTTGTCATTAGAGGAGACATCATCGAAGCCGCCAAGTGTATCCTGCCTCTTTCCGAGAATCCCAGCATTGATCCATCCTTTGGCACGAGACACCGGGCGGCACTGGGTATTACCGAAGAGACCGACGCCACCGTCGTCGTCGTCTCCGAAGAGACCGGACGGATATCCGTCGTAAAGGACGGCCGATT
>CAZHMN010000002.1:23242-46414 GCA_964533705.1 uncultured bacterium
GTAGCGGCGGAGGGATTCGAACCCCCGACACGCGGATTATGATTCCGCTGCTCTAACCAGCTGAGCTACGCCGCCGGAAAATTTAAATATAAAATATCCCGGCGGCCAAGTCAAGTTTTTTCTCTGGCTCTGCGTATGAGGCATCGAAGGTTCGCAGGTTTGCTACTTCAGAAATAGCATGGAACCTTTCATTATGCTTGATCCCGTTTCCAGACGATACCAGTACATGCCGCTGCTCAAATCTGATCGAGGGCTGAATGTGGCTCTCTGAATTCCGGCGTGCAAGAAACCCAAATCTCTGCTTTCCACAAGCCTACCCCTGATGTCAAACACCTCAAGAGAGACCGAGGTCGCAGTTTTAAGATTGTATACGATTACGGTCGCGGAATTGAAAGGCTCCGGGAAATTGTGCGAGAGACTGTAGGATTTTTGAAGTTGCTGGGTCGGCTTGATTCCAGTTGACGACTCCTGGATCCCCACGGACAGAGGGCCGTCACCTACCAGATACGTTTCATGCAGGCTGCCACTCGCGTCCAGTTCTGCCAGATGATCTGAGTTGAAGCAGCACACCAAAACGTGATCGTCATTCGTTACCGCTACGTCCATGGCGGCGGATGGGACCAGGATGGGATTGTTCTCATCGTGATAGACCGCATAACTGATGGCGTTGTAGGAATAGACGTAGCCATCTTCCGTCCAGCCTGCAGCCCCCAGATAGGCGATGCCATCAGACGTAAACGCAATAGAACCCGGAGATCCTCCCAGCGCGACGGTGTGTTCAACCGTTAAATCTGTCGGGTTGATGATTTCGACTTGACCCGTAATAGAAGCAAAGTCTCCGGTACAAACGACATGCAGGCGGCCATCGGGGCCGTACTCGATGACTTGTGGATTGGTGCCGATTGTCACTTCACCAAGGAAGGATAAATCGTTCAGCGAATAAGCCAGCAGCCGCCCCGGCCCGTAGGACCAGGTTTGAAAGTCATAATTGACGTCGCTGATGAACAACCGGTCGCCGACGATGCAGAGACCCTGTGGCACTCCGCCGGTGTTAATGGTGTCAATTTCCATCATCGCATTCAGATCCAGAACTGAAACGTTGCCGGTCATCCAGTTGCTTACGAAGGCCCGGTCTTCGCCGTCCAGCACAATGAAATAGGGATTGAGGCCTAGGTATATTTCGACAGTTCCTGTGGTCTGCTGAACGGAAAGATTGATGATCTGCACGTTATTCGATAGGGAATTTACGACGTACGCTACATCGCCACTGATGACGATGTCGTTGGGAATTGAACCGAGGGAAATCGCGTTCGTGAGAACCTGTCCGCTGCTTAGGTCCACTTTTGAAAGCGTTTCACCCAGGTTATTCACAACCCAGGCTATTGGAGCAGGTTGAGCCAAAGCGTAGCTTGCACAGAGCAAAATGGTTCCTATAAGCAGAAACTTCAGGAATTTTGCTCTGCTCTTTACTGAGGCGTGAGTCTTGGGAATGGCGACTCCGAGAACGGTACAACACTTCATGTTTTACTCCTTTCTTTTAGGTTGATAGAGTAGAGATAATTGGACCGCCCTGGAGCAGAGCCCCCCTTTGGAGAGCAAAAACCCGGATGGACCCATCCATCCGGGAGCGTGCGCGAAGTGGCGCCCATCCCTATACCCCGAAGGATGCGGTCCGATTTCCGCGGCAGGTCTCCTGACTTGCGAATCGTCCTCGAGCGACGCCTTCCCAACCGGATAACCCCATGGTACAAAGGCGTGGGTCTTACCTTTGACCATAGGATCCAACCAATCAGTGGCCGTGATGTCGCCGTCGTTCTCGCTCACAGTGGCGGGGGCCATTCCCGAATTTCACGGGATTCCCTATTAAGCCGTCCGGCACCGCGGAAAAATCTTGGGAAAGAACGATAGACTAACGGGTGGAATATAAGTAAAAATGCAGAGAATGTCAAGTGGTTTTTGAGGGAGAACCAAAATAATTCTTAAGAAAGAATTTCCGATCATTCATGTGCTGCCGCTCGATTTACTTATTCTCAGATTGATCTGTCTCGTTCTCGTTGCGAGACATCGTTTTCAAGTACAAAAGCCTCTGTACCGCCGTGTAATTGGCGAAACCGGTCAAAAACAATAAAGCTGCTTTGAGAATCCAACCCCCGAACAATAAACCCAATCCGATCAGGATCAATCTTTCAGAACGCTGCATCAGACCTATGGGACAGGTCCAACCTTTGCCCTCCGCCCTGGCCTTTACGTAGCTGACCTGAAAAGTACCCATAAGAGCCAGTGCAGTAATGAGAATCCACCAGGGTTCATTCAACAACCAGAATCGGATACCCAAACCGCAGAGTAGCAGAAAATCGGTGTAACGGTCGAAGGTTGAATCCAGAATTGCGCCGAAGCGGGTGGTCCGGCCGCTGATTTTGGCGATTTCACCGTCCACAATGTCGCTGCTTCCCATCAGAACGAGAACTATTAGCCCCCAGTGCAGGTGATCGAAAGCTAATACCAGCCCTGCGAGTAATCCGAAGAAAAGTCCGACTATACTTACAGCATCCGGTGAAACGCCGATTCTCGATAGAAACGCGGCGATGGGATGGAGCAATCGCGTAAACCAACGTTCAACGTTGACAGGTATAATACCATTCGGGGTTTCCGACATTAGTTCATCCAGCTAATAATTCCTTGAAATCCTAAAACGAAGATCGCACATCCGATGACCGTGCCCAGGGCGATCAACCCGAAGGATTCCAGGTCCTTTAAACCAAGCATTTTGGAAAGAATCGAACCGCTCCAAACTCCTCCGGCCAGAGGAGTCGCGACCACAACCACCACGCCCAGTCTTCCGAGATTCTGAAGATATAGCAGCCACCTTGACTGCTCCACTTTTTGCTCATTGATGAAAAATCGGTCTCTTATGACTTTAAACCATTTGAATCGCATGAAATTATTGGCCAAAAATCGCACAAAAAAAATGAGACCAAAGTCTGAAAGCACGACGATAACACCGATGGTCAGCGGCGATAATCCCATCAAAATGCCATAGGGGAAGGAGGCTTTTTTACCGAAGAGGAGTTGAATCCCCAATAAAGTAACGATGACAGCAATAAATTCAAAAACGAAGTATCGATCCGATGACATCCCTGGTTCTTTTAATTTCAGACGGGGGGAACTTCACTGGGTGCAGAATTGTTGCGAGTCTAAACAGACCTCATAATATAGCTCTTGTATCCTCTATTGTCAAGTAAAAACAGAATAAGCAATTCAACAAGCCTTATCCGGCCGCAGGGTGTCCTGCTAAATAAAAAAGGCGAAATCCTTCAAATTTCGGATTCGCCTCAGTGGATACCGCAGTTGACTTTGATCTTATTTGGGATTCTCTACGCCGGTCAGACGGCGTTTGTTCTCCGCCTGTCGTTCACGCAACTTCTGCACTTGCGCACGGATGTAATCTAGTCTTTCTTCGAAGGGCAACTTGCCAACTCGCTGCAAGTTGCGATCCCGGATTTCTCGGATAAGTTTAACAGCTCTCACGGTCATAGCTGGCCAACAATCTTGGACAACGTATTTGTATCGGTTTTAGCCCCATCTCCAAATTTACCGTCACAAATCCCCTCACCTGGAGAAAGTGCAGGACATGAGGATGATCCAGGCTGACGAACACGTCAACTTCCGCGAGGGTTGCCAGAGCGATATGCAAGGCTTCAAAATAATATTTTTCATCCAGAACCTTTCGCTCGACATAGAGATCGGCGAGGGCATCCGCCTTCTCCGTGACCTCAAGCACCCGGGGATCACAATTCATCAGCTCATCGTATGCAACATATACTTCCTCAGGCGCCTCGGCCATCTCTGCTTGCACCAACTCGGAGATAACAGGCTTGTACAAACCCGAGCGGAAATTCTCCAGAAGAGACTTTGACCAGCGCCTGTATTTGGGATCACAGCAGGCTGCAACAACGGAAGAATCAATGTATATTTTCGGCGGTCTTGTCAGCATTTATAAACCCCAATAAAAATTCCTTCTGCCTGGAGTACAGTATTGAAGTTAATAAAACCAAATAGTTAGAATTGGGTGCTAAGTCAAATACATTAGTTTGTACGAAAATTCTAGTTGAGGGTTTGAAGGACGGTACTTTATTTTAATCATCGGCTGATTTTTATGATAAATTTAATATGATAGTGAGATTTCCTTTCGGTTTTTCTCTTACAATACCATTTGATATAGCAGCGAACCGTGCCTGTACAGTTTTTCCTTGATTTGAAGGTATTACATTCGTATCTTTTTTTACTTCAACTAAATATGCTACTTTGAAGGACCACCTTGGATAAAAGCTTCGATCCAACCGAATATAACATGAAGTCAGGATTGGAAGTACATTATCAGATCCTGACGGAAAAGAAACTCTTCTGCCGCTGTCCAGCCGGGTTGTACTCCGACCATCACGACGCCGAGGTACTGCGGCACATGCGCCCGACGCTCTCGGAACTGGGCGAGTACGATGGCACGGCCTTGATGGAATTTAAAACAAAAAAGAACGTTATTTATCTGTTAAACCGCGAATCCGTCTGTACCTACGAGATGGATGATACTCCCCCCTTCCCCATCAACCAGAAAGCCCTGGACATCGCCATCGAAATCGCCCTGATGTTGAATTGCAAAATCGTGGGGGAAGTTCATGTCTCCAGAAAGCAATATCTGGACGGCTCAATTCCGACTGGTTTTCAGCGCACAGCTATTGTTGGCGTTGACGGTTGGGTACCCTATAAAAACCGCAAGATCGGAATCATACAACTGGCGCTGGAGGAAGACGCCTGCAGGGAAGTATCGGACGTCGGACATACCATCACCTTCCGCACCGATCGCCTCTCCATGCCCCTGGTGGAAGTGGTCACCGCAGCGGACATGAAAACGCCCGATGAAGTGGCAGAGGTTGGTTATATCATTGGGGACATACTGCGCGTGACCGGTAAAGTGAGACGCGGCATCGGGACGGTCAGACAGGACGTCAATGTCTCCATCGAGGGAGGAACCCGAGTTGAGATAAAGGGCGTGCCGCGCATCCCCTTGTTTCCGGCTCTGGTTTACAATGAAGCTCTAAGACAACACAACCTGCTGAAGATTCGGGATTTTATGCGACAGAAATTCTCTTCGAGAGAAGAGATAAAAGGCGACATATTTGATCTTTCCAATATTCAGAACCGCATTCGCCATCGCCTGGTGAAAAAAGCCATTAGCAAGAGAGGCGCTACTCTAAGAGGCGTTGCCCTGCGCGGGATTAACGGTTTGTTGATGATGCCCACTCAGCCGGGTTTGACCTTTGCGCATGAAATATCCGAAAGGCTCAGAGTTATTGCCTGTCTGGATCAATTGCCCAATCTCTTGCATACCGAAGATCTGTCCGTCGCGGGATTGGAACCGGCGGATCTATCGTTAATCGGCAAGGCCATAAACCTCCGGGAAGGTGATACCGGCGTTATCACCTGGGGAACGGCGGACGATACTCAGACTGCGGTGCAGGAGATCATCATTCGGGTGCAAGAGGCGTACGATGGCGTACAGAATGAAACACGCCAGGCGCGCCGCGATGGTCTAACGGACTTCGAACGCATTCTTCCGGGGCCTGACCGGATGTATCCGGATACGGATTCGCCGCCAACCGCCATCGCTCCTGAACGCGTTGAAAGGATTCGAAAGCTTCTCCCCCGCCCTCCCTGGTTGCTCCAGAAGGAATTCGAGAAGAAAGGAATACCCGTCCAGTGGGCCAAATGCCTTGCTGTACATAGCGATCGCGGCTTATTCGAGCGGATTACGAATCGAAACGACGTTAATCCGAAACTGGTCGCCTGGGTGTTCGTAGAATTGTCCAAGCATTTAAGGCGCCGAGGCGTTCCCGTTGACAATTTAAAACCTGAGCACTGGGATAGGTTCGGAGAATTGATCGCTCAGAAACGCATCTACCGGGAAGGCTGGCCCTTATTGATTTCTTACATGGCCGAACATCCGCAAGAAGATCCTGAAGATTTTCTGGCCGCCCAGAACATCACGCCCTTGAACTCTGAAATGCTTGCGAAAACTGTGGCGGGAATTGCCGAGAAGCACCGTGGGACGAAGCTCTACGATGAGGAGAACTGGCCGACGGTTTTAATGGGGCAGGTGATGCGGGAATTGCGGGGCCGAGCGCCCGGCGCACTGATCTGGGAGACGGTCAAGCAGCAATCCAGGTGACAATGAAAAAGGGTCAGTCTTCGGACCCTCAGGGAATACAGAATTGTTGATGAGTTCCAGAGTTATTCAGCAGCCGCAGCGTTCAGATCGTCTAATAGTGTCTCTAAATCCTTAACGCTGTGGGTTTGGGCACCCATCCGAATCGTTCCTGTGGTGGCGAGTTCACATTCCACGCAGTGCAGTTTATACTTGAGGAAAACCTTTTCCGTGTTCGGGAAACGCTTGATCACTTCAGAGATGTTCATGTCCGCGGTGATGAGGCGTTCTACTGACATCGTTGAACTCCTTCGACTTGTTTGGACTAAAATTAATATTTCAAATGAGAAAAGTCAAGAAGTTTCTGCAACATTGCGCCGAAAGCATCCAGATAGTGGAAATGGGGTCTATTCAGATATCATTGATGGACAAATTGCATAAATTCTCAACCAAGACTGATCAAAAGAAGGATACTGCCAATGACACCCGCAAGCGAATTAGCCGCAATCCCGCCGAAAGGCAAAATATCAATTTGGCTGGAAGCGGTTCGTGCGCCCTTTTTTACGGCGGTTCTGGTTCCGGTTCTGTTAGCCTCCGTCATGGCCTGGCAGAACGGCTATCCAGTGCAGATCGGATATTTTTTCCTGACCTTGCTGGCTGCCGTCTTTCTTCAAGCCGGCACCAACGTGATGAACGATTACGCCGATCACATCAACACCTGTGACGATCGCAACACGGAATTCGTCCGCCCCTTCAGTGGCGGCAGCCGTATGATACAAAATGGCATTTTATCGCCTCAAGACGTGCTAACGGGCGCAATTGTGTTCTTAAGCGTCAGCACGGTACTGGGCTTGATCCTCGTGGCTCTACGCGGGCTTCCCATTTTCTACCTGGGGCTAGTGGGAACCTTTTGCGCTGTTTTCTATACGTTGCCGCCTTTCTACATCGCAGCTCGCGGTCTGGGAGAGTTGGTCGTGGGGCTTTGTTTCGGAACGCTGATGATGCTGGGTGCCTATTACGTTCAAGCGCAAACCTTCAGCGTAGAAGTCGTGGTGGCTTCCATCCCCGTGACTCTTCTGATTGCTGGCGTTCTCTACATCAACGAGTTCCCCGATTTTGTGGCTGACCGAGATAGTGGAAAACGGCATCTCGTCGTTCGCATGGGCAGACCGAGAGCTTTCTACGGATACGTTGCCATCATAGCGTTTACCTACATCTCCATTATCCTCGGAGTGATCGGTAATATCCTATCGCCCTTTACACTGATCGCACTGTTGACCTTCCCCAAAGCGTTCAAAGCGATCCGGGTCGCCCGAGTGCACCACTCAGAATCACAGAAGCTCGTTCCCGCCAATGCCGCTACGATCGCGGTGCATCTGACCACGGGACTATTGCTCAGTCTCGCATACGCGATTGACGCTCTTATTTAACTGCTATCTTACATCGGAGCAGAATGATGGATCGCAACCAGGCTGAATCAATCGTTCAGCGTACTCTATCGCATTCCGATGCGGCAGAAACCGAAGTGCTGCTATCGCACGGTGTGGAAAATCTGACTCGGTTCAGCGATAACGCCATCTCACAGAACGTAGCCCGTACTCTGTCCACCCTGACCGTCAAGGTGCACCTGGGCAGAAAGGTCGGCAGGGCGACCACGGATCAATTTAATGACGAATCCCTGAAACGCGCCATTGACATGGCCAAGAAGATCGCGGAACAACAGAAAGACGATCCGGAGCTTCTGCCGCTTGCGGGCGCGTCCGAATTTGCAGAGATCAGGGCATATTATGAGAATACTGCTGCCTACAGCCCTGAAGAGAGAGCCGCCGCTATCGCCTCGCTGGTGGCGGAAATTACAGACCACAATGCAAGCTCCGCCGGTATTTTCGCGACGGAAGCGGAATCCATCGCGCTGGGCAACTCAAACGGACTCTTCGGCTATTATCGAAGCACAAGTGCCACACTGTCCGCCACGGTCGAAGCAAACGGTGTCTCCGGTTGGGCCGAGGAAATCCACCGGGACGTGTCGAAAATTGACGTTAGCATCGTTGCTCGAACCGCTCTGCGGAAGGCACTTGACGCTCGTAATCCCATCCCCATAGATCCGGGCGAATATACCGTCGTCTTAGAGCCGGCAGCCGTTGCAGACCTGTTGATGTTCATGGGCTATGAAGGCTTCGGGGGATTGAACTACGTCGAAGGCCGCAGTTTCGTGTCGAATAAGATTGGCCAAAAAATATTAGGGGAGAACGTTACCATCGTGGACGATGCTTACAGCGAGCTGAATCCCGGTCTTCCCTTCGATTTCGAGGGCCAACCCCGCCAGCGCCTGGTGCTGATCGAGAAGGGCGTCGCTCGGAACGTGGTGCATGACCGTCTTACAGCCGCACGGGCCGGCACGAAGACGACGGGTCATTCTCTGCCTCAACCTAATAGTTCAGGGCCTTTGCCCTTCAATCTGATGCTGGAGCCGGGAAACTCCAGCCTGAAAGAGATGATCGAATCTACAGAAAAGGGCATCCTGGTGACTCATTTTCACTACACGAACGTCATTGATCCGATACGGCTGACATTGACCGGCATGACGCGGGACGGAACGTTTTTGATCGAGAACGGCCGCATCACTAAACCGGTACGCAATATGCGTTTCACCGACAGTATCGTAGATGCGTTCAATCGAATTGAATTGATCTCGAAAGATCGAAGAACTGCAGAAGCCTTTTTCGCCGGAAGTTACGTTGTGCCGGCGCTCAAAATCTCGAAATTCAACTTTTCCAGCGCCAGCGAATTTTAGCCTCGACATACCGGGAGAATAACGTGAAATCATTGGCCGAAAACGCCGTGGATACAGCCGTTAGATCAGGTGCATCCTACGCGGACATTCGCATCGTCGAAACGAAAAAGGAAAATATACTACTTCGAAACGGAAAGATCGCCGAGACGGACCTTTCCGAGGATCTGGGATTCGGTATGCGGGTTTTGGTTGATGGAGCCTGGGGATTCGCCTCGTCAGCCAAGTTGGACCCTGAGGAAATTCAGCGGGTCGTTTCCCTGGCCGTGAGCGTCGCAGAAGCGAGTTCAATGCTCAAAAAAGAGGATGTCCGATTGGCCCCGGAACCGGTTCATCGCGACATCTGGATTACGCCTTACCTCATTGACCCCTTTTCCGTTCCGATATCAGAAAAACTGGCTCTGCTGTCGGCGGTTGACGAAGAACTGCGCAAATCGCCGGAAATCGTCGTATCAACCGCCTCGATGTCCTTTCAGAAGAAAAGACAGTGGATGGCGACCTCAGAGGGCACCTTTATAGATCAGACGCTGATGCGTTCCGGAGCGGGCTTCTCAGCTACGGCGGTAAAAGATGGCGACGTGCAGGTTCGCAGTTATCCCAGTTCCTTTGGTGGACAATATATGAGCTGCGGGTATGAACTCGTTTTAGCCTTAAAACTCCTGGAAAACGCCTCCCAGATCCGCGAAGAAGCCGTGGCGCTGCTTTCGGCGGATACCTGTCCTTCGGGTAAAAAGGATCTGATCCTGGATAGCTCGCAACTGGCGCTCCAGATTCACGAATCGGTCGGTCATCCTACCGAACTCGACCGGGTGTTGGGTATGGAAGCGAACTTCGCCGGGACCAGCTTTGCTACGCTGGATAAATTCAACGATTTTGAATATGGTTCACCCATCGTCAACCTGATTTGCGATAATACCGTTCCGGGCGGCCTGGCCACCACCGGTTACGACGATGACGGAGTGCGTTCGCAACGCTGGCCCATCGTCTCTGAAGGACGCTTCGTGGGTTACCAATACAACCGGGAGCTGGCACATAAGATTAATGCCGAGCGTTCGGTCGGCTCGAGCCGGGCGCAGGGTTGGTCGCACATCCCCATTGTCAGGAATTCAAATCTATCCCTGATGCCCGGCGATAAGACCTTTGATGAATTGATCTCCGGCGTTGATGAAGGAATCTACATGGCTGTGAACCGATCCTGGTCCATTGACCAGCGACGCCTGAATTTCCAGTTTAGTTGTGAGATCGGCTGGGAAATCAAGGGTGGCAAGTTGGGCAGGATGCTGAAAAATCCCAATTACCAGGGCATCACCTATGAGTTCTGGCGCTCGTGCGAGGCTATCGCCAATTCCGACTACTGGGTACTGTGGGGCGTTCCCAACTGCGGGAAAGGTCAACCCATGCAAGTCGTGGGGATGTCTCACGGGGCCAGCCCGGCATTATTCAGAAATATCACCGTTGGAGTGGGCAACTAAGGTCGCTGACCGTAAACAAATAATCCGCCATAGGCGGATTTTTTTATTTCACTGTTTTTTCGCTTCTTCCGTCTCCAATCCCATTCCTTCCCGAGATATTTGCACGGAAGATAGTCTTTCAGGAAGCAATGGCTTAAGTGTAAATCCTCCTCGCCGCATGGTTATAATGCCCTTAAATATTATACGACTTCCTCAGCGGTTTCTTGGTCTTCATCGGGGGTGGGTGAGATTGTGTGAGTCCGCGGCTGTGGAGCAACCGTGTAAAAGAACCTATCCTCCGGAGCGTGAGGGATTTTTTTACCTGGAGCGACTTTCTGCTTTAGACCTACGACCAGACCGCGGCTGTTGAATTCCCGTTCCGCCGTGTCGCGGATTCGTACCATTTCCTCAGCAGTGATTTCATCGGTGGAGAGGCATCCTTCATGAGGCATGTACATCGGTTCGGGGTGTGGTAATATGCAGCCCATATTCTCCGCTTTTGCTCTGAGCCCCGTGCCGGCGTACGGAACGGCCAGCGAAAAATCAAAATCATCAACTCCCAAACTACGCAATTTCCAGGCGAAATTCAGGGTTTCATAGACCTCTTCGAGCGTTTCACCGGGATGGCCGATCGTGAAATGGCAGGAGACTTTTAGACCGGCTTCAAGCGATCTGGCAATGGCATGCTCCAGGATGAAAAGGTCCACTGGTTTCTCGAGAATTGAATTCAGGACTCTACGGCTGCCGGATTCGGGCGAAAAATGCAAGCGTTTGCCGCCGGATTCCATGACTTTAGCCAGGATTATTTCATCGAGAGCGGCCGGATCCACTCCGTTTCGGGCCGTCCACTGAATCCGCAAATTTTCAGCCACTATCCCGCTGAGAAGTTGTTCAGCTGCCTCTCGATCCGAAAATAGGTTGTCGTCATCGAAGAAGAACTCTCTAACTCCGTAGAATTCGACAAGATGTTTCATCTCCTTAATAATATTACCAGTAGATTTTCGCCTTACCGTAGTCCCGTGTACTCTTCCAAAGCTGCAGAAAGTACAGGGTTTCCCGCACCCTCTCGACGTAAACAGGGGTATGCCCCTCTTTCCACTGATTTTAAAAAACGCTTTCACCGGAATGAGATCGTATGCCGGTAAGGGAAGCGAATCAAGATTCTCAATAAAATGTGGATTAGGTCTGTTACTAACCACTCCGTTCTCTTTTCTATATGCAATCCCGTCCATTCGTTGGTAACTCTGTCCTCTTTCCAGACGAGCCAACAAACGTGGAAAGATTTCTTCCCCTTCCCCCAAAACCACAACATCCACTTCAGGCACCGCCAGGGTGTCTTCAGGGGCGGCGCTGGGATGGTTTCCTCCGCAAACCACAAATATTTCAGGGTGAATCGCTTTTACCCAATTGGCTAACGATCTCATCCTGGGCATCTGCGTTGTAAAGGGAACGGAAAAGCCCACTACCTGCGGGCGGAATCTTCGAATTTCAGCGGCTATCTCTTCTTCGGGTAGACCGATTTCGATCCAGTTTCCTTCGATGCGCCAGCGCTGCCCCCATCCTGACGTGAGGGCATCAAGAAGCTTTACCTGATGGCCGGAAGCTCTCAGTGCTGAAGCAATAGAAGCCAAACCCACAGGCAAAAAGGGCAGTACCCTATCGGCACAGCGTTCGCTAACAATGCAGGATGGTTGAACAAGGAGAACTCTCATCATAACCCCGATTACAGAACCTACCTCGAAGCTTAAATCTTTGGGCTTATAAATTAGACTCTACCGGGGGAAAAGTCAAGATTATTACACGAGTATTTGACCCCTCTGCCCCATCATCGCCTTAAAAGCTGCAGGAGAAATTCAAAAAAATCAACTTCAGGTCTCAAGGATCGCGCGACTGAAACTGGGCCAATGAAGAGCGATTTAGCGGTCTCGACGCAAACTGCCACTTACTGCCACGATCCTGTCATTATTGCATATTATAACTGACCTGAGTGTGGAAAACTCGGATTTATATGAATCAGAGAGCCTTATGCATATATTTATCATGATGTTATATAACTGGCACGACGCTTGCATTTTTGGTTATCAAAAGGTAAAACAGTACAACAATCAAGGAGGATTAGAAAATGTTAGTCAAATATCGCCCCATGGAAAACTGGCTGAGCCCTTTCGAGAGCTTCTGGCGCTCTGCCTATGGTAACGAGGAATGTTACCTGTCACCGCTCACCGACATTTTAGAGCGGAAAGATGAATACGTGCTTTACGCTGAAATGCCGGGCGTTAGCAAGGATGATTTCAAAGTTGAGTTGGACAATAACCTGCTCACCATAAGCGGTAAGAAAAACATCCACGAGAAGAGGGAGGACGAACAATTCTACCGTGCCGAACGCCAGTGCGGTGACTACAAGCGAAGTTTCAGAATCGGCGAAGAAATTGATAAGGACAAGATCAGCGCCAAGTATGAAAACGGCGTGCTGGAAATCGTCCTGCCGAAAGCTGAGATAGCGAAACCAAAACAAGTTGAAATTCAGATCAAATAACCCAGATTCACACAGGATCAAAAAAAGAGGCTGTCCCTTTCACATCGGGACAGCCTCTTTGGCTTTTCTCAGATTTATCCGGCCGGAATTACTTCACCAAAATCAACTTCTGTGATGCGGTGAAGTCGCTTGCTTGCATTCTAAGCAGGTAGATTCCCGAGGGCGCAAAGGACGCATCCCAGATCACAGCATGTTTACCCGCTGGCATGGGGCCGTTCACGATGGCGGAGACGCTTTGACCCAGCAGATTAAAGACCTCCAGTTTAACCCTTGAATCAACTGGCAGATCGAAAGTCAGCGTGGCAGTAGGATTGAAGGGATTGGGGTAAGCTGGGTGAAGGGCAAATTCGTCTGGTATGACGTCCAGCGCTTGGCCCCAGGTGTCTTCAAACGGCTCGCCATAGTTTTCCCAGCCTATCGTCCAGTTAGTTTCAGGGCCATCGGCTGATTTGGTAAAATTAAAAGTATCCTCATCATAGACGATGCTGGGGTATACACCAATGTAGGCATGGTAAGTATAGCTACCCCCCGGAGCCCCCGCTGGTACGACTTGAGTGCGATCCCGATTGATGGACCAGGTCGGCAGAAAAGATACTCCGGTAACGGGGCCCAAGGTCGGACCGTAGATCGTTCCGTTGGGAAGGGTTACGTCGCACCAAATGTCCGCGCTGGCAGAGGAAGAGCTGGAGTTGCCCACTTCAATATTATAGTCGAAGCTACCCCCGGTACCGGGAATTACGATGGGCGTCCCGTAGGGTGTGAGTGTGATGTAGAGATTCGATCCAGGCGGCGAATAATCGAAATTGGTGGTGAACAGATACGCTCGACCATTCGCTAAGTGGGCTGCAGCCGGATCATCATAGGTGTTCCAGTAAACCACCTCAATCCCGTCACTTTGATCCCAATTCTCAATGCCCACCGTTGAATAGGGGATGTCGTCTCCAGGGCCGGAAACCTCGACGATCGTGTGATACTGGAAAAGGATCTCGCCGTCGCCGGTGATCGTGGGATAGTAATCGGGATCGAAGAGGACAATTTCGAAGACTTCTACCGGGGCTGTACTCCATCCATTATAATTCTTTACCCTCGACCATTCGATGATAAGGCGATGGTTGCTCGCGTCGTGATAGGCGTAAATGTACCCGCTACTCCAGGTAATCAGATCATCCCAGAAAGCGGCGACCATACCGTCAGGGCCGATGCATGAGGGAATGGGGTAGTTGCGAAAGTCAGTGTAGGAATTGTCCGCATTCATGGCGATCCAGCCATTGCTGCAGACGGTTATATCGTCAACGTCCTGACCGTAGTAACGGAAGGTAAAGGGGAGTTGCACGTTCACCGAGGCATCCTGGTTCTCACCTGAATCGTAAATGGACAGTTGCACCCCTGATCCCCCGTGATTAGGATCGATTTCGATCCAATTGTAGGTTGGGGCCTGGGCGTAATTCAGATCCGTATTGTCGAAGCAATAGTAGCCGTATTCATCGGGGCCTTGTGGATCGGCAGTGCTCTTCGCTCCAATGGAGACGGCTATTGTATCCCTCTGAGTCGCTCCCGTAGAACTGGTGAAATCAACGATCAACTTCGCCTGATGCCCTGGTGCTACGTTGACTGCGGCGGCCAGGTTAAAGGGATCGCTGCTGCAGGTAACTATTGAGCCGACATTGACGGTTCCGAAACTGGCCGAATTGTCATTCACCGTTACATAAGGGTCCAGTGAAGTGATCGTCGCCGTCAGGGCAGTGGCATCTTTGCCTCCGTTATTTGAGATGGTCAGAAAAAAATCGGTCGTCTGGCCCACTGCCAGCAGCGTATCTCCTCCTGAAGTCGTCGCTTCTCGGATGCTAATATCATAAGAAACAACCTGAAGGTCCAGAGTCCCAACCCAAGAGCCCTGGCTGGAATTGGTGATCAAATCGAGGTGAATGGCATGTCCATCAGGGCAATCCGAGGCAACGGTTAAATCGAAATCATCGTAGCTATTGGCCGTAGCGCCCGGAGCCAGATTTGGAAAGGTCTCGTAATTATCGCTAAGCGTTACGTAATCGTCTGATTCCGTAGCGGTTACAGAGACGCTCGTCGCAGTCGTTGAGGTTCCATAATTTTTAAAGACCAGAGGAATCTCGACCGTTTCGGTCGGATTAATGAAGCCATCGTCATCCCCGGAACTGCTGCCGTTCTCATCGTCGTCAATGGAATGGTCGAAGTAGCCAACAGCCACCGCCTCTTGGATGATGTCCAGGGAATCAACGATGGGATAGAAATTGTTCTTGGTTATAGTTATTTTCATATTTCCCGGCGAGAGGGTGTTCACAGGCAGTGTAATCTGGCCGTTTGCATCGGTCAAGCCCACTTCGTGTATTTCACCTACCTTATAATAACAAACGAGAGCATCTTCTAAAGGCCCTCCTCCGATTTCGTTGATTGTGAGAGCCAGAGCATTTTCACCATACGTCATTGAGGGGGGGATGTCACAGCTCATGTAGCGGATGGCGGCATTGAAAATGTCCACACCTGGGTCACCGGCCAGAGCGGCATATTCGGAGAAATCCGCAACGCTGTATGGATCATGCGTGATGAAAGCATTATACAGTTCCAACTTTCCCCTATTCAAAGCGTTGCCTGCCTCGGTCAGCCCGTCTTCAAAGATGCCCGCGAAAATCCCCATGTCAATGGTGTTGTTCTGCCGGGTATGAGTATTCAATGTGGCCGTGCCCACAGAGGCGATGGCGCCTTTTGGCACTGTGCTGGTGCCTACAGCAACGAAATGCTCCATGAAGGATTCTGATCCCGCAAAACCCCCCGTACCGCATGTAATGGTGACGACGAAGGGCATCATAAATCCATTGGTCAGATTATCTATGCTGCTGACATAGAAGTTCTGCATTTCATAGCAGCCTCGATAGTTATAGAGACTGATGCCGTCATTGATAGCACCGTTGGTGGTGCTGGCTACGGATCCGCCCATCCAGTACCAGAAGGTATCAACACGGGTGAATTCATTCTCAATCATTCGAGTTTTTATCCAGCGGTTTGCCTGCACCGTCGAAATACCCGAAGAACCGTTTCCTGCGATAACGCAGCCCTGATGATACCAATCGTCATGGGCGGTATAGGGCGTCATTTCATACCAGAGCACTTTGTTGCGCATGGCAATCGCTTCTGTAACATTATCAGCGGGGATACGGCCGAGAGCGACGTCAGCTAGGGCGTCGCCGCCATCCAGTTGAGAGTAGGGATGATCTATCTGGTCGCTGGGCCACCATCCCGTCGTCCAGCCGGGGAGGGCATAACTGTCGTCAACATCCCCGAATAGCAGGACGAATTCCGGTGGAATATCCCAGTTATTATATGCGTTTTGAATGATACTCTTGATCGTATTGTTGCTCGCTCCCGGGGAAAACGTTTCAATGGCAACTTCATGACCCTTGCGTGTTTTCCAATCCACCAGCGGTGGTAGAATGTTATTCACTAAATTAGCGTCATTTTCGCATACGATGAGATAAGAACCCACCGGCACAATGTCCAAATCGAGCAGATCGTAATTAATGACGCTGCTTCGCATCAGTTTTGCCCAGGATCTGGAAATTGGACGCATGGGACGTTCGGGCACGTTGCGCAGGTCGGTTCCTTCAAAGTAAACCGTAACCTTAAAGCGGTGTGCTATGCGTAAGTCCTCGGTAACAGGATTATAACGAACTGGGTTCATCCTGATCGGGACTAATCTAAGACCCCTCATTATAGCGGGACTGCCGGTCATAACCTCGTCATCGGGATAATAGGCATCTCGCGAATAAGAGCTCATATCGAAGCGGACGGGCTGTTTATTCCTGACTAAATCTTCAGGGTCGTCGCCCTGAGCCGGCATGAGTTCGATATTATGCAAGGTAGTCACTTCAAGAGCCTCAAACTCAGCTCTGACGCCGGCCGACGCCGGGATGGCCAGCAGTCTGGTAAAATGCGGAACTTCCGGAGCTCCGATTTCATATTCATAGCCTCCGCCGGGGATTTCCACGCGATCCCAGATTCGGCCTTCTAACGTGCCTTCCAAAAGCTCTACACCTGGCAGCCGAACTTCAAATTGCACCCGATCCGGACTGTGCTGTAAAATGTCTACCCGGGGTTGTTCTTCCAAAACATCCGTACGCAGGGGCAGATAACCGGCAAATGCAAGACTGGCTCCCAGTGCAATGCCCAAAAAGCTGTTCAAGATGAACCGTTTCCTCATTGATGTGCCCTCCATCATTTCGAAGCTGCCGGGGTAAAATGAGAAACCGCGAACTGTGCGTCCGCGGCACTGATCTTTTCCCATCAGGCTCAAACGCTTCCCGCAACAGTATGATTAATTCCCATGCAATGGGTAATTGCGTCATTTTAATATAAAAAGAATTCTCCAAAAATGCAAGCAGTTTTTCCAATTGGCAATCAGAGAGCGGCTTCAGAAGATAAACGACTTCATATTCATGCAATATAATTTAGAAAAATCCAGCTTATGTTGTCCACTGACAGAATTTTTACTTTTTATATTGCGCTTATTGACTTGAGCGAAAATTTTGATTATATTAATTAGGACGTCTTGGTTAAGATGCCAGTTCAAACCAACTTCAGAAAATTTAATCAGAGACGTTATTTTTCTATTTATATAGACTAAATCTGGATTAATCCGCACAACATAGCACAAGGAGACGAAGAATGAGACTTGGGAAGAAATTTTTTATCGCTTGCATTCTCGGACTCTGGTCTGCCGCAGCATATGCTGGAACGGTGAACTTGCGCGGCGACGTCCCCGAAGATACCCCCAGGATTGACGTGATACGACATGATGCCGAGCGGATTGAATTTGAAGTCCGCATACCGGTCGTGAATGTCCTGCAAAGCACCCTCGACGGAAAAGTCTGGGATCGCGTGGAAATCCCCGGCGGCGGAAGCGGCTACGAAATCGGTGCTCCGGAAATCCCGCATTTCTCTCGTTTAATTGCCATTCCGGCAACGTCAGCCGTTCAGGCGGAATTTAAGACCCTGGAAACGACGATCTTGCCTGATATCGAACTGATTCCCGCCCAGGAGGTTGATCCCGAAGATTTGGCGCAGAATCCCCGGATTGATCAGTACGATCAAGAGGTCTATTCAACGGATGCTTTTTACCCGTCTATAGACGTAATAACTGGCGATCCATCGTTGCTCAGGGGTCTTCGAGTCATACCCGTGCGCATGCACCCGGTTCAATACAATCCCGTTACGAAGGAAATGCGCATCATACACCGTTTCTGCATTACCGTTCGGTTCGAGGGGACTGATCTGCGCAACGCCTCAAGTCGTCCCATGCGCCCCGTTTCCCGATCGTGGGCCAGATTGATGCGTCCCCTGATTCTCAACTACGACGAACTCGGTCTGGACGAAGTACCCGTCGGATCCTACCTTATAGTATGCGAAAATGATGCCAATTTGGTTAATAATCTGCTCTCTCCACTGATCGACTGGAAGACACGCAAAGGGCACGTCGTCGAAGTAGAAACCTTCTCGCCGGGATCGTCCAACTCGACGATTAAGAGCATCATTCAGAACGCTTACAACACCTGGGAAATTCCTCCTGAATTCGTTCTGCTTGTCGGCGATACGAATGGTAATTATACACTACCCGGTTGGTCGCCCAGCGGCATTGATCATCCGTATTCTCAATTGGACGGTACTGACATCTTAGCCGACGTCGCTATCGGCCGGCTGCCCGTTGAGAACGCCACCGAGGTTATGGCTCAGACGAATAAGGTGCTCTGGTATGAAAAAATGCCCTACATCGCAAATATGAGCTGGTATCACCAGGGTTGCCTTGTGGCTGGATCGAGTTATTCAGGAATTTCCACCATCCAGACCAACCGCTGGATAAAAACGCGCATGATCTGGAACGAGTACACCCGGATCGATACGTTCTGGTACAACATGGGCACAAGCTCGGTCAACACAACGATCGTCAACGCCATCAATGCAGGAGTGTCCTTCGTTAACTACCGCGGCTGGATTGGTATGGAGAATTTCTCCCTCAGCAGCATTGAAGGACTGGTCAACGGATACATGTTGCCGTTCGTAACGACACTAACGTGCGGTACGGGTGGATTCGACGGATCCACCGAATCATTCATGGAACACTTCGTTACCGTGGGAACGCCCTCGCTACCCAAGGCAGCAGTGGGCTGTATTGGCACAGCCACAAGTAGTACACATACCCGCTTTAACAATACCGTGGATTATGGAATCTACGCAGGTATTTTCGACGAAGGTCTTACTCAAGCCGGCAATGCTCTTAACCGCGGTAAACTTGAACTCTACAACGCTTATCAAATCGTTGAACCCAGCCAGGTGGTGAACTATAGCAAATGGAATGCTCTGGCTGGCGATCCGGGATTGGAGCTGTTTACCGGAGCCATCCGGTTTATGGAATGCAGTGTTCCCAGTACCATAACCTGGGGTGAAAACACTCTGAGTCTAACTGTGAACCAGTCAGGAGTGGGTCCCCTGGAGGACGCTCTGGTTTGTCTCTACAAGAGTGGCGAGCTTCACGAAGTCGGAACGACGGACATAAACGGTCAGGTTACGCTTCCGCTGAACGTTTCATCCACCGGGAACGTCAAGGTTACCGTCACCAAGCATAACTTCTATCCCATCGTGGATTCCTTGGACGTAGTGCAAAGCAACGTTGCGGTCGGTTATTACGATCACAGCATTGATGATGATGCCAACGGAAGCAGCAACGGCGATGGTGATGGGACGATCAATCCCGGCGAAACGGTAGAAATTCCGATGGTGGCGAAAAACTACGGCTCCACAACCACCGCGACCGGGATCAGCATGACTGCCTCGTTATCGGACGGTTTCGCTACCCTGGGGGACGCGTATGAAACCTTTCCCAACCTCTCTCCCGGCGCGACCGGGACCAGTGCTGATGATTTTGACCTGACCATTGCTTCGGATTGTCCCCATGGACACGTCGTGCATTTGGATTTGTTAACCCAGACTGACCAGGGCTCCTGGGATGGACAACTCGACCTGGAAGTCGTTTCTTACGACATGCTCACTACCTCTGCCGTTGCCGTCGGCAGCGATACCCTGCTTTCCCCCGGAGAAACTTCAGACTTCATCTTGACCGTTCAGAACGATGGTGGTAAGACTGCAACTTCGCTGGCGGCGACTCTAACCTCATTAAATCCGTACGTCACTGTGAATGACGATTATGCCGAATTCGGGACTGTGGGCATTGGTGCAAGCGCGACATGTACCTCCAATCCATTTAACCTTTCCGCCAATATCGGAACTCCGAATGGTCAAATGGCTGATTTAGAGGTTACCTTCACGGACGAATGGGGGGCCATTCAAACGGATACGATTACCATCGTTTTGGGGACAAAAACGTCATTGGATCCGCAGGGGCCGGACGAATACGGGTATTACTGCTTTGACAATACCGATGTGGCTTATCCGCAAGCTCCTGTCTACGCCTGGGTGGAAATTGATCCCGCATACGGAGGAAACGGTACGCAGTTGAACATCAATGATCCCGGAGAAAATCAGGACGCCTCCCTCAATGTGGGATTGCCATTTACTTTCAGGTATTACGGCGAAGACGTCAACATGATCACGGTCTGTTCCAACGGCTGGATCTCCATGTGGCCCAACAACTCTTTCACTGATTTCCGCAACTACCCTATCCCTTCCAGTGTGGGACCGAATGGATTGGTGGCAGCCTTCTGGGACGATCTAATCACTTGGTCCGGTGGACACGTTTTTATGCGCTATGACATCAGCAATCACCGATTCATCATCGAATGGTCGCGCTTAAAAGTGCTTCACTCCCCTCAACCCCAGGAGGTTTTCGAGATCATCCTGCTGGATCCGGTCTATTACCCGACACCGACTGGCGACGGTGAGATCATTTTCCAGTACCACACGGTTGTCGAAGTGCAGGGCCCCACGAGTTACGGCGGGGACAACACCTATTCCACGGTTGGCATCGAACGGCCGGACAAGCAGGATGGCATCGAGGTGGTTTACTCGAATATTTATGGTGATCCAGCGACCGCTCACCTGGAAAACGGCAGGGCTTACCTTTTTACCACTAATTTCGAGCTGAGCGGAGATCCGCCGGTCATCGGAGTCAGTCCCTCATCCTTAACTATTAATGTTCCCGAAGGGGGCACTGGGTCTGAACAGTTGACCATCTCCAATACCGGCGGACTGTACCTGATTTACAGCACCACCGTTACACTGAGCGATCAACTTTCCGGTATCATATCCGGTAGCCCCGCGCGTTTGGACGGTTCAGGCGGACCTGACAATTACGGTTACACTTGGATAGATTCAGACGAACCGGGCGGCCCCGACTATAACTGGATTGACATTTCCGGAATCGGCACGCAGCTCTCTTTCGAGCACAATGATTCCACCACTGCCGAAATACCCATCGGGTTCAACTTCCCCTTCTACGGCGAAATGCGCGATGAATTCATCGCTTCCGCCAATGGTTGGATCAGCTTCTCATCGCACAACGGCGCGTGGAGCAATATATCTATCCCCAACCCTGAAGCGCCCCTGGACTTGATTTCACCCTTCTGGGATGACCTGGATCCGCTGCAACCCGGCGCCTCGGTTCGTTATTGGACGAACAACGAGGACAGCTTAGTCGTGAGTTTCCTTGAGGTTCCCCACTGGGGTAGCAGCATAACGGGGACTTACACCTTCCAAATGATTCTGACTGCTGACGGACACATAACATTCCAATATCAGACGCTGACGGGAAACTACCAATCCTGCACGGTAGGTATTCAAAATGGGACGGGTACGGATGGCCTATTGGTGGCCTTTAATCAAGCCTATCTCCATGACAATCTGGCAATACACTTCTATCATCCGTTTCTGCAGGTGGATCCAGCAAGCGGTGTTGTTGCACCGGATTACAGCAACGATGTAAACGTTACCGCCTACGGTTATGGAATGGAGCCTGGCTTGTATGAAGCCACACTGGGAATTGACTGCAACGATCCAGAAACGCCACATGTGGATGTTCCCATCACCATCAACATCGGCGGAGTGGCCCCGCCTCCCATCGAAGTGACGATGGTACCGGACGATCCCCCAATTACCATTCCGGCCGGGGGAGGCAATTTCGGCTACACGGCGGGATTAGAAAACGTCAGCGGCATGACTCAGCAGGTGGATTTCTGGATTATGGCCGATCTGCCCAACGGCACGCCATACGGGCCGATCCTGCTGCGAACCGGCCTGACGCTGGGTTCAGGTGTTAGTTTAACACGGGATTTGAGTCAGACCGTGCCAGGGGGCGCTCCTGCGGGTGAGTACTACTATTACGGCAACGCCGGTTACTACCCCGATTCCGTCATGGCCACCGCTGGTTTTAACTTCACGAAGGAGGCCGGTGCGGGAGATGGTCAAGGCCTCGATGGCTGGGATATTTATGGTTGGGACGAGGAAAACACTCCGGAGATTCCCGATGAATTCGCTTTCAAGGGCTGCCACCCCAATCCCTTCAATCCCGTCACGGAGGTTCTCTTCGCTCTGCCGCAGTCCGCCAGCGTACAAGTCAGGATCTTCGACGTGTTGGGGCGGCAGGTGGCCAGTTTGCAAGATGGCATGATGGAAGCTGGAAACCACGCCCTCAGGTGGGATGCGAGAAACCTGGCTTCAGGCGTGTATTTCCTAAATTTCCAATCGGGTAAATTCATTGCCACTGAGAAGCTACTTCTGCTGAAATAATTGCGGATACTTCCATAAAAAGGCGACCTTCAACGGCCGCCTTTTTTGTTGGGTGTCAACTCTTGATCCACTTCATAGACTACAGGATCGAAAACGCGGATGGAAAGAATAGTTTTGTCGGTAGTGCTTGACATCACGGTTTATGTTTATTATAATATCACACCTGTTTTTCAAACCGCTCATTAGCTTGCCGAATGGACTTCTTCTTCTAATTTGCATTTCATCAAACCAAATTATACATGAGGTATAATACCATGAAGACCGTAATGCTGATTTTTTCAGTGCTGTTGTTGTTGCTGATGGCGGGAAACGCCCGGGGGCAAATTGATACCCTCTACGCCGAATTCTTTACCGACGGGACTGCTTCGCTGAACTGGTTCACCGGCTGGGAAGGCGGCAACAACATGGAAGTGGATTACTGGGAGGGCAATCC
>CAZHMN010000002.1:46514-53040 GCA_964533705.1 uncultured bacterium
ATCAAGTTCGAGGGCAACCAGATCTGGGTTTACTGGGATGGCGTGGAACTTTCGGGCAGTCCTTTCACAGATGACCATTCGAGTCGCGGCTTTTTCGGCATCTACTGCTTCTGGTTTATGGGTTCGACCGAAACTTACTGCGATGACATCGTAGTTCTGGGTGAAGCCGGCCCGCAGCCTTTCGATTTCATCGCCCAGGAAAATACCATTTTGGATGACGGTTTCCAACCCATGATTCTTCGTCCGGCTGAAAACCAGACCGTATACTTCCGCTTGAACTGGGATGCCGTCAACGGGATCACGACCAGCCCGGCCTTCGACGTCACTCTGGAAATGGACGACGTCGAGATTTTCAGGACGACCAATCCCGGCGTCGAACCCAATACCAGCCATGAAACCACCTCCAGTGCCTGGGTGGCGGCACTGGGAGAACACACACTGCGCTGGACGGTAGACGCGGATGACGCCGTCCCGGAAGGCAATGAAGACAACAACGTTCTGGAAGAGACCTTCCTGGTGCTTCCCGAAACCGCATACGATTTTCAGGCGGATAGTTCCTGGGTGGCAAATAGCGATACGATTCCCTATCCCGGCAACGTTCCTACCGGCGATGAAGTCTTGTTCGTGCTGCACTGGTCGGTGCCAATGGGATCAGGGCCTTCCGGCGCTTTCAACATTTCCATGGATCTCGACGGGGCGAACTACTACACGACCACCTTCCCCGGAGCCGTTTCCGGCCAGAACTATATGACCGTTACATCACCATGGACTGCGGAAGAAGGCTTGCACTATTACGAATGGACCATTGATCCGGACAACTGGGTGGATGAATTCAACGAATACAACAACTGGATCATGGACGCCTTTACCGTTGAAACGGTCGGTGTACGCTGGGATCCGGTGACGACGGGCTCGCAGCCGGAAGATCTGCGCATCTCCAGTGTTTATCCCAACCCCTTCAATCCCTCGGTGACCTTGCGTTACGAAAACGTTGAATTGGGATACCTGAAACTGGCTGTATACGACGTTTCCGGGCGTCAAGTAGCAGTTCTGAGGGAAGGATTCCATCCTGCTGGAGTCTGGGAGATTACCTGGTCGGCGGAGAATCTGGCAGCCGGAACCTATTTTGCCGTTCTCGAAGGCGGCGGCCAACGCTCCGTGCAACCACTACTTCTGGTCAAATAGCGACTAACTTAATAGAAACATGCTTCGAAATATTCTAACTTTGATCCTGGCGGCCGGCCTGCTCTGGGGTACGGCCGCCTTTTGCGAAGAATCGGCCTACGAATGGCAGTCCGTCCGTTCCGGTCGTATTCTCGTTGAGTTCAACCAGCCGCCAGTTGAATCTCCCCCAGTCGGGCTTGACGGAAAGGTTACAACCGGGCTGGCCGATCTCGACCGCTTGCTGGGCGAAATCGGTGCGACAAAGCTGGAGCAGCCCCTGCTTCGCTATCAACCTGATATCTATCTCATTACATTCGATGCCCGGCACAGCGTCGAAGAGGTGATGACCTTGCTTCGGGGTTGGAGTGGCACAAGAGAAGTATGGCCCTGCGTATTGCTGCCCTGGGATACGCTGGCGTACGTACCGGATGACATGCTATTGCCCAGCCAATGGCACCACGATGCGATAGAAAGTCCTGCAGCCTGGGGCATCTATCGCGGCAGCGATACCGTGCAGGTGGCCATCGTTGACGGGGGTGTCAATTACGTCCACCCCGATCTGGCGGAAAATATCTGGATCAACGCCGGAGAGGACCTGAACGGCAACGGGATTATCGAACCTTCGGATTGGGACAGTCTGGACAACGACGCCAACGGCTACATTGACGACTTCTGGGGCTGGGACTGGATTAACCTGGATTCTTCCGCCGTCTGGCCGGGAGAAGATCCCGGGCCGCCAGATAACGATCCTTCTGATTTCGATGGGCACGGTACCCACTGCGCCGGCGATGCGTGCGCAGCGACGGATAACAGCATAGGCGTTGCCGGACCGGGTTTCGGCTGCCAGATCATGGCGTTGCGCGCCGGCTATTTGTCCGCTTCCGGGCAGGGATACGTTGATCTCTTAGCCGCTACGCAGGCGGTGTATTACGCGGTCAACATGGGCGCCGAAGTGATTTCTATGAGCTTCGGGGGGCCGGGCGCGGTAGCCTACTTTCAGGCAGCCCTGCAATTTGCCAGTGATGCAGGTTTAGTGCTCGTGGCGGCCGCCGGGAACGAGAGCACCAGCACAATCAGCTATCCCGCGGGTTACGAGTTCGTCATCGCTGTGGCGGCCACTGCACCCGGAGACGTCCTGGCCGATTTCACCAGTTATGGCACCTGGATCACGCTGTGCGCTCCGGGCGAAGGCATCCTTTCAACCGTTGTTGAGGGCTACAGCAACATGAGCGGCACCTCGATGGCAACTCCCATCACGGCGGGCGCGGCCGCACTGGTGAAGTCGCTGAAACCCGAATGGAACAGCACTGAAGTCGGCATGTGGCTGGCGTACACGGCCGATAACATTGACGCTCAGAATCCCGGGTATATCGGCATGATGGGCGGAGGGCGTTTGAACGTCGCAAAAGCCGTTGATCTATACGTGACCATTGATTCCGTCTGGGCGGACAACGGCCTGGGTGGCGAGCGGCTATACTTTGACCAGCAGGGATCGTTATTCGTCCGTTATCATAAGTATTACGGAGATGCGACGAATGTAATCCTGAACGTCAGCAGCTCCAACCCGAGGGTGCATTTTTCGCAATCCACGCATACGATAGGCACCATTCTGGAAGGACAAACCGGCGATAATTCCGCTGAACCATTCGTAATATCGGTTGATTACGGCGGATATGATTATGAATTAGTTGAACTCGAAGGGCATTTCAGCGGTGATGGCTTCGAGTTTACCCAGTTGTTCGAAGTTCCGGTCGGACGAGGGCAGGTGTTGATTATCGATGCCGATCAGAACCAGGAGGAGCGAACCTCTTCTTATTATGAAGGCGTTCTTGAGGAATTGGGGTACACCTGGGAGACCTGGCGCCGCGCCGATCGGGCTCAGTTGGGCGGGGAATTATCAGAATATGAAGCCATCATCCACTTTTCGGGCACGGCTGAATCGAACATTTTCCCGGCCGGGGACTGGGATGACCTCGAGAGCTATCTGGAAAACGGAGGAAATTTAATCGTAAGCGGTCAAAACGTCGCTCAGGATCTTTTTGCCAGCCAGCCGAGCGTATTGTCGGATATTCTCCGAGTCGCCTATCAGGAACCGCACTCCAACATCCTTACGGTAAGAGGCATCGAAGGTAACCCCATAACGGAAGGCATGTACCTGGTTATGGCGGGCAGTGGCGGCGCCTGGAATCAATCCTCCATGGACGTCGTGAACGCCCTGCCCGGTGCCGAACCTTTCTTCGTTTATCGCCTTGAGGTTCCCGAAGAATTGGCCGGGGTGCGCGTCCAGGATGGTCTCGGCGACCTGTTCTACTGCGCCTTCGGCATCGAGGGCATCAACGATTCAACCTCTTCGGGCAACACCAAAACTGAAGTTCTGGGCATGATGTTCGAACAGTTCGGTATTTCTGCTGCAGATAGCCCTGTGAAATCCGCCATACCGAGCAAAATCTCCCTGCTTCCCCCCTACCCCAATCCGTTCAATTCGCAACTCAGGATCAGCTATAATTTGCCACAGCCGTCATCGTTGTATATTGTTATCTTCGACATTTTGGGCCGGCAGATAATCGAACATCATCTTGATCACGCCCCAGAAGGGTCAGGAGAGTGGATCTGGAGCGCCGACCCAAACCTCTCTTCCGGTATCTACCTGATCAGTCTCAAAGCTTCAGGGAAGACGCTTCATCAGAAAGCGGTCTACCTGAAATAGGCACCACCTTTGGCGATATTGTCAATCTAACGTAACCATCAAAACACCGATGAAAACATCCCGCCGGACAGAAATGAACCGGGCAACCCGCTTCAAAGACCTTTTATGGACGATTCTGCTGGTACTGATTTTTATACCGGCCGTTTCGCAGGCGCAGGTCGGTAAAATCGCAGGAAAGGTAACCCACTTGGAGACCGGAGAACCACTGATTGATGCCAACGTCATCATCGAGGGAACCAACCTCGGTGCTGCGGTGGATTTGGACGGAAGGTATTACATCATCAACGTTCCTCCAGGCTTTTACACCGTAGCGGCATCCCTGGTGGGGTATGCCACTCAAAAGATCACCGAGGTTGAGGTCAACAGCAACCGCACCACCCGGCTGGATTTTGCCTTAAGGCCTTCTTTCATTCCCATGGAGGCGGTTACCGTAACCTGGGAAAAACCGCCGGTGGATCTTCAGGAAACCGCGGCGCGTTCGGTTGTTCGTCAGGAAGCCATCCGCGAGCTTCCCGTCGAAACGGTCGGGCAGATATTGGAACTCCAGGCGGGAGTGACTACCGACGCTTCAGGTGAATTGCATCTGCGCGGGGGACGTTCCGGCGAAATCGTTTATTACGTGGATGGTCAGCGGGTCGAGGATCCCATAACCGGCCAGAGCCATCTCTTCGTCAACCGGGAGGCCATAGAAGAATTGACGCTCCTTTCCGGGACGTTCAACGCCGAATACGGAGACGCCATGTCCGGCGTTGTTCAGATCATCACCCGTGAAGGCGGGGACGATCTACACGCAAACGTCGAATACCTCTCACCCATGATTAATGAAAGCCCTTATCGTCAAGAAGACTGGGTTGGATTCGAAAGCGACGCGATGCGCGATGCAGACGACCATTCGCTCTACCAACCCAACGAGGTCCTGGATGAACCCACCAATATCGCCGATATTACCGGCAGATTGGCCGTTTCTCTGGGCGGGCCGCTCAAAATTACAGACCGTACCTCGTTCTTCGCCAGTTCTGTCGTGCGCAACGAGAATAGCTATCTGCCCTTCGGCTGGGAACAGGAACGCACTTTCCAGGGCAAGCTGACGCAATCTTACGGTAGCGGCGGCAAAGTCACCCTCTCATATGGAAACGGATGGCAGAATTACCAGTTGTACAACCACGATTGGAAATACGTGCCCGACCATTATCACAAGCATTTCCTGCGGGACCAGCGCTTGGAGTTGCAGTGGATGCATTCACTTAGCAAACGCGCATTTTTTAACGTAGCATTGGGTGGCCATTGGCAGAAACATGACGTCAAGCTTTTCGAGGATTGGCAAGATTACCTCGACGCCGGATACCAGCAGAAGGATTTTACGTTTTACTTTTACGACGAAGACGACTGGTCGGACACCTGGAGGGAGAGCCGGACGACCACCTATTCATTGTCGGCGGATGGCACCTATCAATACGGCAATTACCATCTCTTCAAGTCCGGCATCGAGGGGCGTTTACTCGATCTGACGATGTATGACATCCGCGAATTGGAAATCGGGCCGGATAATCAGCCCTCCGGGATCATTGACCGTTATGACGAAAATCCAGTTGAATTCTCGGTTTACCTGCAGGATAAGATTGAGCTTCCCTACCTGGTGGTCAACGCGGGACTGCGCTGGGATTACGTTGATCCCCGTTCGGAGGGGTGGTCAAATCCGGAAAACCCCGATTCCGGCCTGGCGGAGACGTCTGCCAGCCAGCAACTCAGCCCCCGCCTGGGGTTGGCTCATCCCATCAGTGAAAATTTAAGCCTCTATTTCGCCTACGGCCACTTCTTTCAGTATCCTCATTACGAAAACCTCTTTATGAACAGCGTAGATCTGAATACGGATACACTGGCAGGACGATCTTTCGATGCGGTGGGCAACCGCATGCTTAAACCCCAGCGCACGGTCGCCTATGAAGTGGGATTAAAGGGGATTTTAACCGAGAATTTAGGGTTTAACGTAACCGCTTACTATAAGGACATTACCGATCTCGTCGGCACGAAGCAGGTGCGAATCGGGACGAAATACAATTACGCTCTCTTCCGCAATATTGACTACGCTTCCGTCATCGGAATCGAACTGGGGCTGCGCAGGACGCTGGCGGATCACTGGTCGTTCGAAGCAAACTACAACTATTCGGTCGCCAAGGGCAATTCATCGGAACCGTTAGAAGGCTTCTGGAACGTGTATTACGAACAGCCGGAGGCCCGGCAGGAGTACTATCTCGATTTCGACCGCCGCCATGTCTTAAACGCCATGGTCATCTGGCAGAGCGGCCCGGCTCTGCACAGCAATTTTGCCAGCAAGCTGGCTTCAGATATCACGCTGGGTGTGACGGCCAATTGGGCCAGCGGACTGCCCTATACCCCCTACACCGGCGCCGGAGAACGGTTAGCCCTGACCAATTCAGCTCGTATGGATCCCACGGCTACGGTAGACTTGCGGTTTTCCAAAGTAGTCGCACACAATCCGGTTAAGGTTACATTGTTGGCTTACGTGGACAACCTCTTCGATTGGACGAACGACTTATACGTTGATACGCGCACCGGCGAGCCCTGGGAATCGCCACTGGCCAGCGATCAGATCGCCTTCGACCAGTTGCACGATCCCGCCAGAGTTGACCAGCC
>CAZHMN010000002.1:53140-81055 GCA_964533705.1 uncultured bacterium
ACATCTCGTAAGAGTCTCACGACCGGTAATCCCATGCGCCCCTATCTCGTAGCGTTGCTTATACCCTTAATCGGCTGGGCACAGAGTCAGCCGAAACCCGGCCCGCACCTTCTGAAAGACCCCGATCGTTACTTTCGACTGGACGGCACAGAAGCCGTTGATGATCGAGCCGTGGGTCTCCTGGATAAAGGGCAACTCGCCAACCTGATCACCAATTACGGCATTCTCTCAGATTTTCACCTGGGCAACCCCGCGCTTCACTGGCCCAGGGAAGGCACGGACGTACAGCATTACGGCTTCGGAGTCAGCCTCATTCTCGTAGCCGACGGTCAGGTGATCTCCTCCATCTACGATCAATCTTCTGCTCTGCTGGATTTCGGCTGGGAAGCCGCCGACGGGTCTCTGGGGGATTATTTTAACGACGACCGCACCGACTTCAACACGGCCGGCGATGGCCTCACGCCTTTCCTGGCCTTCAGCGACATCCGCGATACCTGGCCGGTGATAGATGGAAAACCCACATGGCCGGGCTATTTTCGCGAAAACCTGCAGAGTCCCGGTCAGTTTGTCGAAGGGGAATTCAGCTCTGACCGTGACATTTTCTGCGTATTTCGCGATGACTACGGTATGGGATTTTCGGTGAAACAAACGGCGTACTGCTACGGCCGCTACTACGCTGAAGATATCATCTTCATCCGTTTCAGGTTGATTAATGAAGGATCGAACGACTATGATTCCTGCTACGTGGGATTTCAGGCGGATTTAAAGCCCGACTTTTACGCCGATGATTTCATCAACTACTGGGCGATTGAACCCTACGAGACGAATCCCTCCTTCTTTTACAAGTGGGATTACAACGGTATCGCCCAGCGCGAGGATTCGTCCTACTTCGAGGATAACTGGGAAGGCCCGGTGGGTTACATCGGGATGGGTATGGTGGAAAGTCCCAACGACCTGGGCGTAACGTCTTTCCACTACTACCACGACGACATGTCGCCGACGGACGATGCTTATTTCGCCGCCATCCTGGCCAACGACGATCAGGCTCCGCTGGACAGTTTATTCGAATATTTTCACGGTTCTGATCCCGCTCTGGATGATCCCGAACTGTGGTACCTCGTGGATAGGGACGAGGAACCCGGCTCTGAGATCACATTCACGTTCGGTAGCGGGCCATTTCAGCTTGAGGCGGGAGACAGCGTGGACTTCGCCATTCTCTTCGCCATCGGCTCAGATTCAACGGATTTACGCGAAAATGTTGACATGGCTTATTACATGGCGAAGGAACTCGCTTATCAGGGTTCCGGCCCGCCCAGCGCACCGCTCGTTACGGCCGATGCCGGCGACGGAAAAGTAACTCTATACTGGGACAACCGCGCCGAAAGCAGTGTGGATGCCGTCAGCGGTTTGGCGGATTTTGAAGGGTATAAGGTTTATAAGAGCGATGACTTTGGGGAAACCTGGGGAGAACCTATTACCAATTTCTACGGCGACGTCGTCGGCTGGGTACCCCTGGCGCAGTTCGACCTCATAGACGGAATCACCGGTCTCGATCCCAACTACGGCCCTGATTTCCCCAACGCCAACAGTTGGCTGGGCGATGACGTCGGCTTGTCTCATTCCTTCGTTGATGAGGACGTCACCAACGGGCTGGAAACCTGGTATTGCGTCACTGCCTATGACAAGGGGGTCTTTGATCCCGAAGACCCTTCGAAAAACGAGCCCAGCTATGAAAACACCCTCGGCGTTTCGGAATATGACGTTCACCTGGTCGTCGTCACGCCGGGAACCCAGGCGCCAGACGTCATTCCGGGAAGCGGATCACAGCCAATTGAATTGAGCGGAAAACAGGCGGACGGTCAGTTGGACGTGGTTATCGTTTATCCCGATCAGGTTCTGGATCATACTTACAGGGTTACTTTCAACGATTCCGGCGATACCGTCATCGTCGGCGAAGATACCGTCGTAGCCGTGGAACTGACGCTAAACTTGGAGGACGTCTCAGACAGCACCTTTTACTTCATCAACGCCCTGACGGATGAAGGATTTTATTACAAGAATATCCCGCTTACAGGCGACGACTTGCCCATCGTTAACGGCTTCCGATTGGTGGCGAAAAATGTCGAAGGATTCGGGGTGAGTTCCCTGGGTTGGACGACCTTCTCCGGCGACAGCTGCACCTTTGACTGGTGGACGGAAAACCGGCACCCCGGAAATCCCTCCTCTTACGATGAGGTTGTCGAGGGATTAGACGATTGGCGCATTACGATCACAGACGATTCGGTGCAGGTGCCAATAATCGCGGCCGGTTTCGGTTACGAGCCCGATTCTGTGGCCTGGCTGCCCTTAAGGGTGGAACGCGCGGTTTACGACTCCGGTGGTGTGTGGGTGGACGCTACTGAATTCCTGCAACTTTCGGATCTCTACCTCCTCTATCTTCTGGACCCCGACTTTTACGATCCCGATAACTTCGGTCCCTATTCGTGGGATTTGACTCCGGGCGGTGCGGGCTACAATCCCAACCCGAATACGGGAACGATATGGCCTGACATGTTGATTCTGCGAGATGACGAGAATGACACTACCGGTTCCCAGATCTGGCTGAAAACCCAGAACGGCCCCGAGGGCACCCTTCCACCGTCAGTTGGCGATGTTTTCACCCTTTATACCTATAAACCCTTCAATTCGGGTCTGACGTTCGAGTTTTTCACCCAGAGCCCCGTGCGTGAGCCTATTGACGAAGATGATTTATCTCAAATTAAAGTTGTCCCCAATCCGCTGATCGTCAGTTCAGGGTTGGAGAGCAATCCCTACGAATCTAAGGTGATGTTTACGCACCTGCCCTCGCAGTGCAGTATTGATATATATACCGTCTCCGGCAACAGGGTCGTAACTCTCCACCACAGCAGTCCCGAAGGAGATGGTTTCACCTTCTGGGATCTTCTAAACCATCAGGGGCAAAACGTGGCCTACGGGTTGTACGTTTACGTCGTGGAGACGCCTGATGGAAAGGATATCACGGGCAAATTAATGGTGATTCGATGAAAAGAGCGTTTCTCGTACCTTTAGTTACGCTGAGTTTACTGTATAGCGCCGTAACGGCGTCAGCTTTTGATAAGGTTGGAACCACAGCGGCGCAATTTCTGCAGATCGGAGTGGGTGCTCGGTTGACCGGACTGGGAGGCGCGGGCATCGCCACAGTTGACGGCCCCGACGCTCTCTATTGGAATCCCGGCCGAATCGCTGAGATGCGCGGCTTCGCTCTGAACGGCTATTACGCCGACTGGATCGCGGATCTGCGGCACCAGTTCATCGGCATGACCGCGCCTGTGGGGATTTCAGGGGCGGTCGGCTTTTTCGCCATCACTTTGGGCGGTGACGAATTTGAACAGACCACCCTGACCTTTCAAGAAGGTAACGGTGTCATGGTGGAGTATCGCGATATGGCTCTGGGAGCTTCTTACGCCCATCTGCTGACCGACCGTTTCAGTGTCGGTGGGACGATCAAGTACATCCACCAGAAGTTGTTCCACGAGACAGCTTCCACAGTGGCCATTGATCTGGGCACTCACCTCAAGACCGATCTGCCCGGCTTTTCCATCGGCATGGCCATGACCAATCTGGGCGGTGAAATGAAGTTGGAAGGCCGTGACCTGCTGAGCAGCGGAGTGGACGAAACTGCAACAGAATACCAGGTTTCTTCCTGGCCCCTGCCCTTGACCTTCCAGGTGGGGATTGCCTGGGAGTTCTGGGGTGAAGGGGATGCTGTTTTGAAGAACGATGACATGGGGGCGCTAATCGTTTTAGACGGGCAACACATCAACGAAGGATTGACGCGGATGCGATCCGGCTTTGAATACAATTTACGCGAGACGGTTTTTTTGCGTCTCGGACGGGTTTTCGAGCATGACACCGAGACCTGGTCTTTCGGAGCAGGCCTAAGAGTGCCAATAACTTCCTACCTAATTGATGCCAATTTCGCACTGGCTGACCTGGGCGACCTCGACGCGGTGCACCGCATTTCACTCCAGATCTCTCGCCGCTAAATTCATGCGGGTTGAGTATTAACCTGCATTCATTCTATATAAAATTAAAAGCGACCCAGACGGGCCGCTTTTAGTTTAAGTTAAACAGCTTGAAAGCCGCTATGCTTTAAGCCTTTGAATGTCCATTTTGTTCAGATTCATCTCACCCAATCCCATTTCCGCGGCATAACGGATGTGTGGGATGTCTGCAGGTTCGTGCTTGAACATGGTCGCTGCATAAGCGTCCGCTGCTACGAGGTCGGCGGAAGCGATAATGGTCTTGGCTTCGCGCACCGAACCCGGCCCGGCAGGCCCATTGTTAAGCAGCATGCGGGTGGCGTCTATGATCGTCAAATCAGGCTTGCGCACGGTTACCAGATCGGCGATGGTCTGGTGGAGATCGGTGGTGTGCATGATCTGGCGATCCCAGTTCAATCCCATGTAATTCTTCATCCCCAGAGTCAATCGCGAGCCGCCGTGATGTTTCGCCACCGGAATATTGATGAAAACGTCGCAATCCAGCAGTTCATTGACGACCATGGTGTCCCGCAGGAGCAAACCCAGAGGCAGATTCACCCGGCGGTACATGCTGACCTCATTGACGACTTTCCAGGTGCCGCCATTGGCTTCAAACGCCTTACCGATGCCGTTTTCTTCTGTTGCTCTACGATCGTCATGCATGGCGGCTGTAATCTGCGAAGCACCCGCCTTGCTGCATAACCTCACCACCTCAGAAACGACGTCAGGATTGGTATTCACGGCAAATTCCGGACTCTGCGGAGTGATGCTGTTGGGTTTAATGAAAACCCGGTCTCCCGGTTTGACGAACTTGTCTATGCCTCCCAGAGCGGCTATGACTTTCCTGACGTTTTCTGCGGGAGACGCCCCGGTAGCAACCATAATCAATGGCATCCCGGACGTGGAAATCCCCGCTTGCGCGGCCCATGAAAACAGCGGTGAGGCAACCAGCGATGCCGTAGAAACGGCTCCCAGACCGCTCAGTAAAAATTCTCTGCGAGTGATAGCCATATATCCTCCTGAGGTCTCATCTTCAAATTATAATTATCGACTGCTCAGTGAATCGATTCGCGCCAGCGCTTGAGCGCTCTGGAAGCCTGCGGGATCGCGCTCCAAATACATTCTATAATACTCGAGCGCTCTTTCGGTATTGTCCATTCTGCTGTACACCTCCCCCAGCATAAAATAGGGATTGGTGAAATTCGGATTGATTTCAATGGCTTTCAGGTACTCAGCGATGGACTCTTCGAGTTTTCCCATGTTCATCAGACATTCGGCATAGCTGTCATGGGAATTGGGATTGTCGGGTTCGAGTTCCCGATACTTTTCGAAGCATTTCAGGGCTTCATCCATCTCTCCCATTCCCATATAGGCATATCCGATGCGGTTATACAGGTTTCCGTCGTCGGGGTGATTCTGAAGGTAGCGCTCAAAGCTCTCGATGCCTTCCTTAGATCTGCCGGTGTTGACGTACACATATCCCAGTCCCATATAAGCGATGTCCGAAGTGGTGTCCTCTGTGGCTTTTAGGAAATGCTGCTCCGCCAGAGGCATGAAGCGGTTTCGGAGCAAGTTGAAGCCAAGTTCGATGTGCGTACTGTAGTCTTGAGGATCATATTCCAGACGATCCTCCATTCTGACAATGTCTTCGTAAAGCTCAATTCGCCGCTCGACGCTGTTCGCCCTCACTCCTTTGGGATATTTGTCCAGATAATCCCGCATCTCTTCCAGAGCGGCACTAAAATCTCCCGTCAAATAGAGATCGGCGTTGATTAGGCCATATTCAGCGTTCTCACCCAGGGAATTCCCCGCGTATTTTACGGCGATTTCATCCAGGATGTCACGCGCCTCTGAGTACTGCATCCGGCGGAACATCGGTTCGACTTGAGCCATCTTCTCGAGGTCATCCCAGGGGAAATCCAGAAATTCATCAACCATTTCCCGTTCATCTCGCATCGCTTGTGCGCTCCAGCGTGAATAAGGATAAGCATACATCAGCTCGGCCAGCGTATTGGCGGCCTCTTCGCGGCGACCGACGGTCTTCAGGACTTGAGCCAGGTTGTAGCGAGCTTGGGCGGCTCCCTCCCCCGATGGAATGTAACCGGTGATGTCCCTGTAAACTTCGATGGTTTTGGCTGGATCATCCATTTTCGCGAGGTGCATCTGACATGTCTGCACCATTTCGCTGATCCAGACTTCAGGCATTTCGTATCCGTTACCTGCGGCGTGCTTCAAGCCCAGGCGATAGTAATCAAGGGCTTGCGGAAGATCGTTCAAAGCCAACGATATTTCAGCCAAGCGGCGATAGCCTTCAGCCGCCCATTTCGTATCAGGATATTTGCTCACCAACTCCAGGAATCCTCCCTTAGCGGCTGGGAGATCCTCGACTTCAACCATGTTAATACTGGCTGCGTTAAAAAGTGCTACGGGAGCCCGTTCGTCCTTGGCGTTGGCTTCAGCGAATTTCAGGTATCCTTTTACGGCGGCCTCGTAGTTACCGCGCCGGAAATGATCCATGGCGTCTTGAAAGAGGTCACCCGCCACGGACACGGAAGCCACGAATGCCAGGAGCAGAAGTATCGTGATCAATCTACGGTTCATGGAACCCTCGATTTGTTTAATTGTCTATCGAGAAAGTAATGCTAATCTGATCTAATCGGGGCAAAAAATATGCCCCCCTTGGATACCTATATACTTCCAAGTAGATACTCAAGGAGGGAGAAATGGTGCAGCACAATAACGCTCTCGTGAAATTATATCGTATCACATCAGTACATGTTCGAACCATTTTGTGTGAGTTCAAGGATCCGTAAAAATTGGTTTCTATGGAAATCAGGTCATATCTTTCTTGACAATCTGATTCTTATGGCCGATATTGGAAGAAACCATTCTGTGACGACCGCGCGTGTTTTAAGCGACGCTTGCACGGGGCCCACTCGTCATATGCTTTTTCGGCAATTGGGCGGTAAGATAATCATGAAAAGCCCAAGAAGTCAACATGAATATGCAATATCACATAAAAGGAGGAGCCTATGGATAAGTCTTTTGAAGACCTTCTGAGCGGCCGATTTTTCGATGATCTGAAAGCGAAGTTCAAAGGCAAAGGTCAGGGGCGTCTCTGGGTCTACATCATTGGCGCAATTGCCGTCATCTGGCTGCTAAGCGGCATCTACATCGTCAGCCCCGGCCAGATGGGCGTGGTGCGGCGCTTCGGCAAAATGACGGCAACTGCCGGCCCCGGCCCCCACTGGCACATTCCCCGGCCGTTTGAGAAAGTCAACGTTGTCAAGGTCGAAGAGATCCGCAGCATGGAACTGGGATTTCGAACCGTCTATGCCGGCCCGCCCACCAGAACCAAGCCCTACCCGGTGGAATCGCTGATGATCACCGGTGACGAGAACCTGGTCAAGATTTTAGTTGTGGTTCAATATCGCATCAGCAACCTGCCGAATTATCTCTTTAAGGTGTGGGATCCTGAGGGAAGCGCCGACCGGAGAACCCTTCGAGACGCGGCCGAGTCGGCCTTGCGCGGGGTAGCCGGCAGTATGAAAATTGACGACATCTTGACCGTTGGGAGAGCGAAAGTGCAGGAGGATACTAAGATCCACCTTCAGCAGTTGATGGATTTATATGAGACCGGCCTGCTCATAACGGCGGTGAAGCTTCAAGCGGTAGATCCCCCCGAACAAGTGCAGGCCGCGTTTAAAGATGTGGTCAGCGCCAAGGAAGATCGCGAACGAATCATCAACGAGGCGCAGGCTTACAAGGAAGATCTCCTGCCCAAGGCGCGGGGCGAAGCCGAGCAGATGATACGTGCCGCCGAGGCTTACAAGGAAACCCGCGTACGTGAGGCCGAGGGAGACGCCGCTCGATTTCTATCCATGCTGAAGGAATACAGGTCGGCGAAAGAGGTTACCCGCCGCCGCCTCTACCTGGAAACGATCCAGGAGGTATTGACCAAAGTCAATAAGGTCGTCGTCTCCAGAGAGATTGCAGGCAAAACCCTACCAGTGTTACCATTAGGCGATCTTGGATCAACGCTTCCCTTAGCTGAATCGGGGAAAGGAGGCCAACCATGAAAAGGACCGTGCTTTGGGGAATTGTAGCCCTTGTTGCCCTCATCCTGCTGACGGATGGATTTTTCACAGTTGATGAGACCGAACAGGTCATCGTCATCCAACTGGGGCGCTTCATCCGAGAGGTGCGAGATCCCGGCCTCCACCTAAAAATCCCCTTCATCCAGTCCGTAACGCGTTACGAAAAGAGGCTGTTGCGTTATGACGCGCCGCAGGCTGAGTTCTTAACAAAAGATAAGAAAGCCCTGGTGGTGGATGCCTACGCGAGATTTAGAATAGTCGATGCGCGCAAGTTCTACGAGACTTTAAGAGACATGGCAAGAGCCAACGCTCGTCTGGACGCTATCATCTCCTCCACCCTGCGCGAAGCTGTGGCTTCCCACGATCAATCGGATATCATCACCGAAAAGCGGGAACCCATTATGGAGGATGTCCATCAATCCACAAAGAAGAAGGGCGAAGAGTTCGGCATCGAAATCATAGACGTGCGCATCAAGAGGACCGATTTTCCGCCCGAGATCGCTGCAAGCATCTACGCCAGAATGCAAGCTGAGCGCCATCGCATCGCCAAGCGTTATCGTTCCGAAGGGGAAGAGGAACAGATAAAGATCAAGGCGGAGACCGACAAGAATAAGGCCATTATCTTGGCTGAGGCGAAACGGCAGAGCGAAATAATTCGCGGCGAGGGCGATGCACTTTCCATCAAGATCAACGCGGCTGCCTTTCGACGAGACCCTGAATTCTACGCCTTCCTGCGCACTCTTGAGGTTTACAAGGAATCATTAAACGAAGGAACCACACTGGTCCTATCCGCGAATTCCGAGCTGTTCAACTATTTGGAAAGCGCCAAGTCGGGGCGGTAAATAGTTGAAATCCTCAAATCTGAGCGGGTGAGCTTAACAGCTTCACCCGCTTTTTGTTAAATATACCGTTCCAGCGCGCGATCTGGAGCTCGCCCATTATTTTTACTGACAGAATATTCCTTGACATCGTGCGGATAATTCAGTATTTTAAGCGCAATTTAGAAGGCAACCATCTATCTTGGGCCAGCGGCAATGATGCAGCGATTTGACGAAAGGAATAACGTCTTCGCCCGGCGCGATCTGGTGCCCGGCAGTGAAGAATACGATGAATTCTATGAGCGTCATCCTGAATGGCGCGAAATAGACGATGAAATTCGCAGTCGCCGGGAGCTGGGAACTTACATGAGTCGGGCGGATATGGGGCTTTACGAAGCCCCTGCCTGGTTGATGCGCCGCCTCGGTGCTCCGGACTGCGTTGACGGCACACCTGCGCCGAAACAGGTTGCATTGACTCCGGAGAGGGCGACTTTGAAGATTAAAACTCTCGCTCGCAGACTCGGTGCAGACCTGGTCGGCGTCAGTCTCATGAATCCGGCCTATGCTTACAGCCATCGCGGCCGGTCAACTTACCCGCAGGAACCCTGGGGATCGCCGATTGAGGTCAGTCACAAATATTCCATCAGTATGGGGTTTCGGGAGGACGTTCAGATGATCCGTACGGCTCCCCAGTCCGCTGAACTGGTTGAGACCGCTTTGATTTATTATCGTTCGGCTGCGGCCGCCGTTATTTTAGCTGAGTATATCAGATCTTTGGGTTATCCCGCCAGAGCGCATCATTTTCGCAACTATCAGGTGTTATCGGTTCCCTTAGCTGTCGATGCCGGCCTGGGCGAATTGGGTCGCTGCGGCTTTCTGTTGACCATAGAGATGGGCAATTGCCTGCGTCTTTCCACTGTAACGACCGATCTGCCGTTGATTTGCGATGAGCCCGTAGATATTGGCATTCAGGACTTTTGCAATCGCTGTAAATTGTGCGCGGAAGCCTGTCCGTCCGAGGCGATACCTTCGGGGGATAAAGTTGAGGTGCGCGGGGTTCTAAAATGGCAAATCAATGACGTCACATGCTATAAATATTGGACCAAGGTCGGGACTGATTGCGGCATGTGCATCGCTTCCTGCCCCTGGTCCCAGCCGGATAACTGGATGCACCGAACGGCGGCCTCCTGGGCCTCAAAATCACAACTGGCGAGGATCATTTTATTATGGCTATACCCCATCCTCTACGGGAAGTACAAACCCCGACAGCTCCCCGATTGGCTCGATCCCAAGTTCAGGAACAATAGTGTGGAAGTTGGATAACTAATATGATTGGACAGAAATCACGACCTACCCAGACTATTCATTTAAAGGGCCTTCCCGATATTTTGACTTTCATTTTTAGAAATTCGCCATTAAATCAGCGTTTTTGATCTGCGAAGGAACTCTCTGGTACTTAAAATGTAGAAATGAGAAAGTTATTCTGCGAAATTCGGGCAACCATTCACCATTATGTTTAACTCTTCGATGGAACTTTCATAACCCACAACCATTACCTCTACAGGAGCTTCCATGCCAGCTAAAATCATTGACGGCAAGGCGATCTCGCAGCAAATCAAGGATGAGGTCTTCCAAAAAACTGAGCAGCTAAAGCAGCGAGGCATTACTCCCGGTCTGGGTTTCATCCTCGTGGGAGATAATCCGGCTTCGCATATTTACGTGCGCATGAAGGGCAAAGCCTGCGAAGAGGTCGGATTCTACTCGCTGACGGAAAAACTTCCTGCGGACACAACCCAGGAAACACTACTGAAGATGGTGCACCGATTCAACCTCGATCCAGACATCAATGGATTTCTTGTGCAACTCCCGCTACCCAAGCATCTGAACGAAGATGAAGTCATTGAAACGGTTGATCCCGACAAGGACGTGGACTGCTTCAATCCCTACAATGTGGGCCGACTGCCGTCGGGGCAGGAAGCGTTTGCTCCTTGCACACCGGCCGGCGTGGTGGAACTCCTACTGCGCAGCGGATATGATCCTTCCGGAAAGCATGTGGTGATCGTCGGTCGAAGTTCTATCGTCGGTCGTCCTCTGGCAACGCTCCTGTCGCGCAAAGGTCGGGGAGGCAACGCCACCGTTACGCTGTGTCACTCGAAAACTCCAAAACTCGAGCGATTCACCAAGCAGGCCGATATACTGATCGCCGCTATCGGCTCACCGGAATTAATCACCGGAAAAATGCTAAAAAGCGGCTGCATCGTCATTGACGTCGGCCAAAATCGCGTTGACGTCCCCAAAGACGAGAATCCGAAGGGGTACAAATTGGTCGGTGACGTGCACTTCTCATCGGCCGAAAAAGTGGCTAAAGCGATCACACCTGTGCCCGGCGGGGTCGGCCCTATGACGATTGCGATGCTCTTGCTGAACACACTGCGCGCCACTGAACGTCGAGTAAAACACTTGAAATTATGAAGCGGTTTTTTGCATATATGCTCGGTCTTTGCCTCGCATTCGCATCGGGATGCACGGTCAAAACGCCCGAGGTCACTTTCACCAGCGAGCGCACAGCGTTAGAAAAGCAGATTTTGGGTTCTTATCGAACCATCGAAGAAGACGCCTGGATGATCTCATCGGTTCGCTCCGGAGACGCTCGGGAAATAGCCGTACCCGAGAGCAAGAGGCGGGTGCTGGAAGCCTTCGCCAACCGCAAGTACAACGCTGATGACATTGAAGATTTCAAGAAGGACAATGTCGTCGGAGAGAACAACAGAGGACTCCTTACGATAAAACCCACAGCCCGCTACAATGAAGATCCCGAATACAAAAGCCTGGTGGATCGAATTATTGAGGAAGAAAACCGCGATCGTGAGATTATCATGGCGCGCATCGTTGAGATCAATTCCGCAATTAATCCCCTGGATCATGAAGCCGTCGCTCGAGTTTTCGCCCAGATGAATCAGGACGCCTCCCCGAAGGGTACACTGATTCAGCGAGAGGACGATAGCTGGGTGAAAAAATGACCTCCTCCACTGAAAGTGGTATAGATGAGACCTTTAGCGGCCTTTCTCGTTATCCTCTACTGGATCTGTTTTTGCGTATCCAATCTATTTTCCCAGACCCAATCCGATAGCACAGCCCTCGAATTATCCCCACCACAGCCCCTCACCGCCGAACTCAGTTCGGAAATTGACCCGGCTATTTCGCCGGATGGGCGATGGCTCCTCTACGCGTCGAATCGTTCGGGAAATTACGATCTCTGGATTCGACCCACGGCTGGCGGCGTTCCCACACAGTTGACAACCCATCCAGCCGATGATTACTCGCCTGTCTGGTCGCCTAAAGGGGATAAAATCTGCTTCGTCTCCACCAGACGTGATCCCCAGGGGGATCTGTATCTCCTCAAAATAAAGGCGGGGGGCGCAAGGCCGCGAACCTCAGGTTTGCGGCCGTTGGTCAGCGATCCGGGCGCACAGATTTACCCCAGCTTTTCGAAGGATTCCAGATACCTGGTTTACCAGGAAGGTAGGGGTCAGCAGGCTCGGATTATGCTCATTCGCCCCGGCAAAAAAGAGAAGCTGCCCCTGACGCCCGAAGGTTATCTACAGCCCAGGTTTTCGCCGCTGGATGATCGCATTCTCTGCGTCCAGATGAGCAAAGACGAATACGGAGGTAACATCTGTATAATCTTACCGGGCGAACTAAAAGCCCCTTCACCCGAATTCAAAATCGTTTATGGAGGACCTTTTCCGGCGGCGACGCCCTGCTGGTCGCCGCACGGTTCCTCCTTTGTCGTTTCCTTAGTGAACAAGGACAGGAACGGAGACGGGTTGTTAACTCCCGTTGACGGTGCCTCCCTCTTTCGTTTCGATCAGGTGGGGGTCGAGTACTTCATGCGCCCTATCTCGCTGGGTGATGCCAGCGAGAGCCACCCATTCTGGGCCGAAAACGAACTTCTGTACTTCATCTCCAACCGCCGGGGCAACCCGGATCTGTGGAGCGTTCCGGCGGAAGGCCCGGTGCCTCCAGCCTCCTCTGCGTCCGAGGGGTTTTCGTTTGCCCTTTCTATCGGTAAAACAGCGCAGTTGGAAGGGAGAGGATTAACTACCCAGGAGATACAGGCTAAACTATTGGCTTTCGACCGGCTGCGCCGAGATTTTCCGCAGGAACGGGCTATCTGTGCGCGCTCTATGCTCGAGTCCGCGCGGCTCTTAAAGGACGCAGGAGACTTGAAGAGCACTGAAACGTTCCTCAAAAGAATTCCACGCCTCTATTCCGATCAGAAAGACGTCTGCGCGCAAGCCATGATTGATTACCAACTGCAGGTTCACCAGGCCGCTATTTCTCCTTCTGGCCGCTTTGGCAGCGAGAATCCTTTTTCTCTGATCGCCAACCTGAAGGACATTCAGGGGGAATTCTCCAACCTGGAAATAGTTTCTGCAAGGGTAAATTACCTCATCGGCGCAGCCCTGGAACAGATCGGTGACGTTGAAGGAGCGCTCAACGCCTATAACACCGTTGTCGAACGCTATCCCACTGCTGGCGACTATCCCGCGCTGGCATTATTACGGATTGCCGAGATTTATCTGACATTGGGAAGCGATGAAGCGGCACTGAGCACCTATTTAGAGGAGATCAACCGATTTTCTGATCGCTCCACACCGACCAACCAAGCAATTCGCAAGGTCATCGAATTAAAAGTGCAAGGGGATGAACCCATCGCCGGGCTGCAGGATTTAATCAGCAGATATGGTGATCTTCCCGCCCTTGGCGCGGCGGCGCAGAAAAGAATCGCTGATTTGTTGGCCGAGGCAGGGGAAGTGGAACTGGCGCTGGGCGAATACGAGCGCCTCAGGGGATTCGCGGCGCGCCACCCTCTCCCCTACGTCAGGGGCATGCTGGCGGAGGGTTTGATGTCGGCAGCTCAACTGGAAAATAGGCGCGGCGAATACCTCAAAGCGCAGACCAGGCTCGAGGAGGTGGAGGAAAAGTTCTCTGATTTACAGGAAGGTTATTATAGTAGAAAAGCCCGCTTTATGCGCATAGCAATGTATTCCGAACGGGCTGAATATCTGAGTTCTATTGGCGATTGGGAGCTGGCTCTGGCAACCTTCGAAAGAGCCCTTGGATTGGATCCTGAGAGCGCTCATCTTCATCGAGGGAAAATAGCAGCGGCCAACGCCTTGGGCAAGTTGGGCGAAGTTACCCGGAGGTATCGTGAACAGCTTGCGCAGAACGAAGAGGATGCGGTATTACTCTATGCCCTGGGATTGTGTCTATCGTATTCCGGTGAAAAGAGTCGTGCAGTGCTCGAAGCATCGAACTCCTACATTCAGCGGGCGATTGCCAAACAGCCAGATTTAGCCTACGGTTATCTTACGCTCGGCTATAACTACGAATTACTGGAAAACCTAATCCAGCGAAGGGCGAAAACCTCGGGTGGCATTTTCTCAGCAGGAATTCGAACGATTGGAAAAGCTCTGGATCGTCTGGGAAAGTTTCTCACCTTCCGGGGTGAGGAGGAACCGTTCAGGGGCTATGAAAGGGCCATCGAGATTCTGCAGTTGGGATTGGCCGTAAATGACGAGGCGGTTGATCCCGAACTGGAAGCTCAGATGCTCTTGAATTTGGGCAATAATTATTATCGGTTGGGGGAATTCGGTTATCCCCGAGCCCTGGCCGCTTATCTGAAACGATTTGAATATGACGGCGGTTTCTCTTCAGCAGATCAAGAAGCCATCATTCGGGAACGAATAGGACAGGCAGCGGCCATTACGGGAAAGAACGATCTCGCCATTGAGAACTATCAGCAATCAAAGCGCCTGTATCATCAAAGTAAGCGCTACGAAGCGGAACTGCGAATATTACTGCGGCTGGCAGAACTCTATCAGGTGATTAACGCCGAAGAGGAATCGAACTCCTATTACCGACAAGCCCTGACTTTAGCCCAGCGAGAAGGAATGGAGGTCTCCCCTGCCAAATGGTGGGAAAATATGGCGTTTAACGCTTTAAATATGGGAGATGACGACGAAGCTGCGATCATGAGCAGGAAAGCTCTGGCGGCATTGCCTTCTGAAGAGGATATCCCCGTTGAAAAGATTCAAAATCCGCTAATCCTTGAACTGTTAGGTATTCCCATCCCGATCTGGAACTTCGGCTACTTAGGAACCGGATCTCCCATGTCGGCGCGGGGGCTTACAAAGCGAGATGAGTTACTATTAAACTATTCAATCCTTCAGGAGGTTCACAACCGTCGGAAAGATGTCGTAAGTGCCAGAGATGAAGCTTTCAAACGGCTTGCCGTCGCAGTGCAGAGAAAGGACGACGAAGCCGAGGCGATTCTCTGGAGTGAAATCGGCTTTTTGGACTGGTCTGAAGGGGATTTTGAGCCAGCGCGGCGCGACTTTATTCGATCTTTAAACCTCTGCGGGGATAACGGCATGAAGAGCGGGTATCTCTCTGCGTTAATCAATTTATCATGCCTTATATTGAGCGATTCCAGCGGAAGTCAATCCCCAAAGAATATTTTGATTAAGGAAACCAAAAGGTTTTCAGATTTTAATATCGGCCTAAATGCGGAAAAATGGGAAGAGATCCGCCGAATCCTGGAAGAAGTGGATCCCGGACTGGATGCACCTGGGATTAATAAACGCCTTCGCCGGTCGCTTCAACCAAATATTGATCCATTGTCTCAAATCCCGGAAAAAATTGACTGGAATCTCATAGATCGACTTCTTCTGCTCCAGAATGATCCCTTTAAAAGCGTGGAAGGCATGCTGCGGCATCTCTCCACTGAAATCGAGGCATTCGGTCGAGATCCAATCGGTTTCGGTTATGAGAGGGTGCGTCTATATGGACTATACGCTGAAATGTGCCTGAATATGGCCCAGGCTCTCTCCGATACGCTCCTTGAGGATCAATTTCGCAAGGTGGAACTGCAAGGGGAAGCCTGGTGGGCCTTGAATGAAGGCATTCGAGAAGCAGAAGCCCGGAATCTGATGGATTTGAGCATAGCTCTCAGGTTGGACCTGAGTGATTACCTATACTCAATAAATGACCCAGCGGGCGTTGCCGGTGAACTACTGATCGCCCTGGATCAGGCCGAATCGCAGGGCAGGAACGATCTGCTCTGGCGAGTTTGCTGGAGATTGGGCAGAATTGCCGTGAATGCAACCAGCATAGGACTGGAAACACAGGAAAGTAACCTGCGAAAAATACTGCGCCGCCCGGCTGAAGAATGGTTCGAGTTAGCGGCGGACGTCTGGTCTAATCTGCCGGATGGTCCGGAAAACTTGGGTGCTCCCGGGCAATCGAAGATGGAAGCTGACCTGATGTTTCGACTGGCGGCGCAGAACGCTCTTGAAACGAAGAACCGGGAGCGGTTTCTGGAATACGCGCAGATCATTTCCAGCTTACCCGTCATCGAGGCCGCTCGTAGCCGGATCATCCCCGTTCAGTTTGAACGCCGCAAGGTAATCTGGGGCAGTGGCGGCGGTCTGGTGCCTTTTCTGCGCTCCGAGCTCAACCGCTTAACGCGGGACGAAGCGCGCCTTCGAAGTGACGAAAAAATTGATCCAACCGAACTTGCAGAAATTCAGCAGAAAATCAAGGAGACTCAGCAGGAATATTATGCAACTCTGGATAAGGTTATTCAGGATGATCCGGAATTCGCCTCCCTTTTTGCTTTATCAACTTTTTCCGAAGATTCCCTGCAAGCGGTATTGCAGCCGGGTGATCTCGTCATCCAATTTTTGAACTTAGAAGATAAATTTGTCATTATTCAAATTACCTCAGATTCCGTCAAAATTACGCCCATTACCCATGACCACCACCGCATTGATGATTTAAGTGACGGGGCGGTTTCGCAGCTGGAATCAGAAGAGCTCTACGAATTATTGTTCGGTTTAGCCGGTGACCCCCTTGTTGCGGCACAGAGGATATTCCTCATTACTCCTCCGGGTTGGGCACCAGTCCCGTTTGAACGCCTTCTAAAATCAGCTTTTACATCAGGCAATCCGCCTCTCCTCTACCGCCTCCCGGATCTGCAAAGCTTGATCTACCACCAATTCAAACAATCTCTGGGGGCGGGTGATAATATATCGTTAGGCAGCGAGAAGAAAATCACCGGCTTTCGCTCTATTGATCCAGGCGATGAGTCCGAGTTAAAAAGGGAAATCGAATCCGCCGGTATGGTTTATCTGAAGTCGGAGAATAATGAGACCTACCATCCTTTAGACCGCAGATTGTTTTCCGCAGATGGCAAAACGTGGAAAGTCGTAGATCTGTTCGAGCTGAACTCCAATGGTGACGTCTTGTTTATACAGGGGAAATTCGCCGCTGAACAACTGTTAGCCAAAATTGGCTTCTTCATGGGTTTTTCCAGCGTTATCATCGTACCTGAAGGTTTGCCGGATGCGGAGCTTGATCTTTTCATGGAAACTTTCATCGAAGCCAAGAAGAGCCTCTCTCCTGGCGAGGCTTTTTACACCGCCCTGGAATCTGCTTTAAAGGGTTTCAGCGAAAAAGCCAGTAGATTGGATTTTCACTATTATGGAATTGGTGGGCTTAGTAAAGAACAGCGCCAGGATTTCGCTCGTCAAAATTTCGCCTCCACAATTCGCAAGGGCAACTATAACCTGGAATTGGGGGACGGCGAGTGGGCGCTGCGTTACTACGACCGCGCCCTGAATATGGCTAAGCAGACAGGGGATTCGACAGCCATTGTTAATCTTCACCAACTTCGCATACAAGCTGCCAGGAAAGCAGAGCTCTGGCAGGAGGCGATTAAGTCCCAGACTGCGATTAATGATATGGCGGCGAGAAGCGGGGATGTGCTTTCCCTGGAATCCGGACTTAGAAATCTCTCGGTCTATTTTGACAATGCAGGAGACCTGAAGAATGCCATCAGAACACGCGCAGAGGCGCGCGATATGGCGTCACAACGCGACAACGGGCTAAAGACGGCACAAGACGAGCAAATCCTGGCGACGCTCTATGAAAAAAGCGCCAACCACAAAGAGGCAGAAGCTTCCATTCGAAGAGCAATGCAAATCTTCTTCGATTGGGGCGAATATGACCGGTATATCACCAGCGTGATTTATCTTAGCAGGCTTTACATTATACGGGAAAATTTCGGTGCCGCTGTCCATCTGCTCGAAAATCTGGACAGAGATGCGCGGCGATTTTCAGAAGAGGCGGGGAAGACGATAACACTCCCTGCCCAATATTATCAGCACCTGGGTTTAGCTTACGAAGGATTGACCGATTACGACGCGGCCGAAAAGGCGCAAATTGCTGTGCTGCGCACTCTGGGCGATACAATATCCGTCACCTCAGCGCTTTCACACCAGTATCTCGCCGGTATATATTGGAAGATCGGCCGATTCCAGGATGGTCTGGATCAGCTTGGGCGGGCAAAGGAGCAATTCTCCAGCCTGGGGCTAAATGAATACTATTATCTGGCGCAGAATACTGAAGCCTTGATTTATCTGAGCCTGGGCGATCAGGAACGAGCCTCAGAAGAGGCCAAAAAAGCGCTGGAAGGCGCCATCCAGGCCGCAGATTTGAAGAGCGTCTCGCAAATTGAGAAGAATCTCGGCTTGATTGAAATGGCCGCAAGCCAACCGCATAAGGCCAGAAATAGATTTCAGCGGGCGCTGGACATTGACCGCGAACTGGGTTCAGTAAGAGGGCAAGCTTACGCTTATCTCGATCTCGGCAACGCCTATCTCCAGATGGGATTGCTGGATTCCGCCTATGCAGCTCTCCAACGCTCCCTTGAACTGGGAACACAACTTCCCGATCCCCGCGCCGTCGCCAGATCGCGCCTGGGCTTAGGTATCGCACAGACCCGGAGAAAAAAGCTGAAATCCGGATACAATTACCTGATAAAGGCTCGGCAGATCGCTCAGGAACGAAACATCGGCGAACTGATCTGGCGGATAGACTTAGCTATAGCACGCCTGGCGGAAATAGACGATCGCGATGACGATGCCGTCGAGGCGGCGAAGCGGGCTATGGATAAAGTCGAATTGATGCGAGCTGCCATCGCGGCAGAGGCTCTAAAAAGCGGTTTCATGGAAGACAAGCAGGAAATCTACAGGCTTGCGGCTTCCTTGCTGTTAAAGCAGGGCAAGATTTACGAAGCCATGGACGTCGTAGAACGCGCCCGCTCTCGATCCTTTCTTGACCTTCTCCAGAGCGGGCGCATCAGTCTTACCGCCGGACTCGATCCAGAGACAAAAAAGCACGAGCATGAGCTGTCAACAGCGCTTTCCAAATTACGCACCGAAACGAGATGGTTGACGGCAAAGGGGACGGAAAGAACACCGGAGCAGGACGCTCAGCTTGAAAGGAATTTCACTCAGATTGACTCGCTGGAAATTGTTTACGGCAGGCTATTGGAAGAGATTGAATCCAGACATCCGGGATACCGCAGCCTGGTTTCGGTCGATCCAGAGCCCACGGAAGGAATCCAGGGCCGATTGGATAACGGAGAAGCGCTTCTGGAGTATTACCCTCTTGAGAACGCTCTAGCGGTTTTCGTTATGACGAGGGATGGCCTTGACGTGGCCATCGTCTCCATAGATGAGGATTCGCTGAAGGCGCTGGTATCAGGGCTGCGTTATAGATTAGAAAGGAAACTCTCGGTTCAAACGGAAGGCCGGAAACTTTACAAGACGCTGATCAAACCTGTCGAAAAAAACATAGGCGGAAGCCAGCATCTGATCGTCGTTCCGGCAGGGCCGCTGCATTATCTGCCTTTTGCACTGCTCCAAGATGGGGAGGGCAATTATCTGATCGATAGATTTTCGCTGAGTTTTGCTCCATCGGCCAGCGTGTTCGCATTTTGCAGGAACCGCGCTCACCAGAGGGTTTCACAGACAAAACAGACCATTTTGGCTTTCGGCAATCCGGAAACCGATCTCCCCCAGGAGAGTCTATTCTTCTCCGAAAAGGAAGTCAATGCCATTGCCTATACCTATCCCAAAACTGAGGTATTCATCAGGGATCAAGCGAAAGAGTCCACACTGATTCGGAAGAGCAAGGAAGCCAGCGCCCTTCATCTCGCCTGTCACGGAGTCTTCGATGCAGCAAATCCCATTTTTTCAGGTCTCTTTTTATCGCCCGGCGGAAACCAGGACGGACGATTGCAGATGTTCGAGGTTTTCGATCTCAATCTGGATCACTGCGATCTGGTAACTCTTTCGGCTTGTGAGAGCGGGCTCGGTGGGATTTCAGGAGGTGAAGAGATCGTCGGTTTGAACCGGGCATTCATTTACGCCGGTAGCCCCCGGGTGATCTCCACCCTCTGGAAAGTTGATGATCTGGCGACAGCGGTTTTAACCAAGCATTTCTACCGCAATCTGCAGTCAGGGATGAACTATGCCCGGGCGTTGCAAAAAGCTCAGCAGCATTTAAAGGAGCGTATCCACAGCCATCCCGCCTATTGGGCGGCATTCCAATTGAACGGCGAACCCGGCGGATATTTTGAGGCGTTTAGGGCTGAAAACTGAACCTCGCGCAGATATTCTATTCAGCGATGGGAGAAAAACTCAAAAACGATGGTTTAAGGAATAGAAAATCAAGCCAATTGGGGGCATTTCAATTGTCTTTCAGATTGAAAACCAAAGCCGCCGTTGTTGCGGGGACGGTATTTCTATTCGCTGTTTTTCTATCGAACACGCGATTTGAGGCTGCTGACGTCGCCCGCGCGCAGGCGGCCGACTCCTCTGTGGTTAGAACGGATTTGACGGTGAAACACCGTGGCGAGGTTACCGATGTCGAAGGGCAGGCGCGGCGGTTGCCCATGCTGGCACAGGATTGGATCGCCGCGGTTAAAGGGAGCGAGGTCATAAGCGGCGATAAGGTGCGAACCCTGCGTGATTCGAGGGCCGAATTGGCCTTAAAAGAACTGAACATCATCCGCATGGCCCCCCTGACCACCATTGATATCGTGAAGCTATACGAAGAGACCAAAGAGGGTCGGGATGAGACTGCAATAAACGTTGAAAAAGGGGACATCTGGGCGCTGATCAACAAAGTGGAAGAAGAAGCGGTTTTCAACATCTCCACGCCCGTTGCAGGCGCGGCGATCACCGGAACGAAATTTCGCCTCAGCGTTGAAGAGGATTCCTCCACTGTGCTGAAAGTCTACAAGGGAGAAGTCCAAATTACTAACGCACCGTACAACAGGGTTTTGGTCCCGCAGCCGTTACCGGGGCAGGGACGCCTCCAAATCGAAGGCCCCAAGCAGATCTCTGGTCCGCGCCAGGTGTCGTTCGAAGAGTGGTATTATATCGTCAAAAATATGCAGGAGATCCGTATCGGAAAAGATGGCCGGCTGTTGTCATCAGGAATCTTCAGCAGCGACGATCCGGATGAACAGACCGACTGGGTTCAGTGGAATCTGAAAAGAGACCGAGAACTGGAGCGATAGAATTCTTAAACCCAGCGGCATTATTACGCTTGAGCGCTTAAAAAACTGAAAGCTAAACTTGCAATATTGCTATGGGGCTGTTAAATTCAATAACATTCATAATTTCCTGATTGCATAATATCTCAACTGATAATGCAAGCTCTTAATCAGGTACGCCTGGCTCACTTGATGCCCACAAATTGCATGAGGAGGTTACCGATGCGTTTATCCGCAGCCATCGCGCTTGTCAGCCTACTGGTTTTAACCAATGCTGATCTCGCACCTGCCCAAGATGTAGTTCAGCAGATCGGCATGAACGGATCCGCCGACTTCACCCAGCGAACCATAACGGCCATCGGAATCGGTATGCCCGGTGGTATGGGCGGGCGGGCCGGTATCATTCGTGCTGCCAGAGCGGACGCCCTGCGCAATCTCCTGGAAGTCATCAACGGAATTTCCCTTACTTCCACGACCACAATTGAACAACACATGCTGGCTAACGACGTGATTCGAACGCGCGTCGAAGGCATCGCCAACAACTTCCGCCAGGTCGGAGAACCCAGATACTACGACGACGGCTCAATCGAAGTGACCATCGAGATGAGCCTGGACGGTCCCTTCCTGGAAGCAGTACTACCCGAAAAAATGGGTGGTGGGCAACCGTTATCTTCGGCCGTGGGTGGCGTCGTTTACACCGGTTTGATTGTGGATGCTACCGGTCTGGGCGCTCGTCCCGCATTGGCTCCGCGCATATTAAACGAGGACGGACAGGAAGTTTACGGATCCAGCTACGTCAGCCGGGAATGGGCCATTCGTTACGGCATGGTGGGTTACGAAAGGGATATGCAATCGGCGTTAAACAACGATCGAGTCGCCGATCGTCCGCTGGTTGCGAAGGGGTTGAGAACGGCCGGAGTCAACATGGCGGACATCATCATTTCTAATTCAGACGCTCAGAAACTGCACAGCATGAAGGACAACCTGAATTTCCTCGAAAAATGCCGTGTGCTCATTGTCCTGGATTGAACAAAAAATTAACCTCCTTTACTTTTCGCAAAATCTCTGGAGGAACCCATGAGTCGAAATATATCGCTCATCGCATTCATCTTCCCAATTGTTGCCCTACTAATCTTCTCCGGCTGCGGGCCCAAACAGCGAGCTGCTGAGGGGTTGCTGGATACTCCCGAATCGCATTACAATCAGGGTATGAGAAAACTCGAACAAGGTGAGCTCGACGCAGCCCAGAAGCAATTTGAAGATGCATTGCTCTTAGATGCGAAATACGCCCCAGCGCACGCAGGACTCAGCCTGGTTTACGCCGAGCGCGCTTCGGAAATAGCGGATCCCAAGTCAAAAGAACGCAAGAACCTCCTCAAAAAGGGTGACGATCATCTCGATAAAGCCAAGGATTTAGATGACAAAGACGTCCGAATCTGGATCGCTCAGATCAGATTCTATACAACATCAAAAAAGGGCGATAAGTGGCTGAAGGACTGCGAGAAGGCTCTGAAAAAAGCGCTGAAAATCAATCCCAAAAGTGACGAGGCCTATTACTTCATGGGATTGGCTTATAAAGAGGCCTACGAATTTCGACAGGCAGAAGACGTGCTGCGCAGTGCCCTGGAAATAGACGGTTCATGGTCCGAGAAGGCGGGTGAGGCGCTTCAGAATGTCCACAAGATCGTGGAAGCGCAACCTGGAACCAAGTACGGCAAAATCATCGCCCTGGAAGATGAAATCAACCGGGCCGATTTGGCCGTTCTCTTCATCGAGGAATTGAACGTTGTGCAGCGCATCAAAAGGCGTGAAGCAGCCGGTACCCAACCCGATCTTTCCTTCAAACCCGAAAATCCGCTCGAATTCTCAACACCCGATGCAAGCGGCGTAGAAATCGCGGACATTGAAGGTCATTGGGCGGAATCAATGATCCGGGATTTCGTGGAAACCGGGCTCTTTGATGTCATGCAGGATCATAAATTCTATCCGGATGAACCCGTCACCCGCATCGAATTCGCCGGCGCGGTGCAACGCTTGATTTACATGGTTACCCGCGACGAAAGCGTATTCAGCAAATACATCGGTGAGAAAGAATCGCATATCCACGACATGCGCACCGATCATCCCTACTACGGCGCCGCCATGCTCTGCGTGGAGCGCGACATCATGGATCTGGACAAGATGAGCGGGAACTTCCGCCCCAATGACCATATTTCCGGCCCGGATGCGCTGCTCCTGATACGAGATATAAAAAATGCGCTGAAGTGGTGATTCTCAGCGCCTACACTATCCTACAAAGTAAACGGGGCAGATGCAGAATCTGCCCTTTGCTATTATCAGCCCAAAACCCTGGCGGCGATTTCATCCGCCAGCAAAAGTCCTCGGTCGTTCGGCTTAAATCGTCTGCCATCGAAATCGCCCAGGCCCATTCGAGAGATTTTTTCGAACATCACCTTCCAGTAACCAGGTGCCTCACCGAATTCTCGTTCATACTCGGCATAATCCAGCCCCTCACCCAAGCGCAAGGACAGGTAGACCCATTCACTGCGCACTTCATCCCGACTCAAGGTTTCCGATTCCGATGGCGGTAATTGCCCTGCACCCAACGCTTTTCTGTAAGCCGTCAAAATGGGGAGATTCCAACGGCGCTTTTTTCCATCGAAACTGTGAGCAGAAGGCCCCAATCCAAGGTATTTTCCTCTGTGCCAGTAATGCAGATTGTGGCGGCTTTCCGACCCGGTTAGAGCCCAATTTGAGACTTCGTAATGGCAATATCCGGCTTCCTTTAGACGATCGCCGATATGAAGCAACAAATCCACGGTGGTCTCGGCGGGAAGATAAACGTTCTCGCCCTTTTCCGCACGCTCAGCAAGTTGTGTTCCTTCTTCAAGCGTGAGGCTGTAAAAGGATATTCCATCCGGTTTGTAAGAAAGAAGCGCATCCAATTCACGATCCCAGCTCTCTACGTTTTCACCGGGCGTTCCGATCATCAGATCCGTCGAAACCTTGACTTCTCCAGCGGCATTTCTGGCAATCCTTAGCGCCTCCACCCCCTCGGCATGATCGTGTATGCGTCCCAGGAAATGAAGGCGGCCATCGTCCAAAGCCTGAATGCCCAGGCTCAAGCGGTTGATGCCCGCTCGAATGAAATCCTCGCACTTAGCCTGGTCAATCGTACCCGGATTGGCTTCCAGAGTCACTTCAAGGTTAGAATCAATCGCAAATTCCGCCTTTATGGCGTCCAAAATCTCCTGAACAGCCCGCGGTGTCAACAGTGATGGGGTTCCGCCGCCGAAGTAAACTGATCCGAGATGAAAACCGCGCCAGTCCCGGGATCGCAAGGCGAACTCCTCCAGGATCAGGCGCGGGTATTCGTTGATCTCTTCATTGGCGGCTCCATCAATCGAATAGAAGGCGCAATAGGGGCAGCGCCGCCGACAAAAAGGAATGTGGACGTAAAGGCTTACGGTTTCTAACAATTCGGTCTATGCTTCAGGGTCCATAGGCCCTAAAACTCCCGCCTCCGGTTTAGGATCTGTTTCTTTCGCACGTTCCTGAACGCGTTCGTGAATCTTCTCAGGCGCCCCCTTTAGCTTCGCCTCGTGGGCATGGTACAACGCCTGCGCCTTCGGTGAAATATGGACGCGGTCCAGAAGCTCTTCATTCTCCTTGACACCTTGGTACTTGCCATGCGTACGATCTGGGTTAGCGTGTGCCTGCAATTGGGCTGCCTTCTGCGAGTTGGCCGCGTTTTTTAGAATCTCCTTCTGTTCCGCAGCACTCTGTGCGTTGGCCAGCTGTTGACCCAATTGTTTCGCCACATACCCGGCGATCTTTGCCTGACTAACCATGATTTCCCCCTTGTTTTACCATTCTATTATGGATCGGTTTCAAGCGTAAACATCAACGTTTTGACCTTTGCCCTCTTCCGGTGGACGCTCCCTCTGGCGGTCGAGTTCATCCAATTCCGAGCGCCGAATTTCCTCGTAGGAACGCCTGTCATAAAGCTCGGGCGGCGGTGGATTATTGCGCACTTGATCTACGCTATCACTCATATCTCTCTCCTCAAGCCTGAAGGTCAACTTTTCTCGCTCTAATGTTCCGATACTCCGAACGCTTTTCCTGCCGTTCTTCTCGCATCCGGCGAATGATATCCCCCAGGGGATCAAAGTACTGCATTTCTTTCAAGAACGGCTGTGCGACTCGGTACTGCCTCTGCACCAGAATGGGATCGTTGCCTCCGACTTTCATCATTTATGCCTTCGCCATTAATTACACAAACTCAATAATTATCGTCCTGGAAAACCTCCCAATGCGTTTCATAGAAATGAGGACCTTCATTCAGGTTGACCCTAGTTGTGCTACGAATGATAAAAGCGTTGGCACCGGAAGGCGCTTCAAATTCGAGGCGGCTGCCGATATCAAGGGACATCTGGTCTCCTACTTTTATAAGCTGGCTGGATTTCTCTGCAGTGCTCTTCCATTCTTCAGCCAGATCATCGGCGTCTTCCTGAACAGCTCCAACTTCCTCTATTTCTTCAGAATTTTCTGGACAGGGTCGGCTATTGGAGCATTTCTCTGCATCTACCATAAACTGCACGAAAGGTTTATCGCCGGCCTGCCATTTCCTTGAGGCAGCTTTCCCCTGCTCTGAGATAGTCACTTTATCAGGAAGAAGCTCTATTGGCGGATTTTTCATCATCAAGCCCACCAATGCCAAAAACTCTCATCTCTGTCCGGAATCCCTGATGCGTAGGCGCGCAACACATTCATTATTTCGGGATCACCCGTGGCCAATAGGCTGCCTACGTCCGGATCATTCTTTAAACGCGCGGCGAATTCAGGGTTTTCATTGATTAACCGAGAGAGACCGGAATGTTGCCTCAAATAATTCACATCCAGGGGCGCCTGGTTCCCCAATAGTTGCGACGCCTGTCTCGCTTGATCTACTGCCATCATTTCGGCAGGCGTGGTTGTTTCATAGTGCTCCACAGGAAAACTCAGCGCGCTTTCCTGCAGTGAATGGTCGGATCCTGAGACTTTATCAGCGTAAAGCAGCAAGGCTAAGTCCGGGTTATCCTGCCAAAAGTTTTCCCCCAGGGCGACGTTATAACCGGCAAACTCCTCGGCTTTCACAACCGGATCAACGGACGCCTCGTAGCCGGCGACATGTTGACGAAATTCTTTTTCGGCTTCAACGTGCCCGTCAATCCTTCGTCGCTCGTCGGGCCGTTCCAACAAATAAAGCGCAGCCCTGGGATGTTCCCGGAAAAATTCTTCATCCAATTCAGTGGAGTTTTTCATCAATCCGGCTACTTTGGTGGCGAGTTCGTTATAGATTTCGTTTTCCAGGCGTTCTCTGACGTTCTCCGTCAGAGCTTCTGCGGTATCCGAATCGGCCAGTAAGTCCGTGATTTCACCTAAATCAGCCGCTATCATAAGCGCTTCATCCGGATGTTCACGCAAAAACTGGGCGGTTATTCCAGGGCTCCAATCCAGATTACTCTTTGCAGCTTGGGCTAACTTTTCCGAGATATCCTGGTAATCGCCCGATATGAAGGCGTCCCGCAGCTCCGCATCTTCACGCAACAATCCAGCTAATGTTTCATTCTGCTTGAAGATAACGTCATCTTCGGGAATCACACGACTGACGTAATTGAATTCAACTTCTTCATCCGAAGCTTGAATTGATACCGATTTTTCAGTCGGTGGTGCAAAGGGTGGACGCTCAGATACGACGTCATCATCAATCGGGCTTTCCTTTAAACCGCGAAATTCATTCGGGGAATCTATCTTAAACGGACTTGCAAATAGAGCCTGAATGCCGCGAAATGCCTGTGGCGTCCGTTCTGGACTTTCTTCAGCCTGGATGAATTTGTCCTCCCGCTGTGGCGAAGCGCCCAGTACTCTCACGACAGCGCTATGCCGATTCAAGAATGATCCAATCTGCGGATTGGCGTGCAACCAGGAAATACTCAAAGACATAATTAAAGTTCTTCTTGATCTCTGCCGATTATATACATGAGGCCAACCGGGGTCCAGCACCGACGACCAAAAAAGGATTTCCCACAAGGAAATCACCAAAAAATGCGAATCAACCACAGGGGAGTCGGGGTGCCGTGCTGGCAACACGGCAAGGGACCAACAGAAGTTGGCCTTTTATTTTGTCAAAGCAAAATCATATTATCAGAGGCCGGACTTCACTCTCCGGCCTCTCTGTTACGCTTCGTCCGCCTCGGGCAGAAGATAACCGTACAAGTACCAGTGCTTCCCCACTCGATGGCCGTCCTCTACTTGTTCACTCGACGATGTTCTCTGGAGGTCTTCCGCACGCTGCACCAGTCGAGCGTTGGCTGAAATCTCCACCCGGTCCAGCTTGAACGCCTTGTCCGAAGAAGTGGCCTGTTCAGGCTTTTTTTTCTCGGTAGTCCGTTCATCCGTTAAACCGGGAACTCTTTGCAGCGGGTTGATTTTACTCATCGTTCCTAGACCTCGTTTCGTCTCTATAACTGCAAAGATTTTGCCAGTTTTTCAAATAGTGGGGT
>CAZHMN010000002.1:81155-92607 GCA_964533705.1 uncultured bacterium
CCTCGTTTCGTCTCTATAACTGCAAAGATTTTGCCAGTTTTTCAAATAGTGGGGTGGGTATTATTATAGTATTGTATATTATGTAAATAAGAGTAACATTCCACCCTAAAAGCATTTGCTGCTCGGCCAATCAGCGACACGAAAAGGTAACAACCCGGGGAAAAGATGACCCGGTTGGGTGTCAATAACTTCCCAGCGAACTAAGTTTTCTCTAAGCTTGTGGTTTTATGGGTATTCGGGAAAGTTCTACGCTTCGGTGTCGGTTTTCTGCCCCCGATAGCGTTCAACCTCGATGCTATAGCGGTTGATTTTTTCCTGCAGGTTTTTTCGGGCGATACCCAGAAGACTTGAAGAAGCAGTCACGTTGCCGTTGCAGAGTTCCAGGGTTTGCATGATCAACCCACGTTCGAATTCGGCTTTGGCTTCTCGGAGGGTAGGCGGACGATTGCTCGCACCATTGAAATTCTGCGCAATGCCGAATGACGTTATCTCAGAGGGCAAATCGTCCGTCGTAACGGTGTCCTCAAGCGCCATCACGGTGATGCGCTCGATCAGATTCTCCAGTTCCCGGACGTTACCCGGCCAGGAGTAATTCAGCAGACAACGCTTGACGTCCGGTGACAGTATGAGGCGTTCCCGCCCGTTCTGTTTGCAGAACTTCTCGATGAATTTCTCTGTTAAAATGAGGATGTCTTCCTTTCTCTGACGCAGGGGTGGAATCTCGATGCTGATGACGTTGAGACGGAAGAAGAGATCCTCCCGGAATTTCCCCGCCTTTACTTCATCCGAAAGCGATTTGTTGGTCGCGGCGATGATGCGGACGTCAACTTGTATGGTGGCGTTCCCACCGACTCTTTCGAGCTCCTTTTCCTGCAGAACTCGCAGCAGTTTCGCCTGGACCAGAGGCGTCAGATCGGCAACTTCGTCCAGGAAAATGGTTCCGGTGTGCGCGGCTTCAAATTTACCGATGCGGCGGGAAACGGCGCCGGTGAAAGCACCCCTCTCGTGGCCGAAGAGTTCGCTTTCAAGAACTCCCTCCGGAAGTGCCGCGCAGTTGACCTTAACGAACGGTTTATCCTTGCGCTGGCTGTGATAATGCAGCAGCCCCGCCATTCGTTCTTTGCCCGTACCGCTCTCGCCTGTAATCAGCACCGTTGAACCCGCACGTGCGATCCGCTGAACGCTCAGCCGATAGAGTTCCAGCATGCGGTCGTTGGCGGTGTCAAACTCCATACCAGACATAGCCCCGCTTAAAATCTGCCTCCGCCAGGTTACATTAAGTCAATTTAACGTAAAGAGGATAGAGCCAAAAGTCAACTTCTTTCTGCAGGATTCCAACCCATTAGGGGTTCGTTATGGGCAAATTATACTAATGCTCGTAAGTAATTTCCAGTTCACCAACATGTCATTTCTGCGCCACGAAGAGGTCCCTACGGGAAAAGCAGGAATCTATTTTGCTGTTGTTATTAAACCTGGATTCCCGCTTGCGCGGGAATGACAACTCATGGGACATATGATATCGGAAATTGCTTTTGCAAACCAAATATAAAAGGGCAGGTAAAAAACCCGCCCTGTGGATCGGTGTCCCCTCGCTTTCAGGTTATTTCACCAAAACCAGCTTCGCTTCGGTCGTGAATTTATCTGCTTGGAGGCGATACAGATAAACACCTGAAGCGAGATTCGATCCATCGAAGATCAAATCATGACTGCCTGCGTTCATCAAGCCGTCAGCCAGCGTGGCCACCAAGCGGCCCTGGAGATCGTACACTTTCAGGGTAACATACACCGCGTCTGGAAGACTGAATTTTATGGCTGTCTGCGGATTAAAGGGATTAGGAGTTGCACAAATCTCCAGGGACTCAATGGTTCCTGTTGCGGCAGTGATTTCCTGGTTTATGTGAATGGGTGAAACGTGGAACGGGACCTGAGGTACCAATGGCGTCGTGGGAATCGAATCCACGGGGACGTGGTGGTATTTGACGTCATTTAAGGTCCAGGTTCCCGCATTCTGAATGACGTAGCCGGCGTCGTAATCCATCGTGTACATGATGTGACAATCGCCGTCAACCCACTCCGCCATACAGGGACATTCTTCGGAATAGCATTGCCCGGGTGGAGCGTTTTGAGGGGTGATGGTTTCCGTGACATTCGTGCCCACCGCCCAATTTAGACCGCCGTCGGTTGATACAGAAACGTAGACCTCCCCCGAAGGCCAACCAGCGGCACTCAGAGCGGTCGTATCGGTGTCGTAATACTGATACATGCAGTAGAGATGCCCGGTTACGGGATCCTGTCCCAGAGAAGGCCGCTGGGCTTTGACACAACCGGGACCGCATTCGACCAGGTCTTCAGGATGCCAGGCATTGGCTACCACGGAGAACTCGTCCGGATACTGTTCAGACCAGTGCCAGATGATCGAAGCATTCCAATAGCACGTGGCCTGGTAGAAGAAATAAGACCGAGTTGTGAAGGCGATATGTAGCCAATCATCCTGGTCGAACAGCAGGGTGAGGTCATCGTGGGCGCGCAGTGTATCCCTGTTCGCCAAAAGGGTATCGGGTAGCAGACTCGGATCGGGAAGGATAAACCGAGTCAGATTGAAAGCTTCGCCAAAGTTCAATTCTTGCCCGTCTTCGTCTATTAAAACCATGATATCGTGATGAGGCGTAATCCAAGCGGCGGCCACCCTGTCCGAAACATCTGAAGAAGTGACGTCTGCCCCGTCAACGGTGGTTCGGCCGACTTTTGTCCAGGTATGGGGCGGCGGCGGGAAGGTGATCGTAAAAGTTACAGGATCATATTCCCCCACTGTATAGACGTGCCAGTCAATTGGATCGGGAAACATCGTAACCGTGGAAATTATGTGGATTCGTCCATTGCGGTCAATACTGATGTTGGGATAAAGGGTTGACGTATCTTCGCCGTGAACGTAAAGCCATCCCGGTTCCCAGGTTAAGAAGGCACCGTAATGGGGAAAGAAATCGGCCGCGACAGCGGTATGATAAGCACTGGAGCCCGAGGTCATTTTTTGGTGAAATGCGGGAAAAGCGCGGTTTCCGTAGCCCAGATCGAGGGTAGCATAACCAGCCCGATAGGAGGACTCCACCGGATATCCAGAACCCGGCCAGACCGGAATCCCCGTCGGATCAATGACGTTGTAGTAAACATGCCGTTCGATACCACCGTAATTCAGACCGTTCATCCAGACGAAATGAAGATAGCCTTCGTCATCCATGACCATCTGGCGACCGATGGTGCCGAAATGCTGTAAATCGTACCAGGTGGTGCCTATCGTTGCAGTGTCGCCGATGACGTCCAGGCTATTGGCAACTATTGGTTTTTCATAAGGTGGATAAGCAACCTGCGCGTTTACCACCTCAGCATCTGCTAACGGGGGATCGATAAAGGGTGAGGGATTTAGTGTATAAGCGCTACTCCAAAGAAGAAGACTAAGCAGGAGAGCAGACACTGGTATTAGATATCTCGATCTCATATAGCCTCCTTCACCTGATAAGTATGATTGCTTCAGTGTGATTGGACAACACTGGAATAAACTTCGCTTATAAAATAGCAGGATTTTTCCTTAAGTCAAGCGCAAAATTTTGCGTTTAAGGCGTTTCTCAGAATCCCTGCGGACAAAGGGGCAGACACGGTGGTCTGCCCCTGTATTCCGTCTGGCGATAAATGTGTGAAAATCCGATATGGAACCCCTGTCCGGCTCCTAAAATCCCACGCGTTTCGCAATCTCTGCAGCCAGAGTCGTCAACTGGGTATCTCTGAGATCTTGGCCGATGAGTGGTTCGATCAGGCGTGCCGCTTGTAGCGTATCTGACACTTCAAGACAGGCTAAAGCGGCGTGTATCCGCGCTGGATGGAAGGTTCCTGACAGCTCAAGGGAAGTGAGGAATTGATCTTTTGCTAGGCTCCACTCAGCGCGATTTTCGTAAATCAAGCCCAGTGTATAGGGCGTGCGAAAATCGTTCGGTTCGATTGAAGCTGCGATGTTGAGTTCATCTATAGCGCGCGTGGTATCGCCGAGATAAAGGTTTAAGGACGCCATGTTGTAATAGGCGAAAGCGGGTGGATCGGGATGTAGCGAAACACCTTCTTCAAACAATTTTAGTGATTGGCTATAATTCCCATTGCGAGCCTGTGTCTGGGCCTGCAGAAATAAATCTTCAGCATCCAACATCGAAAGCTCATCATCAGCTACCAGACCAGCGCGTTTGAATTCTTCTGCAGCTTTATCGAACTGCTTTAAGGCGTGATAAGAATCCCCCAGAGCACGGTGTGCTTCGGCAAAATCTGGGTCTACAATGAGCGCGCGATTAAACATGCCAGCGGCTTCGGCATGACGTTCCTGCTTTTGCAGTACGCTCCCCAGGTTGAAGAAATCCATGCGCGGCGAACTCAAGCTGGCCGTAAAAACAGTGCTGGCATTTATAGGCACAGCGAAGAGGACGGTCAGCAAGGCCAATCGGGACACAGCTTTCCACTGGGCGCATTTGATGTTATTCCAGAGCGAAGCGAGAGCCGCTGCCGCAAAGGGCAACAGCATAAGAAGAACCGGCAGGCGATATTCGGAGGCGACGAAAAAGAGCAGCGTTGCCAGGAGATAACTGAGGATATAAAGATTAGCGATGACCATGTCAGACTGACGCGCTCGCATAAACCAGAAAGCGATTCCAAGCGGCGCGATCAGACCGAAACCGAGTGGGATCAAGCGCAAAGTCTTACTGAAGTCCTGGGCTGCGTAGATGCTCAAATTATTAGGTATTTCCGTGCGGTGGAAGAAGAGGTAAAGTTTCCTGAAAAGGAGCTGAAGGTAAGATATCGGCTGATGCACAATGTACGACAAACCCTGCTGAAACCAGTAGCTGGACGCTTCCGTAATGCTTAGAACCCGACCTAACCGGCGCGAGGCTTCCAGCCGGTAATCCTCGTTCTCGTATTTTGGTTCTGCGGAACGGAGGAAGGGCGCCTCCCAGTAGATCCCTTCGGCTTGCGGATTATTGCCGGCGTAGAAGTTCATGCCCGCTCCGGCGGTCGTCAGCACCCAGCTCCCGCTCACCTGATAGTTGCGATAGGCCACAGGTGCCAGAACAAGCGCTAATCCCAACAGAAGAAACGCCGGGCGGCGCAAACCGCCATCGCCCGATTTTACGATAAAAAATACGATTAAAATCGCCGCGAAAAGAAGGACATTGGGGCGCGCCAGTGCGGACAATCCCAGTAAGAGGCCCGCAGCAAAATACCTGAAATTCGTCCTGTGCGGTGAAATCAACAACAACAGTATGAGTGCGTTCAATACCAGGATTAATACGGAGGTTAGAAGGACACCTTCGTAGTAGACAAAGGGACGGTAAAAAGCGGCAAAAAAGGCACTCAGGAGCCCCACGTTTTGACCGAACAGCCTTTCTCCTATGCGGTAAATCAGGTAAACGAGAAGCACACCCAGCAGGGCTTGAAAGATCAAGCCGACATGGACGTAGGATCCGAATATTAAGTAGAGAAGGGCAAGGACATAGGGATAAAGCGGACTCATGAAGAAAACGCCCTCTTCCCCACCCTTTCCTTCAGCAAGCGATTTCGCCAACTCGTGGTAATATTCGGAATCAATGATGGGAACGTCCACCATCGGAGAATTCCAAATGTCCACTTGATATAAAAGGCGGACTACCGCTGCTATGACGATGATCAAGATCAGAAGGTACTTTTTCATTCACGCACGAAAGATGTTCAAGAATATGCAAGCGGATTCAGGTTATAAAAAGAGGGCCATCAACATCAGCGGCCCTCCTCCACGCAAGGATTTAGTGACCTATTGCTTATCGGCCAATTAACGAAAGGGGGTCGAGAAACCCCCTTTTAATTTCATATTCACATGTTTTATTTATATTGGTTTAGTCCGATAACGCCGCTTACCGGATTTCTTCTTCAACCCCAGCAGCCCCAGTGGCTTCGATGCCATTTTTTTGAAGTTACTTTCTTCAATTTGATTATAGGCGTGGTAGTAGTAATAGTAATGCGTTCCTTCCATTTGCACTTTATTCAGAACCACGCCAAGCAATCTGCTGTTGCCCCTTTCCAGCGTTTCCACTGCCTGCTTCAACATCTGCTTGGAAATGGTTCCGGCCGAAGCCACGATGACGGTGCGATCGGTCAAAGCTCCCAAGATCACCGGATCGTTCAGTGAAAACATGGGCGGCGTGTCGAAGAGAACGATGTCGAAGAGTTTTTCCGCCTCACGAATGAACTCTTTCATCTGATTGGATTCGAGAAGTTGAGTTGTGCTGGGTGGTTTGGGCCCGGTGGTTATCACCCAAAGGCGATCCACCCCGGCAGGTTTGAGCACTTCTTCGATGGACGCTTCACCCAGGATCACTTCCGTCAATCCGATCTCATTCTCCATCCCGAAGATTCGATACAGATCCGGCCGGGCATAATCGGTATCCACAAGGAGCACATTCTTGCCCTGTTGTGCCAGGTTGATGGCCAGGTTGGCAACGACGTAGGATTTTCCCTCCTCCGGAATGGAGCTCGTCACCATGATGCTCTTTACTTTCTCGTCGAGGCTGCCGAGCTTGATATTGTGAGCCAAGATGTTGTAAGCTTCCCGCAGGAAGTAGACGGATTTCCTGGCGGGTGAAGTCTCGTCGCCGGCGATCAGCGGAACCTCTTTGCGGCTCATCAGAGGAATGCTGCCCAATAGAGGCAATCCGAGTTGCACCTGAATGGAGTCGGCATCCTTGACCGAATCGTCGAGGTATTCAATCAATATGGCCAAACCGAGACCGAAGATAAGACCCAAAATCGCGCCAATGAGCAGATTGTCCTCAAGCTGTGGTGAATGCAATTTGGCCTTCCAGGCGGGTTCTATAATGTTGATGTTGGACAACTGCATAGCCTTGGTAATGTTCAGCTTATACTTCATATCCAGGAGCATTCTGTAAAGCTCTTCAGACGTAGTAGTTGCGAGTTGCAGTTGAGCCAAGGTGTAAAGCTTGGAAGGGAATTCGCTGAGTTGTTTTTCATATTCATCGATTTGACTCTGAATCTCGCTACGTCTGGCCTTTTCTGATTTTTCGTATACGTCTTTTTCCTGCAGCAGTTTCTTTTGTAATTCAATCGTCTTCTCGCGCAGGGCGATGACGGTTGGGTGGCTCTCCGTATATTTGCTCAATGAAGACTGCAAATCGGATTCCAGCTTGGCCAGTTCCGCTTTCAGATAAGCGATCTGATTCTGCTCCGAGATGGTTGACCCACCGATAAGGGAGGTTTGTCCACCGTAGTTCTGCTCCATGGTATTGATTTCCTGCAGAGACAGATCCATGACGTTCTGCTGGGCGCGAAGCCCGGCGATCTGACTAATCAGTGTGTTGATCTCCGCAGAAACGTCAACGATACCATCCTGCTCCTGGAATTCGCGAAGCTTCCTCTTCGCTTCGTTCCAGTCCCGCTTGGCGATCTTGGACTGCTCATCCGCAAAGCGCGCCGCGTCTGCTGTCTCACGATGCTTGCGAGCGATATCTTCTGCGAGGTAAACCTCAGCGAGGGTATTGGACAGGTCCAATGCTTCCTGTGGATTGGGTGAATATCCCTGGATGGTGAAAATGGGGGATTTTTTGGATGGCTTCACCTTCAATCCACGCATAGCGTACCATTGAAAGGTTCCCGTAACCAATTTCAGGGAAGGCCCCGGGGTATAACTGCCGTCCGCTTCCCGTAAATCCAGCTTCTGGGCAACCTTGTCCAATATCGGTTTGCTGGTCATCTTCATCATTTCGACTTCTGTCATAGAAGAACCTTGCCCCATGTTAGCGGAGAAGAGCATTTCGCTGACCGATTCCAAACCGATACTGCGCAATAAGGCCTCCTGGGTACCCTGTCCCTCGATGACCAACTTGCATTCAGCCAGGTAGGTTTTCGGTTTCAACAATGTGGCAACCAGGATGATGCCGAAGATCACCACGAAACCCTGGATGATAACCCACTTGCGCCGAACGAGGATATCCCAAACGTGCTTTATTTCCATCGCTCTATCCTCTAATTAAACATACCCTATTCGTACACGTTCATATATTATAATCTATTAAGTTAGTTTATAATTTTCCAAAAGTCAAGTTAAATGTATCAATTTCTGAAGTTTTTCTCATTTTCCCCTGAAATTCCCACTTTTGCAGCGTGCACATAACTCATAAATTTTCGAGCCTATGCCGTAACACTTTCCCGATCATGCTTATGAATTCGCTCGATGACAATCGGATCTAACCCCAGCAACCCGGCGTAGATTCGCTCGATTTGAGTGGCAATCACGTCCCAATTGTGGTTTAGCGCAACCGTCTTTTCGGCTTCTTTACCGAGGCGTTTCGCCCGGTCGGGACGCGATAAAAGGTCACAGATCAAACGACCGAATGCCTTAGTATCTCCTGAAGGAGCCAGCAAGCCGTTTAGTTCATTCTCAACGGGGGGTGCGGCCCCTTCGAAGGCGACGACCGGTAAACCTGCCGCCATGTAGTTCAGCAGTTTGATAGGATAACCCGACCACGATATTCTGGGATTTACGGCCACGGAACCGCTCAATAGTACCTGCCGCACCAGGCTGAAATCCGGGTTCATAACGAATACGATATTTTTCTTTATCCCGCAGCTTTCAGCATCTCGCTTTATTTGATCGGGTTTAGAGCTCGTTAAGATGACAAGCTTCGCCGTCGGGTGATTTTTAAAAACCCCGGGCAAAGCGTTTAGCAGAAGATCCATGCGCTGGTATCCGTCCAGATTGCCCGCATAAATGATCAGAGGACCGTTTCCCAAATCCAGGCGCTGCCTTATAGATGGATCCGGCGGATCATCAATCGAGCCGAAATCAATCCCTGGAGGGATGAATTTAATCTTAGATGCGGGCGTTCCCATCTGAATTAAAAAATCAGCCACCTGCCGGTTGATCGCTATGACGAAATCCGCCCGCCGGGGGATGAAACGATCCAGCAAGTAGGCAGCCCATTTCGCCAGAACCTGGGGAATCTTCAATCGGAAGTAAGTGTAAAATTCATCCGACATGGTGTTATGGCTGTGGTAAACCACCGGAATCTTCCTCAACAATCGAACCGGGTAAGAGGCCACCGGCGCTTCATAATTGTGGGTATGAATGATGGAAATATTATGACGGCGAACCACCTGATCAAGTTTCAGGGCTAAAAGCAAATCAAGAATAGGTTTGCGTATTTCCGGCCCGGAACGAAACTTATTGTAGCGAAAGAGTTCGGGGATTCGATGGATGGTCAGACCGGGGCAGGGTTGATCCTCGCCGAAGTGATAAGTCACTATGTGAAGCGAATGTCCCCGTCGCACCAGAGCTTCGGATAGCTCGCGGATTAAGACCTGCGATCCCTGCGACGTCGGAAAGGGGCAAGCCGCCACCATGGCGATGTTCAACGGAGGAATCATAATATTATTGCAAATAGCCTAATTGGGCGAGCTTTTTACGGATTGCTTCCTCTTCAGATGCCGAATAGGGTTTTTCATTCACCGGAACGAATTGAAGCGCGCTGGTAAGCTTTCCATCTGAAAACAAATTGCGACCCTCAATCCAATCCGGGATTTGAATTCCTGAAAGGTGCAAAATGGTCGGCGCCATGTCCAGTAGAGAGACGTTTTCCTTTTTAGCGGCAGTCTTATTATTGGCCTTCAGGATCATCGTGCCCCAGGCGCGGTGCGCCCCATTCATCGAGCCACCTTTTTTACCGATGTATTCCAGGGATGACATTTTCCGCCATGAATTACGACCCAGAGGCGTCGTACTGCGCCCTAAAGCGTAACTATAGCCGCTACAATCATTCAGTTCGAGGATTAGATCCGGCGCATGGATTGTTTCAGGGCCGTCGTAAAGGTCTTCACGGCGGTGTACTTTCCGCACAATGTTCGTTCCACTTTCGGGATCTTTCCAGCCTGAGAGGGTGTTGCTGAGCTCTGAAATTACTCTATCAGCGTCGCCGGGATCCACGATACCACGCGGTTCGCGTCCTTTCAAGTTCAGATAAACCGAGGGGAAATAGTTCAATTCTTCGCTGTATGCCAGCGTCTTCCCCCAGTCGATGCCGCTGAAACGCTGCAATGATTCGATGCTGGCGGCGAATTCGCCTTTCGCCAGCCGGAAAACCTGCTGCTGCCAGCGGTAGGGCATCCATTTCATCCCGGCGCGTTTTAGTGCACCTATGATTCGAGCTCTCGGGTCCTCCTCCTGAAAACTTAGCAGCCCGTTTTCCGCCAGAAAGCGATTCAGGTAGAGCATGCGATCCGAGGTCCCCCCCATACCGTGATCGCTGACGACGATGACGTTTTCAGGTTGCGTGAGGCTAAGGACTTCACCGACGAGATCATCTGTTTTCTCATAGACACGCTGAATTGCCCGTTTTAGAGCATGATCTCTCGTGGGAACGTATCGAGGCGAGTTTTCGTCGTAAAATGACCAGAAATGGTGTCCGACTGTGTCCGTCTCGCCCACATGCAGCAGAAGCAAATCGAGGGGGTATTCACGGAGCAAAAGGTGAACCAGGCGGATTTTTCTTTCGATGCCCTCCATTAATTGAGCCAGCACTTTACCGTGCCAGTTCCGCCCGATGCGGCTCTCGTTAAAATTCCCGAAGTAATACCCTCCGATTTCTCGCTCGATTTTTTCGGCTAATTCAGGGGGATGCACGTAGGACCGATCCGCCTTGGAGGGCAAGGGGGTATCAAATCCTGAAATCTGGAAACCTGTTAGTTTTTCGGGAGGATAGGTGGTGGGCAATCCAACGGATCCAACGCACAATCCCTGATCTGAAGCGAGGCGCAGAAAACCGGGATAGCGCCTCCGAGTGGAGTTAATGAAGCGCACGCGGAGACGGCCTTCGAGGCGTTCGGTAAAATCAAAAATGCCGTGTCTGCCGGAATTGACGCCGGTCAGAAAGGTTGACCAGGCTGGAAAGGTCATGGACGGGATGGTGGACTTGATTCTGTAAAAAATTCCCTCACTCGCCAGGGTTGATAAATTCGGCAGGTTATTCCTCCAACTGAGGAAGAGCTCTGGATCCAAACCATCCAGCGCTAATACGACCGTTTTAACAGGTTTGGCATTCACTGAGTATAGCCCAGCGCCCTAAGGCGCTCCTTTGTGGCTCTATCCATTTCCTGCTGGGCTCCCTCTTCTTTGGCTGCCAGCAATTCTTGATATTTCGCTTCCAATAACAACTGCATGTCTTTGGCTTTGGCGGGTTCCACTTCGAACAGATTGATCTTTTCAGAAGGATCGTCGGGGACGTAGAAGAGCTGTTGTGGGGGCCGTCGCCGAGGATTATCCGGATTCGTCTCAATGTACTTCCAAGGACCGATGCGCAGCATCTTTACTACGTTGCCCTCAAAATCGGCTTCTGAATAGACTTCGGGGACAAAATCTTCATTCAAAGGATTAGCG
>CAZHMN010000003.1:0-3455 GCA_964533705.1 uncultured bacterium
GAGTTGCGAGTTTTTTACGCCGCAGTCGGGGTCGTCTCTGACACCGACGAGCAGGTGCGCTCCACGAGAAAAAAGCGTCAGGTCACACCCGGCGAATTTACTGTGTCGTCAGAACTTATGTCCTGACGGCTAAAGAGCCTATGATAATGAGAATACACGGATTTCGGTTCGTCGGTGTTGGATGCAGTGGATATGATCTGGTGAAAGGCGGGGCAGCGTCAGATTCTGGACTTCGCCAGAATGACGTTGTTTGTAAATAAGGCGAATACAAGATTCACCCCTACGAGGATGAACGATTGCTTCGGGGCTTCACCCCTGGCAATGACTGTGGAGAGTAAAAAAAACCCGGCTCAGTCGAGCCGGGCTTTCGTTTTCGGTGTGAAGTGTTACTCAATCACTTTGACGCTCGTAGCCATGGGGCCTTTGGGGCCCTGGCCGATTTCGAACTCGACTCGCTGGTTTTCGTACAGTTCATTGCGAAAGCCTGCACCGGTGACCTCATTGGCGTGCACGAAGACGTCATTTTCGACGTCGTCAACGTTGATAAATCCGTAACCTTTGCGCGGGTTGAACCACTTCACAGTACCTTGTGACATTACTTTACTCCTTTTTAACTAAACTTTAAATGTTCCCTGAACGTCAAGGTACCTTAATGAGTCGTTCAAACCATACCGCCCAAAATAAAGCCCAATGACCATCCAGATATAATAATATACGCAGGATTTGTCAAAAATAATAGATTTATTTTAATTATTTTTGATCCTGCGTGATCGCCGATTATTTTTGCGTCGACTGCCACAAAGTGGTGGCAGTTGGCTATTGGCTGTTGGCGGTTAGCAGTTGGGGGACGAATCCTAAAGGGAGGACATCACCGCACCCACTACGCGGTTAGGTGATATCTAACAGGGCGAATACAAGATTCACCCCTACGAGGATGGGCGATTGCTTCGGAGCTTCGCCCCTCGCAATGACTGTGGAGAGTAAAAAAACCCGGCTCGATCGAGCCGGGTTTTCGTTTTCGGTGTGAAGTGTTACTCAATCACTTTGACGTTCTTGGCCATGGGGCCTTTCTGCCCATCAGCGATTTCGAACTCAACGCGCTGGTTTTCATACAGCTCGTTGCGAAAGCCTGCACCGGTAACCTCATTGGCGTGCACGAAGACGTCGTTTTCGCCGTCGTCAACGCTGATAAATCCGTAACCTTTGCGCGGGTTGAACCACTTCACAGTACCTTGTGACATTACTTTACTCCTTTTAAAACTAAACTTGAAACGTTCCCAGAATGCCACGGTACCTTAATGAGTCGTTCAAACCAATCCGCCCAAAATAAAGCCCAATGACAATCCTGATATAATAATATACGAAGGATTTATCAAAAATAATAGATTTATTTTAATTATTTTCGATCCTGAGGGATCACCGATTATTTTTGCGCCGAGTGCCATAAGGTGATAGCAGTTAGCAGTTAGCGGTTAGCAGTTGGCAGTTGGCAGTTGGCGGTTAGCAGTCAGGCTATGGGGCTAAAATGCGAATTTGCTATCCCAAAACAATAAACCCGGCTCAACCGAGCCGGGCTTCGGTTCTCGGTGTGAAGTGTTACTCAATCACTCTGACGTTCTTAGCCATGGGGCCTTTTTGTCCCTCGGCAATCTCGAACTCGACGCGCTGATTTTCGTACAGTTCATTGCGAAAGCCACCGCCGGTGACCTCATTGGCGTGCACGAAGACGTCATCGTCACTGTCGTCCACCTTGATGAACCCGTAACCTTTGCGCGGGTTGAACCACTTCACGGTACCTTGTGACATTACCTCACTCCTCATAAAACTGAACTTAAAACGTTACCAGAATGCCACGGTACCTTAATGAGTCGTTCAAACTTAGCCGCCCAAAATAAAGCCCAATGACAATCCAGTAATGATAATATAAGAAGAAATTGTCAAATTAAACAAGGATATTTTGATTTTTTTTAATCCTAAATGATCATTTAGAATTTTTGCGTCGAGTTCCTTAAATTAGTGGCAGTCAGCAATCAGCATTCAGCATTCAGCTGTCAGGGAGAGCTAACATGCGCTCTACGAATAAAAAACCCGGCTCCGGAGAGTCGGGTTCTGGGCTGCTTTGTGAAGTGTTATTCGATCACTTTGACGTTCTTGGCCATGGGGCCCTTCTGGCCTTGCACGATTTCGAATTCAACGCGCTGGTTCTCGTACAGTTCGTTGCGGAAACCTGCTCCGGTGATCTCATTAGCGTGCACGAATACGTCATCTTCACTGTCATCAACCTTAATGAAGCCGTAACGTTTGCGCGGGTTGAACCACTTCACCGTACCTTGTGCCATTACCTCACCTCTCTTAAAACCAAACAAAACTCCATCAGAATGTCAAGGTACTTTAGCGAGTCGTCCAACCGGGGCGGCTCCAAATAAAGTGCGATGACAATCTGCTGCAACTCGAATATAAGCATTTTTCGGCAAAAATAATAGGATTATTTTTATTTATTCGTCAATCCCCGCCGGTGGAATGAGGGTATAGCCGAAATGAACCGAGTAACGCATATGGCGTTCAATCGAACGTCCCTGCGTTGTGAATTCATCAACTTCCTGTCATCGGATTCATTGAATCCGGATACAAAGAACTTACTGCGTTCTGCGTCGTTCTCCCGGAGCCGTGCCCTTGATAATCTTCTGCATCGCCTTGGTCAGGTGAGCGTTGAAGATTTCAGGTGCTTCGATCATGGGGTAGTGGCCGTATCCGGGCATCATGATCACTTCGAGGGATTCCACTAATTCCCGGTTACTTTCCTCATTCATTGGATACATGTCGGTATTAATGGTCATAATCGGCAGGTGAACGTCCTTTATCGCTTCCGCCAGGTTCAGTTCGTGGTATTTTTCGAGAATCCCAATCACTGCATCGGGATCAGCAGAGGCCGCCTTTGCAGCGATTTCTTCCACCAGCGCGGAATCCGCCGTAGCCGCGAACATTTTGCGCACCCAACCTTTCATGGTTCCTTCGAAATCCCGCCTCAAGCTGGCGGCGCTTTCCTCCGTCTCCTGGGCGGAGATTCTCTTACCAATGTCGTGGAAAGTCTCGACTCCGATCAAACCGACGACGCGCTCCGGCAGTCGTTTGGCGGCCTCGACGATCACCGGTCCGCCCATGGAGTGCCCGACCAGGATGACCTGGTTCAAATCGAGCCTCTTGACAATAGCGGCGACGTCCTCGCCGAACGAAGCCATAGTCCAGTTTTGGCGATTCAACCCCGATTGGCCATGTCCCGCCAGGTCAATCGTTACGACCTTGACCTTATCTGCAAAAAATTCGACCTGATTATCCCAGTAACTTCGATCGCAGGCCCACCCGTGAATGAAGACCAGAACGGGGCTGCCAGAGCCCTGTACTTGATAGTATATGACCACGCTATCCGCAGAGAAGACCGAGTCAACGACGGCTGC
>CAZHMN010000003.1:3555-23764 GCA_964533705.1 uncultured bacterium
AGCATTCAGCACTCAGCATTCAGTGGATCGGTATCCAGTGTCAGATTCTGGGCTTTGCCAGAATGACACTGGGTGACCGTTAAAATAAGACTACTGCAAAACTGTCATTCTCGCGTATGCGGGAATCCGGCTTATTTCCTGATTATTGTGGACTCCCGCTTCCGCGGGAGTGACGCTGGTGCCATCCACACATCCTTTGGTAATAATTATAGAATAAAAACACACCCTTTTTTTGTGCCGAGACGAATAAAAAAGCGGCCTGCCGGATGGCAAACCGCTTATCTTTAAACTGCAAATTGAAATCAGGACGTTTCCTTTTGGGGCAGAATGACCGCGTCAATGACGTGGATGATGCCATTGGAACAACGGATATCTTATCTTGCTAGTGAAACATGATCCACCATAACACCGGTCGTCTTATCGTTCGAAGCCTTTTTGGCATTCAGTTTAATCGCTCCATCGGGCGTTCCATCCACATTGTCTCAAACGATTTTAATCCTCAACAGGCTTCGCTACCGTCGTTTTCTCCTTCATGATGGCACCCATGACCGCTCCAATAATAATCCCCATAATGACTTCCCCGATGGTCCACCACAGGTAGCAGTAGCCGCTGATGTCTATGGTGCCGTAATCAATGAAGGATTTGGGGACGTTCAGGAAAATCATGTAGGCGATGCCGTGCCAGATTCCCGTCCTAACATTCTTTTCTGTGGCAAAGCGACTATAAAAGTAGGTCCAAATAAACGCCCAAATAATAAAACCGACGGGCAACCACAGCATTCGCTTCTGCATGGTGACTTCGGGCAGGAAGCCGTCCGGTCGACTGGCGTAAAAACCGCTTAAAATTCCTGCATGAAGGATGATCTCCAGCGCATACAGCAGGATGAACGCAACCGGAAAAGCAATCCAGAATTTCTTGGACATGATTTTCTCCCAAGTTTGAACCTTATTTTCCGATTTTCCCTTTGACTCCGTTCGCGACTTAGTCCAAAAATAATTCAATTTTTGACAATGTCAATAGTTTATATCAATAATTTTTTACGCGAAGGACTACAGGGGCGCCCCTGCTAAACGGAACGCCCCTGTCCAAGTTCCTTATTATTTTTTAGTTACTTGATCAGCATCATCTTTTTGGTGGCAATGTAGTCACCCGCTTGGATGCGATAGAAGTACAAGCCGGATGCTAATCCAGCAGCTTCCCAGACAACTTCATGTACTCCGGCGGGGCGCTGACCGTCCACCAAGACGGCGACCTGTCTTCCCTGAAGATCGTACACCACGAGCTTGACGTTCGCCGTTTTCGGAAGCGAAAAGCGGAGCGTTGTGGCCGGGTTAAAGGGATTGGGATAGTTTTGGTCGAGAGCGAAACTTTTTGGCAGAGTTTTCGACTCCGGGGATTCGACTGCTACCACGCTGCCAGCCGTTGTATACTTAATGGCAAAAGGTGTCTCCAGGGGCATTGCTGATTCGGCGTAGGATCCGTTATGGAGATACTGCAAGCCGGTCGTGCCGCTGCTGTCCTCGATGCCCAATGCGCAGCCGTTCAACTGATCGCTCAGGGTGTGGTAATTGACCAAGATTTCACCGTCGCCGGTGGGAGTGGATTGATAGGCGGGATCATAGAGGATAACCTGGAAGGTTTCTGGATCATCGGGATAGAGCTCATGAGGCACCTGATACCATTCAACGACAAAGCGGTGATTTGATTCGTCGAAGAAATAGCAGACCTGCCCACCTGCAGTCGGACTTAATTCATCCCAGAAGGCGGCGATGGTGTTGTTGGGCGGTACGATGTGGGGGATGCAAATATTCAATGGAAAGAAGATTCCCTCTATTGCGCCCATACATACCCAGCCGTGAGAACACACGCTGATTTCAGTGAAATCAACACCATAATATCTGAAGGAGAAGGGTAGCGGCACCGGCACAGCCTGATCATCACCCAGTTGCAGATCCGTTCCTGGGCCTCCGGCCAGCGGAGCGATCTCTATCCAGTCGTATTCGGGAGCATCTGCGCCGTCGTAGGGATCATAGGCGAAGTAACCGTATCCGTCCGGGCCGACGGGATCGTAGCGAACGTCGCCGACCGGGATGACGAATTCTAATACGCAAGAATATCCGCATTCATCGTTGATACTCAAAGCAAATGCCACGCTGTCTCCCTGGGGCAGGTCGGGGTTTGCACTCACGTTCGGATAAAAGAGCACAATCTCTTCTCCTGCTGTGAGCGAGGACTGGTAAATCGAATCCGAAGGAATTATGATCAGTGGCTCGGTGCTGGCCAGAACGAACGATATCCCCGTCGCGTCTGAACTGCCTGCATTCTCGATGGTGATATTGAAGTCGGCGGTTTCACCGGGATCGAAGTGGTTATCACCATTTCCGGCCGGGTCGTCAATAAGGATGCTACCGTAGATGAATTCGGGAGCATGCGCTGTGATCGAAAATGGGGAAACCCAGGTTGAATCGCCGTCGCTGGCCGTTAATTCGAAGCTGATTTCGGCCCCGTCCAGGACGTCTGGGCTAATCTCAAGTGCAAAAGCATCGTTCAACGTACAGGTCGCTCCGCTGTTTATGCCAGCCAGATATTCTTCTGCATCAATGAGGGTGATCAGAGGATCATCACAGGAGAGGATCAGATTAACCCCGGAGGCGTTGTCCACCCCGACATTCTCGACGCTGACGGTGAACCCGACGGTTTCGCCGTAATCGAGTTGTCCGTTGCCGTTGCCGGTGGTTCCATCTTCGATAATACATTCTGAAAGGATGACGTAAGGTCCGGAAGATGGAATCGCCAGAACCGTTCCCTGGTAGGGCAGCATGTCATGGGCGGTAATTACCAGATCCAAAGTGCCCATCTGGGTAACGGGCTGATTGAAGGTCACCGTCGCGATTCCCGAAGGGGCGGCGATGCCCTGTCCCAGGACTTCATTATCCATCGAGATGGTCACCAGGGCTCCCGGCGTGGAAATATCTCTAACTTCGAAGACCTGAGCCCCTTGCAAAACGACCGGATTATAATCAGGATAGAAGTTTCCGGGTTGAGCCGTCCAGACGTCCAGCGTGGGATCACCGAAGAGGTTGAGACAATAGTAAGTCCAGCGGATGATGTCATCGGAGGGAACCAGCCAGGCGTTGTCCTCCTTGGAATCGTGGTTCGCCGCGGCGATGGTGGTGACATTCTCTCCGAAGATAGCGTCGAAGAACTCCCGGTCGAAGCGCTGGGAAGCGCCGTTGGTGTTGTTGTAGCTCCCCCATCCGTAACGGCTGTTGCCCAGGAATGCGACCGCGCCGTGAGAAATCGTGGTGAATTCTTCCAGAATGCAATCAACGACGAAGTGAGCGAAATCCCCGCAGATGCAGCCCTGCGAATAGCCGATGAAAAAGTTATTCTCGATCCCGTCATTCGTAAAATTGACGTCGTTGATCTGGCCGCGGCTGAACTTCATGACGTAATCCCAGTTGGCATGACCCAGATGGTTGACCAGAGTGGGCCCTTCGTTCAGGAGGGGCAGCAGATTTCCCATCGCAGACCAGTATTGGCCGGGATATTCGTACAAGGTGCCGACGTCGAAATTGCCGGGAAAACCGGTGGTCGTGTACCCCCAGTTGGAAGAACCCAGCCTCACCTCTTCCTTGTATTCCCAGGCCCAGCTCGCCCAGCCCAGATCCTCGCCGGCCATCAAGGCGGTTTCAACTTCGGCGACTACAGGATTGGTCTGGTACATCAAATTTTTATTCACAACATGGGAAATTTCATCGGGATTATCGGCGCAGCTTCGCCCCACGAAGACTTCGGCGATCAAATCTTCCTCGCCCGGCTCACCCCAGAAGGCATCACCGTCATCGTTCCAGTTGCCGTCCAGGCAGGCGTAATATAGATCCGAGGGCAGATTATCGTCAATGCACCAGAGACTGCGAGCCGGTATGTGTTCATTATCCCCGCAGAGGAAGACGTATCTGACGTTGTAGGAAGTGTAATAATCAATAATGGCGTTGCGGACCTTCTCTTGATTGTCAACGCCCGCGTATACATCGAAGATCTCCTCGGTCGTCAGCACTACCGTGCGTATGCCGCTGCGGTTCTTATAATCAACAAACTCCTGGTAACCGGCGACGAAATCAGATGGTGTAATTAAAAGCAATTCCCAGGTTTCGGGGCGCGTTGGCGTTTGCTGACCATAGATCGAGATTGCCTCCGGATTCTGCACGAGATTTGCAACCCGATCACGCACGCTTTTGGAACTCTTCAGCATTTGATCGTAGGTCGCCTGCGCGCCAGGGGTGGGTTGACTCAGCACGGTCACTTTCATCCAGGGAAAATACGACAACCGCCCGGAAGCAGGTTGATAGGTCACCGGATACACCACCGCCAGGGCGATGCCGTGCCCTGAAAGAAACTGAGTCTGGAGATCATCGAATAATTCGGCCGGATAGGGATTATCGCTGCCATAAACGGCGGCTTTCGGTTTCGTGGGTTCCGCCACAGGACCCTGCGACAGCGGAAACTGCTGCTGCATCGGCGATATCCGGTAGCCGTCTCCGACGATTACGGGATCGGAGGTTTCAATGGTGATGGATATGGCTTCTTCCCCCGGCGGTAGCAACAGTTTCACCGGCATATGGGGCAGCATAGGCTCACCCACTTTCCCCCAGGTTGAAGCGCCATCCAGAATAACAACCGTTTCACCGTTTATCACCTCGACGCGAGGCGTATCAAAGTAGTAAGTTGACGTCGTCGTTCCGGCCAGAGCAATTCCAGTCGAAAGGCAAATGACCAGGATGGCGGAAAGAGTCAATTCTCGTCGTTTCATGTCCAATCTCTCGCTAAAGCTGATCGCGGCATCCGCATTCTTCGGGAGCACATTCTAATCAATATAACAAGAAGTAAAGGCCATATCAAGTCAATTTTATCCCGAAGTCAGATATTTTATTAAAAAGCGACCTACGCGGGCCGCTCTTTATCTATATTCAGCATATCTTTTCAGATTATTCCTCTTCATTGTCCAATAGGCTTTCTAACCTGCGGCGCAGTTCGCCCAGCTCCTTGGATTTAAAAGACCTCTTGGTTTTCTCCAATACCCTAATTGTCTCTTTTAATCCTTCATTGAGTCGAGTGGCTCTGGGGCAATTGAGGAGTCGGCAGACTTGCTGTTCACCGCTTATGTCAGCGATTGATTCCGTCAGGGTTCTGAGCCCGGATAGACTTTCCACGATATTCTGCAGGGTTAGCGTTAGATAGGCGTCCACCGGGACAAATGTGGCGTGATCCTCTTTAGCGTCGGCCAGTTTTTCAATGTTGTCGAGTTCTTTGCGCCAGCTCTGGAGCTGCTGGCGGGCTATTCCTACTGCGCGCCGAACTTTCGAACGTTCCGCCGAAGCGCGAATGTGTCCAATCAACTCACCCACGTCGAGCGGTTTTACCAGATAGGCAATAACCGGCAACCGTACGGATTGTATCGCTGATTTTAATGAGGGATATGCCGTCACCAAGATAATCGGTAAACCCTCGGCGATGTTGGGCAACTCATGAATGAATTCCAGATCGGTATTCCCCGGCATCCTGATATCGGCGATCATCACGTCATATTGATTCTCGACGAGGAGCCGTTTGGCGGTATCACTATCAACCGCACAATCGCAAGTGTATCCCTCTTTGCGTAAGAGATCAGCCGTTGAAAACAAAAAAGTCTCCTCGTCATCCGCTATTAACACACGGCCCATTTCAGCCATTTTACACCTCCTCCTCAAATGCTCCCAGGGGAAGAGTAATATAAAAAGTTGTTCCCTTTCCCGGAGTGCTTTCGAAGTAAATTTTTCCCTTTAACACTTCGACCAGGCTTTTAGTTACGGAGAGACCCAATCCCAAACCCGCTTTGGCCAGGTGGCTTTTGGTGGTAAAAAACGGCTCGAAGATATTCGAGCGAATTTCATCCGGAATACCATCACCCTGATCGGCGATTGAGAGGTCCAATTTTTCCTGATTGATCCCTGCTTTAATGTAAATCACACTTTCGGGTGGTGAAACTTCCACCGCATTCATAAAGACATTATAGATGATCTGTCGGAATAGATTTTCCGGGAGAATCACCGAATCATTTCTGGCGCTCACTTCAAGGTCCACTTTGATGCTGCGATCCTTACAGACAGCCTCCTGTAGTGCTATGATATCGGTTATCGTTTCCCGCAGGGAAAACTGAGCGGCAGCTTCATGCTCCGGCTTGTAAAGGGAATACATCTGGCGTACGATCTGGGCGATCCGATCTATTTCTTTATTGATCCGGCCTACATAGGGGTAGTAATTGTGGTCTCTGGGGATAGCGTCTGAGAGCAGCTGGAAAGCATTCTTGATTCCACTTAAGGGATTGTTGATTTCGTGGGCAATTCTGGCGGCCATACGGCCTGCCGCAGCCGCCTTCTCTATCTCCGCTCGTTGCCGTTCCAGTTCCTTGATGCGGTCGGTGCGTTCGAGGACTGTCTGCTCTAAGTTGGCGTTTACTGCCTTCAATTCCTCCTGGGCCCGGTGGAGTAAGGTCCTCTTCACCAGCAAGGTGACGAACAGGTAACAGATGATCGCCGCGAAGGCAACGAAAATGACGAAAGAGATGGTTATATACAGGTGGATACCCGACGCCGTATCCATGTGGTTTGCACCGATTATGAAACATGTAGATGAGTCCAGTCCGGGTTGTCAGGCTAATTTTGTTCTCAGGTGCCGAATCCAGGGGACGCTGACAAGCCAAAAGATTTGAGCTATTAAGGAGGCGTAGAAAGCAAAATCAGTATTCTCCATAAAATCAAGAGCCAATGCGATCGTCGCCAGAATATTGAGGAAGCAAAAGTTAACGAATCCGAAGAAGGCGAAAAAAGCTTCAAGATCCTGGCTGAAGCGTTCCTTTACTATTATGTTTGTGATTACGACGGAAGAAAGTATGAAAATGAAAATACACACTACAAAATCGAAATTGTTCAATATCTGATAATCTTCATAATGGAATGTTAGGAAACCAAAGAGACCCGCAATGAACATGGAAATACCGAGACATGCTAAAAGAGATCGGCTGGTTTTTAGCTTCAAGACGTAAGCAGTGGGAAGGAGAAGCTCGAATGTATGTATTATAGCTGTATAAATAAGATAACATATAGGGGTGAGAGGAACTATTAACCCGGGTATCCGGCTCATAACTAACGGATAAAAGAACAAAAGAGGGACTAATGCCGGATTCTCTCTGAGGTTCAACAGGTCGCGATAATGCGAAAAGGGCAAGGCGAGTAGTCTGAGAAACGATCGCGGCCGCGCCTGAAAGACATAAAAATACCACAGTAACAAGTTCAGGGCGGTTACAAGGAAGAGGACGTGCGTTATGTCAATTTTAAAATTTCCAGGCATCAGCCAGCGATCAGAATCTAATAATAACTCGAATCACCTTATTTAAAGGGAGGTGGACGGAAGTTCGAGGGGATTGAGCAAGCGATGGAAACTCCACCTCCGGGGGCGGTTCTCACCGCTTGGACGTCGTAGTCTCCGGCCTGGCTGACCGCGTGCCATCCACCCTGGGAGTCCTCATACCTTACGGTACCTGTGATGTTGCTCAAAGACACCGCAACTGCCGTTTCAAAGCGCATCTCGGCATCGGAATAGAGCTTGACCTGGTATTCGTTCGACTGGGTGTTTCGGGCTTGATATCCTGCGCCAAGTTTTTCTCCCACCTGGGCATCAACCCAGCCTGCATCCGATCCGGTTCTGTACTGGGTCCCCGTCGGAGCCGTTTCAAATTCTGCCAAGTAAGCCATAATTACTCCTCCTACACAAGAATTGATTTTTCAACTTGATCCACGCACTTAATAAGTTCCAGCCCTTGAGATAATTTACGAAATTTTGGACAATAACGCAAGAAATTTTATCAATGTTTTTCTTATTTGGGACTATTGAATACATAATTATAATAATAATAGGGAAATATTGCGATATAGTCGTAAGGTTGATCAAGTATGCTTTCAGGCGTCCCCTCCTGACGGAAAAACCCGGCCGATGCTCTACTGACCAACGCTTAGTTCCCTTATTTTACGCTGCGTTTGTAAAGGGATATTCACCTGAAAAACTGTGTCTTTCCCCGGCTCACTCATAAAGTTGATCTCGCCTTTCATCGCTTCAACCAAGCTTTTTGTGACGGATAGACCCAGGCCCAAACCGGCGTTTGCCAGATCATTCTTAGTTGTAAAGAAGGGTTCGAAGATGCTTGAGCGGATCTCTTGTGGTATCGGTGCTCCCTGATTGGTGATTCTGACATTTAGGGTATTTTTGTATATGGAAGCCTCTATTTTCACACTACAATCAGCAGGTGAAGCTTCAATGGCGTTGAGGAGAAGATTGTATAGAATCTGCCTTAACAGATCTTCCGGAACGGTGACTATTCGGGCTTTCTCTTTGATATCTATCTCCACAGAAATCCCCCGCTCCTGGGCTGAATGCGATACCATTGCCATGATATCGTTGATGGTATCAATCAGCGAAAACTTGCTGGAGATTCCCTGATCCCGTCTGTGCAAAATGTACATCTGGCGAACGATTCGGGCGATTCGATCGATTTCAGCGTCTATTCGATCCATATACGAATGATAGGGGTGATCTTCAGGGACGGCGTCGCGGATGAGTTGGAAAGAACTTTTGATGCCCGCCAGAGGGTTGTTGATTTCGTGGGCGATGCGGGCGGCCATTCGGCCTGCGGCGGCCAGTTTTTCACTTTCGCTGCGCTGTCTTTCGAGTTCCCTAATGCGGCTCGTCCTCGTTTCGACCATTCGTTCCAGCTCCTGGCTGTAGTGTTGGATTTGCAGTTCGGCCTTACGGCGCTTCGTGATATCTTCACCGGAGCTGAGCGTGGCGATGATTTTACCGGCGTCATCTCTGAGGACCGTATTATGCCAGGCGATAAGCCGTTCTGCGCCGTTTTTGGTCAGAATCGGATTTTCACGGTACTCAAATGCGCTCGGACTCTGTTCAATCAGGTCTTCAAACGAAGATTCCACTTCGTTTCTTAGGCGTTTCGGCAAGAAGTGATCAAACCAGTTTTTACCGATTATTTCACTTTCATTATAGCCTAAGATTTCACAACCCTTTTTGTTAATTAGAGTGACTTTGCGGTCAGCGTCAATGGCGACGATGATGACGCCTGCGATGTCCAGATATTTCTGCGCTCTATCCCTTTCTCTCCGCAACAGGTCTTCTGCCCTCTTGCGCTTGGTGATATCGGTGACGACGCCCAGTATAGCACTCTCATTACCGCAACTGATCAGCTTGGTCGTAATCATCACCTCGATTCGCCTACCGTGTTTGGTCACGACGGCGTATTCAAAGGATTCGACTTCTTCTCCTTGCAGATGTCTCTGAAAACTTTCATAGACCAGTTTTCTGGTTTCGGGCGCGACGAGACTAAAAAAATCGAAATCTTCGGCGTAGAGCTCCTCTCTACTGTAACCCATTAGTTCTTCACATTTTTTGTTGGCGTAGATAATTCGCCCCTGCTTATTTATGAAAATCATGTTCGGCGACTCATCCGCCAGACACCTGAATTGCTCCTCAGACTGGCGCAGTACCTCTTCTGACTTTTTGATCTCCTGATAAGCTTTTCGCAAATTTTTCACTTCACTCTTCAAAGCTCTCAGTTCATCAATCAACTGTTTTTTGGTTTTCTCTTCGAGTTTCATCATCACTCTTTCTGTATGGGATATCCGTCAATTGCTCTATTTTATATAGAAAATTTATCTGCCCGATCCAAGCAAAATCGCGGCAGATTAGAGCCTCGATCAGGCCCTTTTGCAATTCCCAACCATAGCACTAGAGAATACCGGCGGATTATGTTATCGGTTTGAACCCGAAATCTGCATTCGGGCATCAATTCATCAAATCATCGAGAAGAGCGACCATCCTTTCCGGATTCTGGTCTCTCATGCAGCGGAAGTGTTGCAAGGGGCACATCTGATAACCCAGATGCGAACAGGGTCGGCAGGGTAAGTCGAGCTCAGCGATGCGGTGGGAAACACGGAAAGGACGGAAACCAAATTGGGGAACGGTGGAACCGTAAATCACCAGCACCGGGACGCCGACCGCTGCAGCCATGTGCGCCGGTCCGGCATCGTTTGTGACGGCCACGCGGCAAAAGGATAGACCGGCACCGGCTTCAGACAGACTCAACCGGCCACAAAAATTAGTTACCCGCTTGGAATCCACTTCTCGCAATAATTCACCGATTTGCGCATCAGATTCATCTCCGAAAACCCACAGAGGAGACTCCCTTTGCAGCAGCTTTTTTGTTAACTCAACCCAGTATTCAACCGGCCAGCGCTTGGTAGGGAAGGAGGCTCCGGGGCATAAGGCGATGGGCTTGCGATTGAAGGAACCGTTCAGAGAAGCGAGCTTTAGAAACTGATCCCTCTTCGAAAACGCTCGCGGCCAATCCAAACCCAGACCATCGTCCTCAACGCCCAGGCAAGCCAGGGCATTTAGATAAGCCAAAGGAACGCTGAATTCTCCACCGTACAGATCTCTTTTAAACCTGACGAGAAACCAGCGTGCCCTCCGCCTTTTATCGTAAGCCAGGACTTTTTTTGCCCGTAACCCCTTTCTGAGGTAAAAGCTTCGCAAGCTGGTGTGCAAGTCTACAACGGTGCCGTAGTGTCCCTCCAGTGAAGCTCGCACCTCCTTTAGAGACTCCCAACTGATCGGTTCGGCAGGTGAAATCAGGGAAGAAACGCTTTGATTTTCCTCCAGGAGTTCACGGTAGCGATTTTTTACCAACACATCAATACGGGCGGCGGGGAAGGTTTTGCGCAGACATCGCAGTGCGGGGGTTGTTAAAAGAATATCGCCCAGCGAACTCAGGCGAATGACGAGGAAGGAACTGGAGTTGTAGGAATTGGTAACCAAGGCGTTTAAAAGGCTCCTTTACCTTTGAAGGCCATAAATACGGTGCGGATCATGATGACGACGTCCAGAAGCGGCGAGCAGTTTTCGACGTAATACAGATCGTAATCAATATTGTCGTGAATCTGTTTGGCACGGTCCGCGGAAATCTGCCAGAGGCCGGTAATGCCGGGTTTGACTTTAAGGCGCGCATTCATAATGCCGCTGTAGGTTTCCACGATGAAGGGCATTTCGGGCCGGGGACCCACCATGGACATTTCCCCCTTAAGAACGTTTAAGAGCTGGGGTAATTCATCGAGACTCGATCGTCTTAAGAAGCGTCCAACCTTTGTGATGCGCGGATCTCCCTTGCAGTTGGGCGTGACGGCATATTTGGGCGTATCCACGTACATAGTGCGGAATTTATACATGAGGAAACGCTTGCCGTTAAGCCCAACCCTTTCCTGCTTGAAAATGATGGGGCCGGGGGAATCCCTCCTTATCAAGAAGGCTATAATGGCAAACACGGGTGAAAAGGCAACCGACAATGTGGAGGCGATGGTCAGATCCATGATACGCTTGACCAGGAGATACCACCAATTGATATGGGACTCCTTGACCGTAATCAGCGGAACCCCATCGAGAGATTCAATGGCAATACTCTGCAGTTTATACTCGAAAAGGTTGGGGATGTAGAAAAATTTCAGACTTATTTCTTCGCATCGTCGAATGATTTCGGCGACGCGCGTCTGGGGAACGGAGGGAATAGATATGAAAACCTCATCAATTTTATGAGAAACCGCGATTTCCTCCATATTATCGAATCCACCGAAGACCGGCAGGTTGTACCTAACCTCATCGGAACGGGATTTTATCTTCTTCCCCCACAACTTTTCGTTATCATCCAAAAAGCCGATGGGCAACACTCCCTGGCGCGGTGACCTCACGAATCTCTCAGCCAGCATTTGGCCAGCCTCACCCGCCCCATAGATGAGCGCCCGGCGTACCCCGATCCCTTTAGTATAAAGATGCTGAAATATCTTGAAGAAAATATATCGTTCCAGATTTAAGAATCCCAGCAGAAAAATCAGCGAATAAGTAACGATAAGGCGGGAGTAGGTGATATCCTGGAAGTAGAACGACGCCGTGAAGAGGATGAGCGCCGCGAGGGCGACCGCCTTGAAAATCCCCTTGATCTCCTCTATGTTCATGATCGAGATCGTCCTGCGGTAGAGCCCCTGTCTTTCAAAGATGAGCAGGAGGATGACATTCGTAATCAAGGTCAGGCGCAGATACATCTCGAAAGGCTGAAAGCCCTTGCCCAATCCAACCTTGGCATAGAGCATATGGTAAAACTCGTAGCCCAAGAGCATAGATCCAGTGATGACCACGATATCGGCCAGGACCTGCACGACAAAATAGAAGCGGGACACGACCCGGTGAAACGCATAAATCCTGGCTGCGCCGTTTGCCGAGGCAAGTCCATTATGGCCGTTGTTCCCATTCTCCTTCAGCTTGATGGGTTCGGCGTTACCCATTTCTTACGACCTCAGCTTCGGTTCTCATTTCTGCAGGAACCTCGCGCATTACTGGCACCGGTTCAAGTGGGATGAGCTCTTCGAGTTGATCGGCGATTTCTCGGACATTTCTCCCCTCACTAAGCTCTCTATAAAGAAGCTCGTAACGATCTGTAACTTTCTCCCAGGAATATTTTTCGCGAACGCGCTCTTCTGCAGCCATGCGCAGTGCCAGAACCTCCTCGGGATGATCGACGAGGAACTGCAGTTTTAGGGCCAAGTCTTCTTCATCGTTATGATGATCGAACGTAGCGGCGGCTCTGCCGACGACTTCCATGTTGGCTGGGGTATTCCTGGTCAGTACCGCATTCCCAAAGGCCATTTGATCGAGGAGCACCGGCCTCGTGCCGTCAACGCCGCTGGCCATGACGTAGAGGTAGGCGTTGCTGGAAATTTCCTGATACTCCTCACCGAAAAGATAGCCCGTGAAGATAACTCGTTTTCCGGCGGACGCTTTCAGAGAGGCTTTGTATTCATCCGCATACGGTGCATCCCCGACAATAACCAGATTCAAATCGGTTTCGACGCGCGAAAAGGCGTTAATCAGGGTATGGGCGCAGTTTTCGGGAACTAACCGCCCGACAAAGAGGATGTAGCGTCTGGATTCCAAGCCGAATCTTTCGAGGACGTCAGAGCCTTCATGGTGCCGGATGTTGGCACCGTATGGGATGAAGAGAGTCTTAATCCCAAACTTCTCTTCATAACGCCTTTCGATCACGCGTGAATCGGCAATAACAACGTGTGCTGACCGGGTGGCTATCCGTTCGCAGGTACGCAGATAATGTCTGGCGAAGCCGCCCCACTTCTCCCGCATCCAGTCCGCCCCGTCAACGTTCAAAATTACTTTGGTCTTCCGGAGGCGGAGCAAAAATGCCAGCGGCGCGTTGCCCACTCCACAGATATAAACAAGGTCATAGCCGACGAAAAATGCATGGACGCAACACAGGAAAGTATGCACGATAGAATCCAGATGTTTGGTGGCCAGCGTCGGCAACCGCACCAGGCGCACCCCCAGGTAATTCCCGCCTCGATAGAGGACGAACGTGCTGCGATTGTAAACGGTTACGTCATGGCCTCGTCGAACCAAACGCTTGGAAAGCTGCTCGACAAACGTCTCAAATCCAGAATATGAAGCCGGGATCCCCCGAATTCCCATAAATGCAATTTTCATCCGTCTCACCTGAATCCGTCGATAATGATTCCCCCCAGATCGGGATCAGGGTATAACTAACGCAACTTCCACCACATTTTGAACAATTCCCAGAAGGCTCGCACGATGACAAAAGGATTAGCTCCGGTTTGGGTTCCGTATTGTCTCGGATAGTGGTGTACTCCCACTTCAGTTATTTTATATCCTGCTTTCTTCGCTCGAGCGAATACTTCCGCATCAATAAGCGCGCCTTCAGATTCCATGGGCATCTCAGCGATCACTTCACGCCTAAAGAGTTTGAAGGCACAATTAACGTCCCTGACGGGAAGGCGGAACAGGATTTTTGTAAGCGTCGTCCAACCGAACGAGTTCGCTTTGCGGAGGAACGAATCCATGCGCTTGATTCTATAACCAGTGACCACGTCGTAGTCATCCAGCAGAGGCCAGAGCTTAGTAATCTCTTTGAGATCGAACTGCAGATCACCGTCGGTGTAGAAAACCGCGTCCTTGCTGGCGTTGTGGTAACCGGACCTGAGGGCGGCTCCATAACCACGATTAACCGGATGATGAATGACGCGCACCCGCGAATTTTCGGCGGCGAGTGCATCGGCGACCTGGCCTGTCTTGTCCTTCGAGCCATCATTGACCACGATGATCTCATAATCATCGGTCACCAGTTGGGCAGCTTCAATCCCCGCCTCCACCGATCGGCGGACGTTGCCCTCTTCGTTATAACAAGGGAAAAAAATCGTAAGACTGCGAGTGGGCATCGGCTCCTTTCTAATGCGTTGCTATTGCCTTCAAATTTTTCGCCTTAGGGGCGGCCCGGGTTAACTGTAAATGGTGGTTTACGCAATCACAAACATCGGCGAAGAAACGATCCCGCGAGAAGCATTCTTCGAGACGTCGGCGACCGGCTTCACCCATCCGCCTGCGCTTTTCATCGTCTCGGGCTAATTCCAACATACTTTCGGCGAAAGCGGTGACGTCATTACTGGGTGCCAGAAAACCCGTCTCTCCGTGCAGCACCATTTCGCGAGCTCCGCCAGTGGGAGTGGCAATAACGGGACGGCGGGCCGCCATGGCTTCCAGAACCACCGTGGGAAGGGAATCGGGACCGGTGGAGGGCAGAACGAAGACATCCAAAGCCTGCATCAACCGGGGAACGTCAGTACGATAGGGGAGAACCTTCACCACTCTTTCAAGATTCAATCGAGCGATATGCTGTCTTAATTCATCTAGCAGATATTCGTATCCGGTGAAAGTTCCACCCACCATGACAAAGCGGGCTTGTGGGCAAACATCGGCCACCAAACGCGCAGCCTCAATAAAATACGGCTGCCCTTTGCCGGGATGTATGCGCCCGATCACACCATACAGAATATTTTCCGGTCCTGCACCCATTTCCCCGCGTATTTTTTCAATGCCCTCTACGTGATCGTAAGAAGCGGGATCAAGGCCGTTGTGGATCACTCGCACCGACGGATCACCATGCCGACTGTACTTCTTCAGGTGCTCCCGAGCGGCATTGGATACAGTGACAACCTCGCTGGCATTGGTCAATACCATCCGGGTGATCATTCGAGCGAGCCAGGGCGGACGAACCAGGATCTCGTGGATATGGTATAAGTTCGGTATTTTACAGAGACGCGCTGCAATGGCACCGGTTACCACCGCGGCGGTGTTCGAATAAACCAGCGCTACATTCTCTCGCCGAATAATTCTCTTCAGATCACTAATGTCCTGGGCCATATTCCAAAAGAGTCTCGGCAGCTTTTTGGGTTTGAAGTTGACTCGCCGCAGCACGCTTTCGCGGGTCAAGTGAACCTGAACGCCTTCCCGCCTGAGAATTCGCGTAAGCTGGCCTTCACTGGGCAGAGCCACGATGGGTCTAACCTGGCCTTTCAAAGCCCGAACTACTTCCAGCAGGATAAAATCCGCTCCGTAGAGTTCCGAATTACCGTGAACAAAAAGGACGGCCGGTTTCACGATCCCACCGCCTCTCTTTGTCTTATCGGCACAGGATTAATCCCACCGGTACCGGCTTTCGCCGATTCGATGACACGCTCATAGACTTCTATCTGCATTCCGGCAACATTCTCCATGGAAGCTTGACCGGTCATGCGTGCTTTGGCCTTTTGGCCCATCCTTTCAGCTTCTTCGGGATGAGTGAGCAGCCGGCATACCGCCTCGGCCAATTCCCGAGGATCTCCGGGTGATACCAGGATGCCGGTCTCACCGTCTTCGATCACTTCCGGCATGGCGCCAACCCGGCTGGCGACCGCAGGTCTGCCAAAGGAACCGGCGATGTGCAGCGGCCCGGATTGGGTGGCTTCTCTATAAGGGAGCACGACCACGTCGGCATCCCGGAAGAGGTCGGGGACCTCTTCGTCGGGAACGGTATAATTCTTCAAGATAAATTTATCGGGGTGAACCATCCTGGGCTGCAGTTCGCTCAGTTGCAGATTCCCTTCGCCAGCCAGCACGATGCGAGCTTCCGGCACCCGTTGGGTAATCATGGGTTCAGCGTCTAAAAGGACATCCATTCCCTTATAATGCTCCCAGCGGCCGAAGAAGAGCACGTGCTTGTGGCCGTTCTTGGAAGATTGTCCGGATCGGCGGTCGAAATGATTATAGTAACGATATTCTCCGTGCGGAACGGCGTAGATGCGGTCGAGCGGAATATGGGAATAATCGGCTAACTTCTCCCGCAAACTGTCCCCGTAGACGATCAGTCCATGCGACCTGCGTCGAATCTGGTCACGCACCCAGTGTTTAAACTTGGAAAGAGAGGTATGTTCCCCTGAATGGGGAATGGGATCGTGCACTGAGGTTACAAACGGAACCTCGGTGCACAACAGCATCAAGAGCAGGCAGCGGAAATCGTAGGATTCGTTGAAATGAACGATGTCCGGCTTCGTGCGGTGAATGATACCTCGGGCTTTCATCACCGGAATCCAACCGAGCGGATCCAAACCCTGCATGTGTTTGAGTGTGATCAGATCCACACCTGGATCGAAGATCCTTCGCAGTTCCTCAACCCGGCCCTCGTTGGCGTTGAATTCCGGGCTGATCTCCGGGAAGATCAGGGTTACCCGGTTACCCGTCGCGAGTGCGTTCGCTAAAGATACGGTTTGCTTGATGAACCAGTTGGTGTAATATACAATGTGCATCGGATCCCTATGGTAATGCTGCCTCCAATTCTCCGCGGCTAATCCTTATAAGCAACCATGAAAATGTTGGGAACGAAGAGCAATGCCCTGGACAATTTCGTCAACTTGCGGCGCAGCGGTGAAGGCCGAAAGCGCAGAAGCAAGTTCTCGAATGTGCAGAGATAATTCAAATATGAATGCGAGGTGATGGGCTTGAGAGCACGAGTCAGGGGGTTTTCGAGCCGTGGCGGAACTGCCAGAACGGCGCAAATCTTGCTGAATCCGGCTTCGGTGCAGAGGCTCTTCAGTTCGCCGTAGGTGAACTCGTGAAGATGCATCCCGATGGCTTCATCATAGTTGAAAACAGCCGAGACATCTTGCGGTCCAGCGCATTGGTGAGGAGCCGTAAAGATGTATCTCCCCCCCTCGGCCAGGATCTTTCTGGCGCTTTTGAAATGATCGAGCTCGTCGTCCGGATGCAGGTGTTCTACAATGGACGCAGATATGACGACATCATACGTGTTGGGCTCTTCGAACTGATCCAGATGGACGCCGTCCGATATATCCCAGATGAGGTTGGGTAGTTCCTCGGCGTATTTACGGCCGCGTTCGCGCGTGATCTCCGTCGCCTTGCAGAGGAATCCATTCCTGGCCAGATAAGTTGTTAATTCAGCTTTACCCGAACCCACCTCGTAGATGGTCTGCGGCGGCGATCCGATGACTTTCAGCCAATTTTGGAATCGAAAGTCGGAATTCATACCCGGATCAGTCTCGACGTACTTATTGATCCACTCCAACTGGCTGTACAATTCCGTATAGCATTTTTCGAAGACTTCCCAACGATTCTCGGGCGTTGAAGCTAAGAGTTCCTGCGTCAGGCGCTTTTCTAACTCCCAATGGTCCAGAATCATCTCTTCGGTGATGGGCGCGTCATCGGGGATGAAGTAGGTTCTTTTGTAGCGCTCGACGAGCTCCTGGCCTCGTGGTTCCATTCAGGTTCTCCCTGGTTTGCCTAATTAGCCTTATAATATAATTGATTTTTCCGTAAATATCAATAAAATTTATCCTGTAGCTCATGCCTCACGGTGGTATTGCCTTTTTGAGTCTTGAGTATTACGTCGTAACGTTTTTTCTTAAACCGGCGAACAATTCCCGGCAGCCCCAGCCAGATTTGGAGGCACTTCAGCAGGTAAAACCCGTATGATCTGCCCCACATGATGGACCAAGCCCACACCGGAGTGTGGCGCGTCACCCAGGTCATATTGGTGCGGAGCGCCATCGAAGATTTGACGGACGTGAAGGTTTGAAAGAACAACCGCAGGGAAAAAGGTTCTAAACCGAGCAGCAATTTGGTGTCCATGCCGGAGTGCCCAACCTTGTTGTAGACGCGGCTCTGGGGCCAGGTGATGAGCTTGAATCCGGCCTTTCGGACTCGGATGCTGAAATCCGAATCGCCCGCATACTGGGGGAAAGCAACATCGTCAACCCACAATCCTTGACGGAACACTTCTACCGGAACCAGCACGCTCATACCCGGCAGCCAGTCCACCTCCACGGGCTCCTGCCAGCGTTCATCATCCAGGGTATCACAACCCAGCATCCAGAGCCGGCCCCGCCACCAGCTTATTTTCCCCCCCATAGACCATACTTTCCAGGGTTCGTTAGCGAAGAGGATTTTTGAGGCGATCAGCGCCCCGGGGAATTCCCGCGCAGCTCGAAGCAGCTCTTCCAAGAATTGTGGGTGCAGAATAACGTCATTATTCAAGAAAAGAACGAAATCGGCTCCATTTTCCAGGGCGTAGCGTGAACCCATATTGATCGCACCCGACCACCAAAGGTTGCCATCGCCCTGCAGAACGATAACTTCTGGGTACTCGCGTTGCAGTATCTCCCCGGTCCCGTCCGTCGAGCCGTCATCCACCACCACGACTCGGCTTCCCGGCGGCATCAGCGGCAAAAGCGATCGTACCGTTGGCAGAGTATGTTCAATCCCGTTATGCACCGGGATGACGGCATATACCCTGGAGCTCATCAGGCGATTCCTTCAATCTGAAAGATCTTCTCGGTGACTCCCATGCCAATGGCGGCTAACGTAACCCAGTGTACCGTGAGAAAGGGCGAGGCCACCAGGTTGTGGATGAGCATGCCGCCAACACTAATGGCAATGCCCACCACAACGGCTTGATAGAGAGGTTCCTTTATATCTTTCCACTTCTTGAAAACACGGTAGAAGAAGGCGATCATCAACCAGAAGAAAGCGACCGTCCCCATGATGCCCATCTTCAACTGAGTAGCCAGGTAGCCGTTATGGACGCTCGTTCCACCGACGTTTCTCTCATAGTTGGAATTGCCGAAGATTTTGGGCCGATATGCGTTTCCGAGACCGATGCCCAAGAAGGGGTTCTCCAATATCTTCTCCCAGGCATAGCGCGATTCCAGGTACCGCATAAATAAAGTGTCCTCTCTGAATTTACGGGGAGCCTTTAGAATGGAAATGGAGCGGTTGATCATAGCCTCTTTAATCACGGTGGAATTCAGCACGCTGCTCTGGAGGATGAGCACCACTCCGGCCGCTGCGCCGATAACCAAAAATGTCATCCGTGGATAGACGATGGCCCGCCTGTGCGCCATGAAGAGCAAAAGAATTGTTGCGCCTAATACCATGACCCAGTAGATGCGAGTGAAAGTCAGTATAAGTCCAAATGAAATAACCGCAATCGCCGGAAGAATCAAGGATCTGCTCCTATTCTTCAGGGCCTTGAGGACATAGACGGCGATCAACGTGTTCAAGGTAAAAAAAATGACGCTTGAACCCGGCACCATCACGCGGGTGATATCGCTGAATTTCTTATGCTGGGTACTCAATATTTCGACGCGGCCGAACACGATGCTTACATTATTGCCGAGGACATATTGAGCCAGAATCATTCCTGAGACAATCAGAGCAACCAGCGCCGAACCGACCAGGAGAGTATGCAATTGTCGTGGTGTCTTGATGTAGTGATACACCAGAAAAAAGATGGATAGATAAATAATAATGCGAAGCTCTATTCCTGCTTTGAACGTCGAGACATTCAAACCCATAGTAGCGTATACAAAGGAAAAGATGGCTACGAGGATAATCGTCAATATGGGGTATCCCAGGTGTTTGGGAATAAGGATCATATTGACGGTCACGCGCTTTAGAACTTGTGCGAGCAACAGGATGATAATGAGTAGGTCGGTCAAAAAGAGATCCCCGATCTGTATGGGTACGGTGCCGAATTCCTGGAGGTCGAACACCGTTGAGGTGGCAATGAGCAACAACAGAATATACGTCTCGTACCTGCCGGAGATAAAGGCGAGCGTTATGATACCGATGAAAACGAGGGCAAAGGGTTGGCTGAAATCATCCAGGCTGTTGCGGAAGTAGAAAACCAGACCGAAAAAG
>CAZHMN010000003.1:23864-46623 GCA_964533705.1 uncultured bacterium
AAAACCAATTATGCGTTTTTCAGTTTCTATTTCCATCCCGTCATTGATCTCAGAGGTAGCCCAGGCTTTCCAGTTTCTGGCGCACTCCGGCTTCTTCCTCCTCTGATAGATATTCCTTCTCAGCCGCAGTTGATTCGACAGTCGTCCTGGTATCGGAAAAAGTGACTTCGGGAATACACTCTTGTAGAACTCGACCGCAGAAATGCCTGGGAACCTGGCAACCCTGCCAGGCCAGTATCGTGGCGGGAATGTCCAGGAGATGAGCGGCATCCTGCTGGGGAGCCACGTCAGGACCGGCCAGCAGGAACATACCCTGCCGGCGGTGGCAGCCATTGCGGTTCCCGATACTCTCGTACGCCTTTGAATTCCCCAGCCCGAAATCCGATTGAACCGCGCTGGAGATGGTTTCAATGAGCAGATCTGGGGCGGTGGAATTCTTAGGATCCTCGATATCGAATATCTCTTCAGCTCGGTGCACAGCGAGCACGGCGGGCTCCTCGCTCTTATCCAGCGTCTGCCTTAAATCTTCGCGCACGCTTTCATATCGTTCGGGCGTTACTATCCCGTGAGGTTCACGCCCTTGAAGGTTGATATATACCGGCAGCCACTCTTCACCCACATTACCGACGTAGGCCAGGGTGCCGTGCCAATCAATTCCGCCTAAGTCGGTGTACCGCTGACTGCGCATCTTCAGCGCTTCCAGTGAACGTTCCAGAGCCGATCCTTTCATGCCCAGTCGCTTCATTTGCCTGAGGACGCGGCGCCGTATGGCATAACTCACTCGAATGCCGAAGGAAAGTTCAGTGCTATCACCCTTATTCTCGTAGTCATCTATGAGGCTGAGGAATCCCTTCTGGCGCAGCCAATCGTTCAGATGCCAGACGCCTTCCACGGGCCCGAATCCATGATCAGATAGCAGGATAACTCGGGCGTCTTCCCCGGCCCAATCCAACATGCGGGCGAGGTATTGATCTACGCTGCGGAAATACTCATCAACCAGCGGGCGGTAGCCAAACTCATCCTTTCCGCTGAGAACGTCCCAGAAGAAATGCTGCAGTTCGTCAATATCTCTGGCTACCACGAAGCAGGTTTGATAATCGGCATCCTTAAGCAAGTGATCGGTCATTCTTTCGAGGGATCGCTGGGCGGCTTTAAGTTGCCTAAGGATGAGAAGACGGCCCTCCCGGTTCAACTCCCGGGCTCGGTAAGCGGAACCTTTTTCGATCAAGGGATTCAACTCTGCGGCAAGGTCTGAAGGATATGTGAAAGCCGATTCGTCGTCCGGAGTGGGGAGACCGGAGACCATTTTCCCTGAAATCGGCCAGGGCGGATATGTCATGGGGATTTTCAGCGCCAGTACCCTGCCGGTCTGACCCAGTAGATCCAGCAGAGTGGGACGCGGCAGCCAGGTCGCGTTGACAGAGGTTCTCTTTTTTTTCACCGGATGCCAGCTGAAGAAATCGTAAATGCCATGCTTTTCGGGAGGCATTCCCGTCAGAATGGACGACCACGCTGCCGCCGAATTCACCGGCACCACCGACACTAGATCCCCCCAGGCGCTCTGTTCGTTCAACTGTGCCAAACAGGGCATTACACCGCGCTTCATCAGCGGTTCGATAACGTCCCAGGTGCCTCCATCAATGCCGAAAATCAGGGTGCGGCGTTTATTGGTTCTGTTTAGAGCTCTCATCATGGCCCCGCTCCTGAAACAGGTTCCAGCCGGAACGGCTCATATTCAACGATTCCTATTGGATTGTTGGGTGAGCCGATATCGTGTCCGTCAATGATTCGTAAGGGGATGCCCTCGGAATCTTCGCCATCCCAGTAGTTATTAGGCGCATAGATGATTTCAGACTGCTGGCCGGCGTTGCCGTTGGCGTACAGGATGGTTTGCGGCATGTCTCGGAAATTATTGTTTTGCAAATCGGGATAACAACCACCTACTTCGAAATGAATACCCTCACCACTCGGCTGGGAAAATTCGTTAAACTGCACTGTAGCAAGAAAGCCGCTTTGCGCGTAGATGGCTCGGTTGCCGCCTGAGAAGAGATTGTGTTCAATCAGAGGTGAGGTGTCACTATCTGACCACAGGCCGTTCTGGCAATCCAGTATGGCGTTGTTGGTGATTTCGGCCTGCGAATTATTCTTTACTTCAATACCCGCACCGGACATACGCAGGATCAGGTTATTGCTGATCAGCGGATCGGAACTGCTCGCCTCGATACCGTAATTACCGTCACGAAGAATGCTATGAATGACGGAACCGGTTGCGGCACCTTCAAACAGGATCCCATATGTTAGGGGAACGTCAATTAGGCACTCGCCGATTTGCGCATCGGCCCCTTTCACCCTTATTGCGGTGGAGGCTCCCTGGATAACCGCTCCCTCGATGGTGCACTCAGCGGTAGCATATTCAATGCGAATTCCGCCCCAATTCCCGCTGGAGGAGGATTCTTCGGATTCCATTCTAAACCGAACGGGGTTTGAGGGTGACCCTAAGACCTGCAAACCACCGTAAACTTTCAACTCGAAGTCGCCTTGTAAGAGAACCAGCACCCCTGGTTCGATCGTCAGGACGACATCCGGGGAAACCGTCAGGTCACCGGTGATCAGGTAAACGTCACCGGATTCCCAGGTGGCTGCATCCAAGTTACCGCTGGTTTCCTGCACGGATGAAAGTTGCAGTGTACCGGCGTTCGAATTGGCCTCCAGCGTAACCAGCACGGGTTGTGCGCAGGCGTAACCCGGTGAAACCGCATCAACGACGTAGGTCCCTGCAGCCAGATCCTCAAACTGAAAGAGGCCGTCCTCGTCCGTTTGTGCGGTGCTCACCACTTCCTGGGTGTTAGGATCGAACGACATAAGGGAATAGGGAGAAAAACCGACGGCTGGATAGCTGGACAAGGTCTGCGAAATCTGTTCGTCCTGGTTGGCCGTGAAGAGGTGAACAGTTACTTGAGTGGCTTGGTCGCCGGAGTCATAGACAACCGTGCCCTGCAGAGTCATTCCATTCGACGATACGGAAGTCGCCGATTCGCCGCAGCCACCGAGTATAAAAAGGCACGTCAGAGCTGCGGCAGCGGTCAGCAAAGATGTGACGCACCGCATACTATACCCCAACCCCTAAAATCAAACCGAAAATTTCCGCCAATCCTCCGCAGCAGTTTTTTCGTCCTAAACAAGGCGTTTCTATGATTGACGAAACAATTTACTCCTCCTCAAAATTTATTGCAAGAATTTTCTATTTTTATTTGACCCACCCTTGATTTGGGAAATTGTTACCTAATTAGAGGAATTATATGACCATCGGCAATATCTGCCGTTTTTGCTAATTTCCGCAGAATGAATTTTCGCTAAAATGGCTTTGAATCCAATCTGTTGCTTTGTATATTATAAAGTTACGCATCATTTCAGCGATTATGACTCCCTAAACCCACGGATCTGCTGATGATAGAAACGGAAACAAAGCAAAACCGAGCTGAAATTTTACTGGGCAACGTCGCCATCGCCAGGGGATTAGTCGAGGCCGGCTGCCACGTAGCCGCCTCCTATCCGGGGACGCCCTCATCTGAGATCTTGCCCGGCGTGGTTCGTTTTAAAAAGGAAGAAAAGTTACCCATCTACACGGAATGGTCGGCGAACGAAAAAGTTGCTTTTGAAACGGCCCTGGCCGCTTCATGGTGCGGCAAGCGAGCGGCGGTGAGCATGAAAATGGTGGGCTTAAACGTCGCCGCAGACCCGCTGATGTCAGCAGCCTACACCGGGGTGGTCGGCGGCTTCCTGGTCATTGTGGCGGACGATCCCGGCCCTCATTCTTCGCAGACCGAGCAAGACACGCGCATGTTCGCGCACTTCGCCAAAGTCCCCTGCCTGGATCCAGCCGACCCGGAAGAAGCGCGCCGCATGGTAAAGATCGGATTCGAGCTCTCAGAGGAATTTCGCATCCCCGTCATCCTGCGGCCCGCCATCAGGGTGTGCCACGCCAAGCAGATTATCGAATTTCAGACCATCCAGAAGCTCGATCGTCCCGCCCACTTTGAAAGAGAACCCTCCCGATGGGCGGCGACGCCGCGATACCGGCTCGGTTTGCACCACGAACTAAACGATAAGATTTCTAAAATCCAGGAGAAATTCGAGACATCTTCCGAGTTAAATCGCATCTTTTTTGAGGAAGAGAAAAGTGAATTTGGCTTAGTCGCTTCGGGGGTCCCCTGCGCCAACGCGCTGGACATTCTAAAAGCATGGGGAATGCGCATACCCGTCATGAAAATTGACACGCCCTACCCCCTCCCCGAGCGTAGGGTGGCGAAGTTCATCAAGCGCTTCAAAAAGGTATTGATCCTCGAGGAGACCGACTATACAATCGAAATGCAAATCCTGGATAAATCCCGGATCACGGGCAGGTTGGATGGATTCGTGCCCCAGGCCGGCGAACTCGTCCCGGAAGTGATCGCTTCGCTGTTAGGTCGCTTCTTAGGCAGGAAAGAGGCGGAAGATGCCGAAATTGACAAGGCAGTCGCCCAGATGAATAAACCACCTCGCCGCCCCACACTTTGTCCCGGATGCCCTCATCGAGCCTCTTTCTACGCCATCAAACGAGCCTACCCCAGGGCCATTTTCCCTTCCGACATCGGGTGTTACACCCTGGGAACAAACCTGCAAGCTGTAGATACCTGTGTGGACATGGGCGGAGCGATCACCATAGCACACGGTTTAGCCGTCGCCCACGCCCAGGATAATATCCGACAACCCATCATCGCGACAATCGGCGATTCCACATTTTATCACGCCGGCACGGCGCCGCTCTTAAATTCAGTGTACAACGACGCGCGTTATGTCCTTCTCATCCTGGACAATGAAGTTACGGCTATGACCGGATTTCAACCCACACCGGGATCCGGCATCCTGGCGGATGGTCGAGAAGGGCGGAAGATACCGCTGGAGGATGCCGTACGCGGATGCGGCGTCAAATACCTGAAGGTCGTAAACCCTTATGAGGTAAACAACCTGATCAATGAAGTAAAAGCTGCGGTCAAATACACCCAACAAGAGGACGGCGGTGTCGCAGTCATCATTGCACGCTTCCCCTGCGTGCTACGCAACCCGAGCGTGATCAAGGAAAATCCGGTCAAAGTCGTCGTCACGGATGACTGTAATGGCTGCATGCTCTGCGTTGACCGGTTTGAATGTCCTTCCATCATAAAAGATGAGGCGAACAACAGAGTGATCATTGACCAGAAAACCTGCGTTCAGTGCGGAGTATGCGTCGTATCCTGCTATCGGGGGGCGTTAGTCCCTGAGAAAAAAGTATAATGGGAAAGAATGCCCACCGAGAAAAAACAGTGAGCCCAAGGCCTCATTTGTTGTAGCTTTTTTCTTGACTTAAATTTACCCGGTGAATATATTAGCAGAGTATTCGCGCCACTTTCCCAGGGTGTTGCTCTGCCTTTATTATTTCCTCTAACTTCGGAAGATAAATTTACCATAATCCAATCTATGAACATAAAATCACCCGCTCAACTGAAAGATGCCGGCCTAAAACTTCTGATTGCGGATGACGAACCCGTTATTCTCGAACAATTAGCAAAGTTAGGTGAGGTACTGGGGTTTGAGGTTCACACTGGAGCTGATGGCGAGGAGGCTTGGGAAGTTTTCAAAACAGTTTGGCCTGATATAGCCATTTTGGACATCTACATGCCCCGCATGAATGGATTGATGCTTCTGAACAAGATAAAGGAAGCCAACGATAACTGTATAACGATCCTCATTACCGGATACACACACTATAAACAGCTGGTTCACAAGAATTACATCAAACCAGATGGTTTCATCACCAAGCCTTTTAGTTTAGAAACGATGGTGAGAGAGATCGTGAAATTGGCGACTGAATACAAATTGCTGGTTACTTAGGATAAACGGAGGATTTTAATTCGTAAAGGTTCAGCTCGAAATAGCACGCTCCCGCACGGGGCAGCGTGAGGGGAGGAAGTTTGATGAGTTTAGATGTGTCAGCAAACACGCAGGGGAACCACCCGACTCTTCTGGTTGCCGATGATGAAGAAATCATACGAAATAGACTGAAGGACCTGGGGGAGAAGCTGGGGTTCACCGTCTATACTGCTAAAGACGGTATGGAAGGATGGGAGACCTTTAAGAAAATGCAACCGGATCTTGCAATATTGGACATCTACATGCCACGTATGAACGGTCTGCTTCTTTTACATAAAATTAAGGAAATTTATCCAGAACGCCCGGTCATTCTCATCACCGGTTTCTTGCACTACGAACAATTGATCCAGAAGGATCGCATCAAGCCTGACGGTTTTATCATCAAGCCATTCCATCTGGAAAAAATCGCTAACCTGATGCTGCAACTGATTGAGGATGGTGCAGAGGAATCCGTTTCCTGAGCGGAGTGGCTATCCGAACCGAGATCCAAAAAACCAATTATAGAAGGAGGATGCGTTGCAGTAGAACCCCGGCGGCCCAGCGCTTCAATTTCAAACTATTGGCCAGGGCCTATAATTCATTGCTGATTGTCGGATCAACTACCGTAGGCACAGGCATCCGACTTTTTTTGCGTCTTGGTTTATTAGGTTATGGGTAGAGCCTCTCATTCAAGATTATTTGCTACTTTTACAATAGGCAAAGACGAGGGTACTCACCGAATTGTAAAGTGGGAAAAATATGCCACTAATTCCGCACATGTGCATTATGTATCAGTTTTTAAGATAAATTTTTTGAAAAGGATAGCTTAATTTGTTATATAATGGAAGGTTCAATAGACAATCCAAGTCGATCCGAATGAGGCTTGCATGAACGATGCAAGCAGCCTTATCGGGCAGGTGCAAGACCTGCAAGTTGAAGGCGCAAGCAAAATAGTATCCATGAAGGAATATTTTGCTCCGCCTTTTATTGTTTTATATAATTGTATATCTTTGACATAGATGGAGCACACGGAATATAATCAACCTTAGTAGGCTCATATATGCTTTATTAGACGGAGGGATTTATTATGAACGAAGAAGTAGCCCCTCAAAGTGAGAATGAGCACCTGAAGCTACTGATCGTGGATGATGAGAAGCACGTGCGAGATGGGTTAAAGGAGCTGGGGACCAGTCTGGGTTTCAACGTCTTTGCCGCAGAAGACGGTATAAACGGCTGTGACCTATTCAAGAAGGTTGAACCCAACCTGGTCATCATGGACATTTACATGCCCCGCATGAATGGCCTTTTAGCCATGAAGAAAATGAAAGAGATGAATCCTGACTGTCCCATTGTTTTGATCACTGGATTCATGCACTATGAACAGTTGGTCAATCAGCGAGGGATTAAGCCGGATGGATTTATTTTGAAACCCTTCCACCTGAAAAGCATAGCGGACGTCATGCTCAAAATGGTAGAAGAAAATCTAGATGCAGTTAATTAATAAAGGATCAATTTAGGCATATAAGATAATCAGGTAATTCTTACATAGATCATTCCTTATCATCAAATAAAACCGCCGGGTATCGCCCGGCGTTCTGGTTTGATCTCATGATTCCTCAGAGCGCTGCCAGGATGCAGTCAGCCAGGATTTTCTCTTCCCCTCGAAAGACGGTTCTCAGATCGAAAATCACAGTCTCATCAGCGATGCGGGTGAAGACCGGCGGGCGGCCCAGCCGCAACCTCTTCCCCAGCTCATCCGGTGAGCTCTTCAAGGGTTTGAGTTGCAGGACGAAGGTGGGAATGCTCTTGCCCGGAAGGCTTCCCGATCCCATTTCAGTTTCCCCGGGGACAATGGAAAGCTCCGCTTTGCCTTCAACTTCAGACAACAGCCTTCGCCGCAATGCCTGCGTGCGTCTTTTTACCGACGCAGGTTGCTCCGTGATCATTGACAGTACGGGATGCGTTTTCGTCAGCTTCTCTGGCTCCAGGTAGAGCTTTAAAGTGGCTTCAGCCGCCGCGTAGGACATCTTATCGCAGCGCAGTGCCCGCGCCAACGGATTTTTCTTAACCCGTTCAATGATCTCCTTTTTGCCGATAAGGTAACCTCCCTGCGGCCCTCCCAGCATCTTGTCCCCGGAGAAGCAGATCACGTCCATACCGTCACGCACCGATTCCTGCACCAGCGGCTCCTTGGGTAAACCGTACTGGCTCAAGTCCACCAGGGCTCCCGAACCCAGATCGTCAATGACCGGCAAACCATGCCTACGCCCCAACGCGGCCAGATCCTTCAAGGGGACTTCACTGTGGAAACCGATGATACGATAGTTCGACGTATGAACCCGGAGGATAGCGGCGGTCTCCTCGGTGATGGCGTTCTCGTAATCGCGCAGATGCGTGCGGTTGGTGGTACCCACTTCGACCAGCTTGCAACCGGATCGTTCCATCACTTCAGGGATACGGAAAGCACCGCCGATTTCGATCAACTGGCCGCGACTGACGATGACTTCCTTTCCCTGCGCCAGCGTGTTCAGGATAAGCATGGTGCCTGAGGCGTTGTTGTTGACCATGATGCCCGCCTCAGTGCCCGTGATATGAGCCAGCAGCCGGTCCAGGTGCAGGTGTCGGTCGCCTCGCTTGCCGCTCTCCTCGTTGATCGCCAGTGTGCAGTAGCCTGCCAGCGCCCGGTGCACGGATTCCCGGGCGGCCGGAGCCAGGGGCGCCCTTCCCAGGGCGGTGTGCAGGATAACCCCTGCGGCATTGATCGCCGGCCTGACGGAAGGTTCCAGAGCACGCCGGGCGATGTCCAGCGCCCTCAAAGCAACGTCGGCCTCATTTATTTTCAGCTTACCCAGATCCTCTTCCGGCGCCTCCAAGATGAAGGAGCGCAAGCTATCCAGTTCGCGGCGCACGATGTCGTTGATAAACAGGGCGGGATGCGACTCTCTCAGGGCGCGGATTTCCGGGTAATTCAGCAGAGCCGGCATGCCGGGAATCTTACCCAGCAACTTCTGGCGGATTTTTTCCTCGGGCATGGATTAACCTTGACTTTTAAACTGATATTCACTATATTGCAATTCAATCGTTAATATACGACTTTTCGCCGAATTTGTCAAGGGTGAAGTAAGGCGGGCGTGGAGAAACAATCCTGATCTAGATTGGGATAAACCCATGAAAATCTTTATCACCGGCGGCACCGGCTTCGTGGGACGGCATATCATCCAAGAACTGAAGGGAAGGGGACATGAAATCGTCGCTCTGGTGCGCCGCCCGAATTCTCTGCAGGGAGTTCAGGAGATGGTCGGAGACGTCACCCAACGCGAAACGCTGGATGCCGGTAGGCTTTCGGACTGCCAGGCGGTCATCCATCTGGTGGGCATCATCCGCCAGTTCCCCAAAGAGGGCATCACCTTCGAGCGGTTGCATGTAGATGCCACGCGCAACCTGCTCTGGACCTGCCATGAAGCGGGCATCCAACGCTACGTGCACATGAGCGCGCTGGGGGCTGATCCCGATTCCGCCGCCTGCTATCACCGCACCAAGGCGCAGGCCGAGGAACTGGTGCACACCTCCAGCCTGAACTGGACCATCATCCGCCCCTCGCTGATTCTGGGGCCGGACGGCGAATTCTTCCGGATGATTTCCAGCATGATTCGGTGGCACGTCGTGCCACTTATCGGGGATGGATCGTCATCGGTGGCACCCGTCGGGGTCTCCACGGTGGCACGAGCGTTTGCCAATGCGATGGAGAACGGTGCCACCTTCGGCAAGACTTACGAACTGGCCGGTGAAGTAGTATCCTACCGGGAAATGGTGGCACGAGTGGCAGCGGTGAGGGGCAGGCGAGTTCTCTTCATCAGAAATCCCATCTCCTTGATGCGGCTGCTGGCTTCTAAGTTAGACCGCTTCAAGTGGTTTCCGCTTTCGCGCGGGCAGATCAACATGCTGTTAGAAGCCAAGCCACCGGCGGATAATTCAATCTATAATGACCTTGGTTTGCAGTTTATGGGGGTGGAGGAGGTGGTGAGGGGGTTGGTGCATTAAAATCTGGTAAACATCATTACTTATCCACTGTTTTCCTTGATCCATAAATGCTTTCACTTGATTAATCGGCCTGCTGCTGAACTTGGGGGTGAGTTGGGTGTAGGAAAAAAGATAGAGGTTTTGCGGTTAAAAAAGGCAGCCACTTCCAGGCTGCCTTTACGGTTTTCTTTTCTCTGCCCTCTGTTCACGGTTCTCGGCTAAAACTTCTCTGCTACCGACTTCGCCTGGGTGAACAGCAGCAGGTAATCCCGCCCACCGGCCTTCGAATCGGTGCCCGACATGTTGAAACCGCCGAAGGGCTGCACACCCACCAGCGCGCCTGTGCACTTGCGGTTGAAGTAGAGGTTACCCACATGCAGTTCACGCCTGCCAAATTCGATATTCGCCCGGTCGTTGCTGTACAGCGCACCGGTCAGGCCGAATTCGGTGCCGTTGGCGATTTTGACGGCGTGCTCAAAGTCCCGCGCCTTTATGCAGGCTAAGACCGGCCCGAAGATCTCCTCCTGGGCGAGGCGGGCGTTCTCATCCACGTCTTTGACGATGGTCGGCTGAATGAAGTAACCCCCTGAAGGCCCTCTCTCACCGCCCAGTACCAACTTGCCTTCCTGTTTGCCGATCTCGATGTATTCCAGAATCTTGTTATAAGCCGCTTCGTCAATTACGGCTCCCAGGAAGTTGCCCTGATCTTTGGGCTCCCCAATGGTGATCTTCCCGGCCTTCTCGACGATGCGAGCGATGACTTCATCGTACACGTCGGCATGTATGATCGCCCGTGAGCAGGCTGAGCACTTCTGCCCCTGGAAGCCGTATGCCGAAGTGACGATTCCCTGCGCGGCATCGTCGAGATCAGCGGTATCGTCCACCACGATAAAATCCTTGCCGCCCATCTCCAGGATGGTGCGCTTGAGCCAGATCTGGCCTTCGGACAGCCTGGAGGCCAGTTCGTGAATGCGCAAGCCCACCTCCTTCGATCCAGTGAAGGCGATGAAGCGGGTGCGGGGGTGCTGAACGATGGTATCGCCGATCTTGCTGCCGGGGCCGGGCAGGAAGTTCAGAACACCGTCGGGCAGACCCGCATCCTTCATGATCCTGTAGAACTGGTAACCGATCGCCGGAGCGGTGGAAGCCGGTTTCAATACCACCGTATTGCCCGCCACGATGGCCGCCGAAGTCATCCCACAGAGGATCGCCAGGGGAAAATTCCACGGGGGAATCACCGCTCCGACGCCCAGGGGGATGTAATACAGTTCGTTTTCTTCACCGGGATACGGCGTTACCGGCTGGGGCTGACCGTAGCGCATCATCTCGCGTGCGTAGAATTCCAGAAAGTCAATGGCTTCAGCCACGTCGGCGTCGGCTTCGACCCAGTTCTTGCTCACTTCAAAGACCATCCAGGCGGCCAGTTCCAGACGGCGGCGCTTCATGATTGCGGCGGCCTTCAACAAGTAGCGGGCTCTCTCCTCAGGAGCCACACGACTCCAGTGCTGGAACACCTGGTCAGCCACAGTGATGGCCTTCTCGGCGTGCTCTTTGGTGCCCTTCGAAAAATAAGCCACGACCTCCTCCGTCTTGGCCGGATTGATCGAGGTGATCTTATCGTCTGTATGGATCTCTTCCCCACCGATGACCAGCGGATAATTTTGACCGAACAGACTCTGCACTTTATCCAGTGCGGAGAGCATGGCCTGGCGGTTTTCGTTCTTGCTGAAATCGGTCAGGGAAGTGGGTGCGAATTCGGGGAGCATGTTTCCTCCTTCGGTTTAACGGTTATTATATTTGAAGATAGATCCAAAAGCGATCCAATTATAGTAGTCTTTGAAAAGAACTCGCGATGTTCCGACTGATTAAGTCGATACAAGCTGTCATTCCCGCCATCTGCTGAAAGTGGATATGTCGGAAATCGGATAGCTTGTCAGACTCCGGACAAGCCGGAGTGACAAGCCTTAGAATCGTACACATCCTTCGCAATTCGCTATAAGTGGGTATTTTAGAATAATCAAGATACAAAAAATCCCCCGCAAGTTCAACCGCTTTCGGGGGAAAAGTTTTTGGGGGGAATGCAAATAATTAAATCACACCTCAAACACCTCCGTGGGCCTGTACTGCTCGGCCACGACGACGTCAATGTGGGTGTGCCCGTTTCCGTGCAGGTGACCGCGGACTCGTTCCAGGGCGATCTCCGGCCGGTTGTTCTCCTGGCTCAGATGAGCCAGCACCACCCGCTTCAGCCTGGGCGAAGCGATTTTAATCAGCGCTTCCGCCGCCTGATCGTTGGATAAGTGTCCCAGAGTGCTCTTAATCCGCTGCTTCAATTCCCAGGGGTATGACCCCTCGATCAGCATGTCCAGATCGTGGTTGGCTTCCAGGATGATGGCGTCGCATTCCTGGAGCCAGCCCAATGTAGGCAGATCAACGACGCCCAGATCGGTGGCGATGGCCAGCCGGCGTTCCCCTTCCCTGATCAAGAAACCCATGGTTTCCGGAGCATCATGGCTGACCAGAAAAGCTTCCACCTCCAGTGAACCGAACCCGTGACAGCACCCGTTAAGGGAGTGCAATTGCGGTGTCCCCGGAAGGTATCGCTTGATTAACGAAAGCGTTCCCTCGCTGGCGTAAATGGGCAAATCCAATCTCCTCGACAGCACTGCCGCCCCTCGCAGATGATCGGAATGCTCGTGGCTGATCAACATGGCGTGTATTTTGGATAAGTCTTTATTGACTTGGGCCAGATGGTCGGCAGTGCGCCGCATCGAGAGACCGGCGTCAACCAACACCCCATATCCCTCGGAATCCTCGACGAACGTGCAGTTTCCTTCGGATCCAGATGCTAAGATGCAGAACTTCATACTTGTTTCCTCAAACCGGAGTATAATCTTTTCTTATTATTATACCCCTTCATGATAATTATCTTTTCAGTGGCTTTTATTATTAATTCGTGATTCATTTTACAGACTTCTTTACTACGTAATAACTACTCAAAACGATCATTCTATTGTGCCCCCTTGCTTCCCGGAGCTCTCAGGGGGATATTCTTTTTACATAAGGGACAATCGGCCGGGTCATAGGTCGGAATGTCCATGTCTAAAAGAGCCAGCGCCGGCGTTCCCAAATCGAGCGGTTTGCCGGATCGATTGACCAGCACCGCCGCACCCACCGGTTCGGCGCCCGCCCGGCGCACGGCATCCACAACCTGCCGCGCTGAACCGCCGGTGGTTACGATATCCTCGACCACCAGCACTCTTTCCCCGGGGCGGAAGGTGAAACCGCGCCTGAATTCCAACCCGTTTTCGGTCCTCTCAGCAAACGCACAAGGAACTCCCAATGCCCGCGCGACTTCATAGGCGATGACGACGCCGCCCAGTGCCGGCCCGGCCACTCGCTCAATGTTCGCCTCCCTGAAGGCATCCGCCATAGCCCGGCACAACTCGGAGGCAATTTCCGGGCGCTCCAGAAGGCGAAATTTCTCCACATAATGCCCGCTGTGGCGCCCCGAACGCAATTCGAAATGACCCTCTATATGGGCGCCGCATTTTTTCAAAAGCTCCTGAACTCTTCCAGCCGATATGTTTACGGGCATCAAGGATTCTCCGTTAGACGGAATTGAGCTTTATTTTTAATAATTCTCGAAAATTAAGGCACGCTTGCTTGACGTTTTCGGGAAAATCCAAATCGTCGTCCGGGTACAGAAGCGCGCGGGAGACATTAACCAGAAGCGGGCCCCGATCTTCGCCTCCGGCGATTTCAACGATAGCCTGGGCATCCCCGCCCTGCGCACCGATACCGGGGATCAACAAGGGAATAGAGGGGAATTGCCGCCGGATAAGTGCGAGTTCTTGCGGATGGGTTGCTCCCACGACCGCACCTAAATTACCGTTGGGAGCCCAGGTCGGTATCATCTGCAGAATATGCTGGTACAACGTACTCTTTCCATCGGAAAAATACTGCAGATCTTTAGAACCGCGATTCGTGGTCAGTGCCAGAACGTAGGCTCCCTTATCGGCATTCTCCAGAAATGGTTGCAGAGTATCTCCGCCCATATAGGGATTCAAGGTTACCGCATCAAAGGGCATTCGATCAAGGAAGGCCCGGGCATAGTGCTTTGCCGTATTGCCGATATCTCCACGCTTGGCATCGGCGATGCGGACGGCGGATTCCGGGAGAACTTTGGCGATATTCTCTAATAATGACCAGCCTTCTTGACCCCAGGCTTCGTAAAAAGCGGTATTCACCTTATAGGCTGCCGCATAGGGTGCACTGACGGATATTACTTTAAGTAAGAATTGAAATATACCATCCGGATTGGGGGAAAATTGGAGAGGAAGCCTGTTGGGATCGGGATCTAGACCTACGCATAAACCCAGGCTACTCGGTGCAGTGACTCGCTCTAGTTTTTCCAGGAAGGTCATTCGACATATCCTAACGCGCAATCCGTCGGTATTGAGGGTCAAACGGTTCGACGCGTTGAAAACCAAAAATGCAGCTAATCAGGAGTATTTTCCTTCATGCTGCATTTCTTACATATTCCGTAAATTTGCTGAGTATGCGAGAGCATCTTGAAATCGAAATCGCGGCAAACCTGCATCTGCAACTCTTCAATGCCGGAATGGTGAAATTCCAGTATGCAACCGCATTTGACGCAGACGAGGTGGTCGTGATGCGGATGTCCCAAAACATGCTCATAGGTGCTTCGACCATCGCCTAAATCCATCTTGCGCACCAAGCCGCTGCTGACCAGGAGAGTCAAAGTGCGATAGACGGTAGCCCTCGATGCCTTGGCGTGCCTTTCTTTTAGCCGTAGATAAAGCTCATCCGCATCGAAGTGGTCGTGACAGTGAAAGACCTCCTCCAGAACTGACCGCCGAGCGCTGGTCATCTTCAAACCGGCACCCCGTAAAAATTCAGCGAATTTCTCTTCTTCCGACACTAAAAAACCGCTTGCTATTACGTTCGGATTAGCAATTTAAACAAAATTTATTGCCAATGCAAATGTTTTTTTTACAAGTCGTTCAATTAATCCCCGGAGGTTTTCACCCCTTAATGCTTGAACAAGTCTGAATATTCATTTTTTTCGCAGAGGTATCGGATTAAACAGGATTACAGCAGGATTCCATGAGGTTTTAGGCTCTTCAACATTGAAAATATGTCGGCTTTCATTCCAGGGCCAAAGAAAAAATGTCCAATTTTTCTTTGCGTAGTCACATTAAAAAGACTTGACTTTTTTATTAAAAGACTTTACCTTTTCACTAATTCAACCATTAATCGGGAAGAGGGCCAAGGTGCAGAAATATCTCCCCCTATTAGCAGGTCTCGGACTGCTGTTTTTCCTGTGCGGTTGCTCGGGCTCAAGGGTCAGAGTTCTGGAAGAGCAGGTTTCTCAATTGCAGACACAGAATGATTCCCTGCAAACGGAAATTCAATCCGTCCAGACCAGCCTGGTGCAGGCTGAAAATTCCATTCAGAACCTGCAAGAAACTCTTGCCGCTAAAGATGAGACGATCGCCCAGCAGGAAGAAACCCTGAGTGATCTCCGCTTCCAAAATCTGGAGTTGAAAGCCAACCTTGAAGGGACCACCAAGAAATCCAGCTTAAAGGAAATTACCCTCAGTGGTGATTTCCAGGCGGACTACAATCGCGCTCAGGAGTTCTTCAAAAAGAGATGGTATCTGCAGGCAGCGGGTTTATTCAAGAAGTTGGCCGAATCGGATCGTAACCACCCCTTGGCGGATAACTGTCAGTATTGGTTAGGGGAATGTTACTTCGCTCAGAAGCAGTACGAGAACGCTCAGGCCGAATTTGAAAAGGTCTTTACCTTCCCTCAGAGCAATAAATCGGATGCCGCCCAACTCAAAATCGCCCTGTGTCTGCTGCAGATGAATCAATATCCGGAAGCAAAAGAGCAACTCGTCCGTTTACTATCAACCTATCCTTCCAGCGAATACGTCTCCCGAGCACGCAGTCTATTGGAGCAGATTCCTTAACTTGAAAGCTATGAATCAACCAATATTGACGTCTCGAAACGCCTTGGGGCGTTTCTTTTTTCTCCCGGCGCTTTTCCTGATCCTCATCCAAAACGGAACTGCCCCCGCGCTGCAAGGAGTGACCGGGGATTCCCTTCCAGACTATATCTGGCCGACCAACGCCAGCAGGACTCTCTCCAGCTCCTTCGCGGAAACACGCGAAGGTCATTTTCACTTTGGCATCGACATCCGCACCAATTCCAGCGTGGGATATCCCTGCTACGCCGTCGAGGACGGCGACGTGGTCCGGGTTCGAGTGTCCCCATACGGTTATGGAAGAGCCTTATATCTGAAACTGAAAGACGGCAGAACGGCGGTCTACGCGCACCTGCAGCGCTTCGCGCCGCCGGTGGAAAAGATCGTCAGAAAGAAGCAATACCAGCATCGCAGTTTCCGCTGCCAGATATATTTTAAGCCGGGTGAGATCCCTTTCAAAAAAGGTGACATCGTCGCCTACAGCGGATCTTCCGGCATCGGGCATCCCCACTTACACTTCGAAATTCGAGATGACGAAGGATATTTAAATCCCAACCTGTTCGGTTTTGTCGTTGAGGATTCACGCCCCCCGGTGGCAGAGGAAATCGCCCTAATCCCCTTGGACGTCGAATCCGAGATAGAGGCCAACTTCGAACCGAAAATTTACAGCCTCAAATCCTCTGAACGCGGTTTCACAGGCTTTTATAAGCTTGAAGAAATCCCCGACATTTACGGCAAATTCGGTATGGGGATTTCAGGCTACGATCTGGCCGATGGGGCCGATAACAAGATGAGTTTTTACGGCTTGGACTTCTACATTGACGACTCTCTCTGCTTTTCGGCGCGCTACGACAGCATCGGTTTCGAAAAAACCAAACAGGTCGAACTGGAGAGGAACTTCCGCCTACAGCGTCGTGGCATCGGGGTTTTCCACCAGCTCTGGCGAAACCCTCATACCACGGTTGATTTCTATCGTGCCGGTGAGGGGATTCTGGATACCCGCAATTTCCCTGCAGGCAGGCACGATTTTGAGATCATCCTGGTGGATTACACAGGAAACACAACATACGTAAGTGGACAGTTGAATTTCCAACAGGAATCGGTTTATCCGACAGTTCCCAGCTTTTCGCGCTGGGCCGGTTTTTGGGGATCGCGAACTAATCCGGCGGCGGCCAAGGCACACGGCCTGCAGACTGATACCCATCTTAAGGCTGATTTTTTCGACGACTTTATCGCTTTTTCAGTGGTGGATCATCCATCTATCACGGATATACAGCTTTTCATGCTCCAACCCTTCGAATTGCGTATTCCTCTCATCCACCACGGCCCTGAATGGATTGGCAAACTCCCGCTGGAGCCTTTTTCGTCCGGTACCTGGACCTTCGAAATCCAACTGGAAGATGATCGTGGAAGCATCCGTGTGGATACCGCCGCCTGGGTCATTCAGCCCATTCCAATCAGCGGCGGCGTGGTATTTTCAGAAGACAGTCTCTTTCGCGCCCACTTCAGGCGCGGCACCGTTTACAGCACTCTCTACACTCGAGTGACCCCCAAAAAACCTCCAGCAAAGGAAATATTTAAGAGTCAAATCTATACCTTGAATCCTTTTGACGTGCCCCTAAAAGGAGAGGTTGAGGTATCCATCTCAATTCCGAAAGATGAAACTCAACCTGATAAGTTGGGTATTTATGCCCTCTCCAAGAAGGGGAAGTGGACCTTCGTGGATAACGACCGCCGCCTGGTTTCGAGTGCCGTCAGCGGGGTGACACCCACCCTGGAAAAATACGCCCTGATCAAGGACGTTGATCCTCCCGAACTTCGCTGGCTTTCCCCCAGACTTACAACTTCGAATCGCCAACCCACCTTTAGGCTGAAGATAGTTGACGAGCTTTCCGGAGTGGATGACCGCACCATTTCCCTGGAGATAGACGGGAAGTGGGTGCTGATGGAATACGATCCGGAGAAAGATCGAATCTTCGGCCAACCGGAAGACTCGATTTCTCCGGGGCAACATCGCGTTGTGGTCACCGTTAAGGATTTCTGTGGCAATGAACGCCGCATTCAGAGAACCATCAACGTCGTGAATCCATGATCCCGCTGAAGGACGAAAATCCCGGGCAGACTTTCCCCTTGATGACGCTGTCCCTGATCGCTGTGAATATTATAGTATTCCTGTACCAGCTCTTTTTGCCCCTTCATGCCCAGCAGGCCTTCGTCATGACCTACGGCATGGTGCCCGCCGAACTGCTGGGATCGGCGCGGCGATTTCACGGGGACATCCCCTCCGGTTTGACCCTGATAACGTCTCAGTTTCTGCACGGCGGTATTCTGCATCTGGCGGGCAACATGCTCTACCTGTGGATTTTCGGAAACAACATCGAAGACGTATTGGGCAAGTTTCGTTTTCTGTTCTTCTATCTGCTCTGCGGCGTGCTGGCAGCGCTGGCTCACCTGGTCTTGAATCCCTTTTCCGACGTCCCCATGATCGGCGCCTCAGGCGCCATCGCGGGAGTCCTGGGAGCTTACTTCGTGACTTTTCCGGGTGCCCGGGTGCTGGTATTGGTGTTTATCTTTTTCTTCGTTACCACCATGCGGATTTCGGCTTTTTGGGTGCTGGCCTTCTGGTTTCTGATGCAGCTTTTCTACGCCGCCGGATCGGTGGGTGGCGGCGGAACAAACATCGCCTACATGGCTCATATCGGCGGTTTCCTGGCCGGATTGTGGCTGGTGAAGAAGCTGCGGCCGGGTTTGAAATGGAAAAAATGAGGTGAAGCGTTTCTTACGGGAGTGACCGGAAAAGTCATTGATTACAAAAGGGATTTTGATTATATTTGGGAAATATAGTCACATGCTTCTTCATATTAAAAATCCGAATAAACCTGATGTCTTTCAACTTACAACAAATAGAGTGACGATCGTGCGGACTTTTATCTTCTGGGCGTTAGCGCTGGTTATTACACTGGCTGCTGCCGTGTATCAACGTACCACCGGACCTACATACCCGGCTCGAGGTCAGGTTACGATTGGCGGTGTCGCTTACGATTACGAGCTGATCCGCAGCCAGGATGGAAACACCGGCGCCCCCATCACCATCGCCATCGCAGATCCCGAAGTTGAAGGCGTGCTGGTTTACAAGCGCTATAACGTGAACGAGGATTGGACTGAAGTCCCCCTTCAGCGCAGCGGCGATGATCTTTCAGGTCTTCTGCCACACCAACCACCCGCGGGAAAGTTGGAATATTATCTGAGGCTCTATAAAGGCGATCAGTTAGTCACCGTCCCTCGAGATCGCGTCCTGGTCATCCGTTTCAAGGGAAACGTACCCGCCTGGGCGCTGATTCCACACATCTTTTTGATGTTCGCCGCCATGCTGATTTCCACTCGTGCGGGCCTGGAAGCACTCCTGAGAGATGGACGCCCTCGTAATTATGCCCTCTGGGCGACGGCGTTACTCATCCTTGGCGGAATGGTCATGGGCCCCATCGTGCAGAAATACGCCTTCGGCTCCTTCTGGACAGGCGTGCCCTTCGGCTGGGACCTGACTGATAACAAAACTTTAATTGCCCTGATCGGCTGGATAATCGCCGTTATCACTGGAATGAAAGGCCGGTCAGCGCGGGCTTACGTAGTGGGAGCCGCCATTCTGCTGCTGCTGATATTCTCTATCCCGCACAGCATCATGGGATCGGAACTGGATTATGAGACGGGAAAGGTCGGAACGTCTGGGATGGGCGAATAATTTTATTTACCGATAAAATGCCTCGACGAGTGAAAGCGATACATCCCAATCTCTGGTAAAAAGGATCAGAGCGAAAAGGGGTTGAATCCTTGAGAATTTCTTTTTATATTTAAAGTTCTTTATCTGATAACCGCGCAAATATCCTTCATGGCCGATTGTGGCCGGACATTCTGCCTGTTCAGTGAAAAAGCCTCTCACGCCGGTCAAAGATGAAGGAAATCATACGGCGTAAAAAAACCATACACCCGGCGCGGAGTGATCAAGCCTAAAAGGAAAATGCCTCAAAAGGCTGCAAAAAATTCAATTCGTGATCTACTGGCCGACCGTCCCTGGGATCCGGAGGAAAAAGCACAACGGTTGCTAGACACGCTCCCCGATTCGGGTGAAATTCTATTAACCTCTCACGATAATCCCGATCCCGATGCGCTGGCTTCGTGCCTGGCCCTGCAAACGCTGATTCGTAAGAAGAAAGGAATTACCGCACGCATTGCCATCGGTGGCATTCTGGGTCGAGCGGAAAATCGTGCGATGACCTTGAAATTGAATCTCGATCTTTTGCCGATAGATCTTTTGGAGGATAAAAGCTGGGATGCCGTCGTCATGGTGGACGCACAGCCGGGATCCGGCAATTCCAACCTGCCGCCCCAAATGCCCATCACTGCGGTGATTGACCATCACCCCATCCGCCGTCCCCTCGACCTGCCTTTCGTTGATATCCGCCCGGAGTACGGCGCAGTGAGCACAATTCTGGTAGAGTATTTCAAGGGCCAGAAGTTGAGGTACAGCAAAAAATTAGCGACGGCCTTATTTTACGCTATTAAGTCCGAGACTGCTGACCTGGGACGGGGCCTCTGCAACGCCGATCAACGGGCCTATTTTTCCCTTTTTAACTCCGTCGATTGGGAACTGCTGCACAGTATCCTCAAGGCGAAAATCCCCGGAGATTACTTCAAGCTTTTTCTGGTCGGAATCGAGAAAGCAGCCCTCTTCGGCAATGCGGTTGTCACGACTCTGGGTGAAATACCGGTCCCGGATGCGGCAGCAGAAATCGCCGATTTCCTCCTCCGCCACGAGTACGTGCAGCGATCTCTGGTGATCGGCCGCTACGAAGATCAGATCGTCTATTCCATCCGTTTCGCGCGAGGAAATTTAGATGCCGGCATTGTCGCCTCGGCAATAGCTAACGGATTCGGCGCGGGGGGAGGTCATGATCAGATGGCCGGCGGACGAATTATTCTCACCCATAAGACCAAAAGCAAAAGTGATGAAATCCAGCAAACTCTCATAGATCGCTTCCTGGATTCCGTCGGCATGGCTAAATTCAAGCCGGGAAGATCGCTTCTGGCGGAACAATTTGCGGAAAGGAGCAATAAACTGTGATCGGAGAATTCACCCCCATCGTCTGGCTGTTGATCTCAGCAGGTGTGATGACTGCCATCATGATGGCCGTGGCTGTTTTTCTGGGGCCCAAAAAGATGACACCGGTGAAGGGCGAACCGTTCGAGTGCGGCATACCACCGACGAAGGACGCCAGCGATGTTCGTTTCCCGGTTAAATTCTATCTCGTCGCCATCCTCTTCATCATCTTCGACATAGAAATCGTCTTTCTCTACCCCTGGGCGGTGGTATTCCAGGAATTGTCCATCGTGGCATTCATCTCAATGGTTATCTTCATTGTTGTCCTCATGGCAGGCTTGTTCTACGCCGTCAAGAAAGGAGTACTGGAATGGAAATAGGATCGGAAGGCATTCCCGGCGTCGCCATGACAACAAAGTACGAATCCATCCTGGGCTGGGGCAGAAAGTATTCCCTCTTCCTCTATCCCTTTGTCACGGCCTGCTGCGGTATGGAATACATGTCGGTCGCCTGCGCCCATTACGATATTGACCGCTTCGGAGCGGGATTGCCGCGCTTTTCACCCCGCCAGTCGGATCTGCTGATTGTCGTAGGAACAGTTTCTCACAAAATTGCACCGGTGCTGCGAAGAATATACGAACAAATAGCCGAGCCAAAGTGGGTGATCGCCTTCGGCGCCTGTGCTTCCGCCGGTGGGCCCTACGATAACTACGCCACCGTGCAGGGCATTGATACCATCATCCCGGTGGACGTTTACATCCCCGGCTGCCCGCCCCGTCCCGAGACGGTATTGGATGGGTTGATTAAACTGCAGCAGAAAATTCAGACGAGAAAAATAGAATTAAAATAAATATATAGCCAACTAAACTTCATAAACATCAATGGAACCCTCCCCCACCGGAGACTGAATGAACCATATTATCATCGGCTGCGGAGCGGCCGGTCGAGCCGCTTTACTTCAGATTCGCAAGCGCGAACCTAATGCACAGATCACCGTGATCAGCGACGAGCTGGATCCTTTCTATCTGCGCCCCTATCTGGGTTACTTTCTGATCAATGAAAAATTACCCGAAGCGCAAAAACTGGCCAACGAAAATTTCCGGGAGATCACGTGATCATCCCTTCACAGGATGAATTCGTTCTGGACCTAATGGGCAAAAAACTTCTTGAACGCTGGTAAAACAATGACCCAGAATCCCCTCTATTTGGACAGCTTAAAGGAAAAGTTCGGATCTTCCATCGAGGAGATCTCTTTTCCACACGATCAACTGGTCGTCGTGGTCAATCGTGAAGCGATCAACGAAATACTAAACTTTCTGCGCGATGACGAGGAAGCCTGCTTCGATCTCTTCATGGATCTCACTGCCGTGGACTACATCGGCAGAGAGCCGCGCTTCGAAGTGGTCATCCATCTGGTTTCCATTCCCAAACAGCATCGCATTCGGCTGAAAATCAGATTGAGCGAAGCTGATCCCGAAATGCCTTCGATCACGCCTGTATATGCCGCCGCAAACTGGTTCGAGCGGGAATGCTTCGATCTCTACGGCATCCGCTTCACGGGGCACCCCAATCTGACCCGGATTATGCTCTACGAGGGCTTCCAGGGACATCCTCTGCGCAAGGATTACCCCTTGAAGGGACGGCAGCCCAGAGTTTCGCTGCGCAAACCCGAGGTTCGGCGCTCCGATCAGGCGATCGAGCC
>CAZHMN010000003.1:46723-47983 GCA_964533705.1 uncultured bacterium
GAGGTGCTGGAAGAAGAAATCCCCGTCGAGGAGATGTTCCTCAATATGGGGCCTTCCCACCCCTCCATGCACGGCATTGTGCGCATTATGGTGCGCATCACCGGCGAGAGGATCGTCTGGTCCGACGTCGAAATCGGCTACCTGCACCGCGCCTTCGAAAAGTCGGTGGAGAACAACTCCTGGAACACCGCCATCGTCTACACCGACCGACTGAACTACGTCAGCCCCATCATCAACAACTGCGGCTACTGCATGGCGGTGGAAAAACTGCTGGGCATCACGGTTCCCGAACGGGGCGAATACGTGCGCGTGCTGCTTTCCGAAATCTCCCGCGTCGCCGATCATGTGACCGCTATCGGCGCAGCGGCTATGGAACTGGGCGCTTTCACCGTGTTTCTCTACACCATGAAAGCTCGTGAGTGGCTCTACGATCTAATCGAATCGGCATGCGGCGCCAGGATCACCACGAACTTCACCCGCGTCGGCGGCATCTGCGCCGATCTGCCTGAAGGATTCGAGGAAAACTGCCGCAAGTCTATGCCCCTTGTGGAAAAGGTCATCTGGGAAATTGACAAGCTGTTGACCCGCAACCGCATCTTCATAGATCGAGTTAAAGACATCGGCACGGTTAAAGCCGACGAGGCCGTAAACATGGGCTTCACCGGCCCCTGCCTGCGAGCCTCGGGCGTTCCCTACGACGTGCGCCGCGCCCACCCCTATTCGATCTATGACCGCCTGGATTTCGTCGTCCCGGTCGGAGCCAACGGCGACGTGCTGGATCGCTACCTGGTGCGCATGGAAGAGATGCGCCAGTCCCTGCGCATCATTGACCAGTGCCTCAAACAGTTACCCGACGGCCCGGTCAATGCTCTCGATCATACGGTGAAATTTCCCGACAAACAGAACGTCTATTCCAACATCGAAGGTTTGATAAACCAGTTCAAGCTGGTCATGGACGGACACGGCATCCAGCCGCCTCCCGGAGAGGTCTATGCCGCGGTGGAAGGCGGCAACGGAGAACTGGGCTTTTACGTCGTTTCCGACGGCAAGGACAAGCCTTATAAATGCCGCTGCCGACCGCCCTGCTTCCCGTTAGTGCAGGCCATCCCCTTCATGATTCAGGATCACATGGTCGCCGACGTGGTGCCGGTCTTCGGATCGCTCAACATGATCGGCGGGGAACTGGATCGGTAATCAGTGAGGAATTAACACCTTCATCGCATCCGAATGAATTCGGATGCCCGAATTTAGGGTAAAGTC
>CAZHMN010000003.1:48083-50769 GCA_964533705.1 uncultured bacterium
TTAACACCTTCATCGCATCCGAATGAATTCGGATGCCCGAATTTAGGGTAAAGTCGCTTCCCGAAGGGATTCCTTCGGAAGAAGCGACTGGAGTCTTTAATGAGGTTATTCCAGACTTCTCACCAGATGTACGCGCACATCAACTGGAATACGGTTTCCAGAGTTGAGTTAATTGACGGAGAGGTAAAAAGGGCTTTAGGTAAAATTATTCGAGAAGCAGCTAATGAGGAAGGTTATGAAATACTGGCCTATGAAGCAGTCTCTGAACACGTCCACCTGGTGGTACGGTTCAAACCATCCCATTGCATTGCTGATTTTGTAAAAAAGATAAAGGGAAAATCCTCCAGGATTATACCGTATTCCATAAATAAACCGATAAAATGGCAGAAGGGTTACGGAATAACCACTGTAGGACCTAAGGCTCTTAATAGTGCAATTCAATATGTTAAGGATCAGAAGAATCATCACTCTAATCGATAGTAAACATAACGCCCCATTGGTTTCAACCAATTGACATGAGGTTCGGGCATAGGATTTTAATCCTATGACAAGAGCACCCCGGTCAAAAGGGGGCGAAATAGTAGACTAGAATTGCAGGCTTATTTTACATCCGAATGAATTCGGATGCCCGAATTTAGGGTAAAGTCGCTGAAGCGACTGGAGTCTTTAATGAGTTCATTGGTTTCAACCAATTGACGCGAGATTCGGGCATAGGATTTTAATCCTATGGTCATTGCTAAATCACACAAATTACCATAGATCCGGCTATGAAAAAATTTTCCGAAGCCACCAAACAACAAGTGCAGGCTTACCTTGAACTGTACCCCAAGCGAGAAGCGGCCCTCCTGCCCATTCTCCACATTGCTCAGAAGGAATTCGGCTTCCTCGACGAAGAAGCCGAATTGGCCGTGGCGGAATTGATGGACCTTTCCCCTGTGACGGTGCGTGAAACCTCCATGTTCTACTTTATGTTCCACCGCCACCCGATTGGCAAATACCACTTTCAGGTCTGCCACAACATCTCCTGCACCTTAATGGGAGCCGAAACCATCTTAGATCACCTCAAGAACCGCCTGGGAATCGAGGACGGCCAGAGGACGGAAGACGGCCTCTTCTCGGTCGAACGGGTGGAATGCATCGCCTGCTGCGACCGCGGCCCGGCCATGCTGGTGAACGATCAACTGCACACCGATCTGACGCCCCAAAAACTGGATGATTTGATCAAAAAATACGATCCGAAGCGAAAATTTGAAGAGCCCGGCAAAACCGAAGAGTCCCGGAGCGATAGCCGATAATCAGTTGCGAGAATAAAAATGCCAGAGTACAAACTGGTCAGTAAGAATTTCGAATATCCCGATCAACCCCATATCAAGGCGGCTTTGAGCCGCGGCGCCTACGAACAGTGGAAAAGGGTGCTATCCGAGAAAATCCCGCCGGAAAAAATCATCGAAGAAGTCAAGACCGCCAAGCTGCGCGGTCAGGGCGGAGCCGGTTTCCCGGCCGGAGTCAAATGGGGATTCGTCCCCAAGGATTCACCCAGGCCCAAGTACCTCTGCGTCAACGCCGACGAAGGCGAACCGGGCACTTTTAAAGATCGCGCTCTGCTTGAAAAGGATCCGCATCAATTGCTCGAAGGCATCGCCATCACCAGCTATGCCGTGGGCATTCACACCGCCTTCATCTACATGCGGGGCGAATTTTACGAGCCCAAACGAATCGTAACCAAAGCCATCAAAGAAGCGGAAAAGGAAGGACTCCTGGGCAAAAACATCCTGGGGAGCGGCTTCGACCTGGAGGTTATCATCCACATGGGCGCGGGGGCTTATATCTGCGGTGAAGAGACCGCCCTCCTGAATTCGCTTGAAGGACACAAGGGTTGGCCGAGGTTGAAACCTCCTTTCCCGGCGGTGGTCGGCGCCTTCGGCTGCCCCACGGTGATCAATAACGTCGAAACCCTCTCCGGCGTGCCGCATATTTTACGCATGGGTGGGGAGCAATTCCAGAAGCTGGGCACGGAAAACGACGGCGGCACCAAACTTTTCGGAGTCAGCGGCCACGTGGAAAAACCGGGCATCTACGAACTGACCATGGGGTCTTCCCTGAAAGAATTGATCTACGACGTATGCGGAGGCGTCAAAGATGGCAAAAACTTGAAAGCGGTTATTCCAGGCGGTTCATCTACTCCAGTGTTAAAACCCGACGAAATTGACGTGCCGCTGGAATTTGAAGCCATGATGGCCGCCGGCACCATGCTGGGATCGGGCGCCGTGATCGTGCTGGATGAAACGGTCTCTATCCCCCACATCTTTATGGTCATGACCCGTTTCTACGCTCACGAATCCTGCGGTCAGTGCAGCCAGTGCCGCGAAGGCTGCACCTGGATCTACAAGATTTCGCAGAAAATCCTTGCCGGAGAAGGCAAACCCTCCGATCTTGATTTGATCCTGGATCTGGCGGACAACATCAACGGCAAAACGGTCTGTCCCCTGGGCGCTGCTATGGCCATGCCGGCGACGGCATTCGTCGAAAAATTCCGTGATGAATTTTTGGCGATGATGAATTAACATCTGAATCACAGATTAAACAGATTGCACTGATCGCGGGATTGTCATTCCGGACGGGCTTCAGCCCGATCCGGTCGTAAGACTCTTACGAGAATCCAGATCCCCCCTGCCCCCCTTATTAA
>CAZHMN010000003.1:50869-85015 GCA_964533705.1 uncultured bacterium
GGACTCTCCGCAGTCGGCAGCCAAGAACCCGTCGGGTGCGGAGACCCGACGGCACAAGAAAATAACCACGGATTTTCACGGACATAGCGGATTTCGCTGACCTCATTATTGTCATTCCGGACGGGCTTCAGCCCGATCCGGTCGTAAGACTCTTACGAGAATCCAGATCCCCCCTGCCCCCCTTATTAAGGGGGGTGGGCGAAGCTCGGGGGGATCAAAAAGTGCGGTAATACAAAAGGCGTTAAATATTAAGTGTGCTGCCGATCCATAAAGACTCTTACGGACTCTCCGCAGTCGGCAGCCAAGAACCCGTCGGGTGCGGAGACCCGACGGCACCGGGAATTCTGCCACGAATTCCCGGCACAGAGGAAAAACTGAATTCTGAACCACGGATGACACGGATTACACGGATAATGTGAGAGGAATCCGTGCGATCCGCGACATCCGTGCGAATCCGTGGTTGAGACTAAAAAGGTATAGCGGCAGCAAGCTGCCGCGCTACCCTTTGATCCTTTGATCCTAAATCCCTTATCATGCCCGAACTAACCATTAACGAAAAAAAAGTCCAAGTGCCCGAAGGCACCAAATAGAAAAAATGACCGACCTCTTCAAATTAGACAAAACCGCTTTTAGCATTGCGCGCTTATCCGATCCAGCAGACGAGAAGGACTACTGGCTCAAGAGAACGCCGGCCGAACGTCTGGAGGCTGTCGAATTCCTGCGGCAACTTAATTATGACTACGATCCAGTTACCGCCAGACTTCAGAGAGTTTTTGAAGTCGTTGAACAAGCATGAGGCAAAGTATCTGATGATCGGCGGTTATGCGGTGGCTTATCACGGCTACCCACGCGCCACGGCGGATATGGATATCTGGGTCTCTACTTCACCGCAAAATGCGAAGAAAATCGTCGCAGCGGTAAAGGAGTTTGGTTTCGATCCTCCCAATCTGACATCCAATCTATTTACAAAGGAGGGTCAAATTGTGCGTATGGGTAATCCGCCGCTTAGGATTGAGATCTTCACCAGCGTATCCGGCTTAAGTTTCGACGAATGCTACTCTGCGCGAATTGTTGAGCCTATAGCAGGTATCGAAGTCCATTTCATCAATCTCGATCATCTCAAAATCAACAAGAAAGCAACCGGCAGACATAAAGACTACGATGACCTGGAAAATCTCCCTTAGTTTCAAGAGAGTGCTTCTTGCAACATAACCTTAAGCTTAAACCCTAAATATGCCCGAACTAACCATCAACGAACAACAAGTCGAAGTCCCCGAAGGCACCAACCTCATTCAGGCGGCCCGCAAACTGGACATTCATATCCCTCACTTCTGCTACCATCCGGGGCTAAGCGTGGCCGGTTCCTGCCGCATGTGCCAGGTGGAAATTGAACAGAACGGCCGCAAGCGCTTAGATTTGGCCTGCTCCAATCCGGCACAGGATGGCATGGTGGTGCGCACCAATACGCCTGAGGTAACCAAAGCCGTCAAGGGCGTGCTGGAATTCCTGCTCATGAACCACCCCACCGACTGCCCCATATGCGACGATGCCGGTGAATGTAAACTGCAGAATTACTACATGCTCCACGGGCTCTACGACAGCCGCCTGAACGTCGAAAAGTGGCACAAACCCAAGGTCTATCCCGTCGGGCCGACGGTCATGCTGGACTGCGAACGCTGCGTTTTGTGCAGCCGCTGCGTCCGCTTCTGCGATGAAATCTGGGGTGAAAGACAATTGGGCATCTTCGGGCACGGATCCAACGAAATGCTGATCAATTTCCCCGGTCGAGAACTCGATAACCCATACAGCGGCAATGTGGTGGATCTCTGCCCAGTGGGCGCTCTTCTCGACAGGGATTTTCGTTTCCGGCGCCGAGTTTGGTATCTCAAGTCAGTGAAATCAATATGTCCTCTCTGCAGCAGGGGCTGCAACATCTACCTGCACGTTGATACTGAGCATGATTATAAGAATCCGGGCAAGAGAGTGCACCGCATCAAGCCTCGCTATAATCCTGACGTCAACCGCTGGTGGATCTGCGACCGGGGGCGTTACGGTTATCCCTTCATTGACGATCCCAACCGGGCGAAATCGCCGATGATGGCGGGCGAAGAGGTCGAATGGGATCAAGCATTGGCACGCGCTGAAGATCTGATTAAATCTACCTTGAAGCGTTCCGGCCCCGAAACGTTGGCTTTCCTCATGGCGCCCACGGCCAGCAACGAAGACGCCTATGCAGCTCTACGGCTCTTCAAAGATACGCTCAAGTTCATCCATGTAGACTCCGAAATTCCATCAACCGATAATATAAAAGCCGATCATCTCCTGCTGACAGACGACCCCTATCCTAACCGCAGGGGCTTCCAGGACCTGGGTTTCGGACCCGCTGAAAGGGGGATGCGAACCCCTGCAATCCTCGACGCCTTGCGCTCTGGACGGATAAAGGGGTTGATCGTCTCCGGCACGGATCTGGGAGGCGTCGCCGGTGAAAGCGCCGAGACCCTGACCTCCAAGCTGGACTGGTTGATCGTCGTTTCCCACGACAGGAATCGGTTATGGCAAAAGGCGACGGTGGCGTTGCCCATGGCCGTTTACGCTGAAAGAGAGGGCACCTTCACCAACGTCAAGGGCCTGGTGCAGAAGTTCGAGAAGGCCGTTGAGCCTCTCGGTGCGGCCTTGCCCCAATGGCAGATCTGGCAGCGGCTGGGAAAACGACTGGGAGCCAAATGGAGCTTTGATGACGTTCAGCAGGTCTTTCGATCCTTAGCCGAAGGCAAACCCGAATACGATACCCTGAACTGGCACGCAACCTTCGGCGTGCAAGCCGGAGCCTATTCGGATAACTGGTAAAAGTCCATTGGGGCGATGGCCATGAAAAAGACCTTAATGCTTCTTATCAGTATGACGATCCTCTTTCTTATTGCCAGGCCTTACGTGGCATGCGGACAGGAAATGAAGGATACGGTCAAGCTGCCCGATCCCATCCGGAAAGGCGAGGTTTCGGTCGAAGAAGCCTTGCAGCAGAGGCGGTCGGTTAGAAAATACGCGGATCGCTCATTAACGCTACAAGAAATATCCCAACTCCTCTGGGCCGCGCAGGGAATTACCGATTCTCAAGGCCTGCGCAGCGCGCCGTCTGCGGGCGCCCTTTATCCTCTTGACGTCTATATTGTCACTGGAGAGGTCAAGGAACTGACCGCCGGCATCTATAAATACCATCCCTTCGAGCACGAACTAATCCTGTTGTCCGAGGGCGATAAACGGCATGCCCTGTGCGGAGCGGCACTGGAGCAGGAGTGCATCCGGGATGCACCCGCCGTCATCGTGCTGACCGCGGTGTACGAACGTTCGATGAAGAAGTACGGCGAGAGGGGAATTCGCTACTCTCACATCGAAATCGGCTGCGCAGCGCAGAACGTCTACCTCCAGGCCGAGTCTTTGAACCTGGGCACCGTGTTCATCGGAGCCTTCCACGATGACGAAGTAAAGAAAGTCCTGAACCTGAATAAAGACGAACGCCCCCTGGCTATAATGCCGGTGGGGCGAATCAAGTGACAACCTTAGAATATATCCTGATCATAGGGCTGATCCTCTTAGTGATCGCAACGTTGATCTGGGCGTATAGGAAGCGAAACCGCCTCTTCTTTCAGATGAAATTCGTGGCCGAGACTACTATGATGAACTACCAGGACGCGTCCAAGCGCGCGGCCATGGAAGAAGTGGCTTACAGGAATGAAGAGGCTGAAGAGGACGAATCTGGAGAGGATAAATAACACTCAGAGATAACCCATGCTCGACACCGCCATCACCTTAGCTAAAATCTGGGGAGTGCTGCTCACCCTGGTATCCTTAGCCGCCATTATGACCTGGGTGGAGCGAAAGCAGTCCGCCGTCATGCAAGACCGCCTGGGCGCCAACCGCGCTGACGTCTTGGGCCTGCGCATCATCGGCCTGTTCCAACCCATGGCCGATGGCATCAAGATGTTTTTCAAGGAGGATTTCGTCCCACCCCGCGGGGATAAATTCCTGCACACGCTTGCGCCCATCCTGGCATTCTTCCCCGTGCTGGCGACCTTCGCGGTAATTCCCTTCGGGGATACGCTCCGCATCGGATCGCTGGAGATTTCCCTGCAGATCGCCGATCTGAACATAGGCTACCTCTTCATCCTGGCTTTCGGCGGGCTGTCCGTCTACGGCGCAGTGCTCGCCGGATGGTCTTCCAACAACAAATATTCTCTCTTAGGAGGGCTGCGGGCCGCCGCCCAGATGATCTCCTACGAAGTCTGCCTGGGGCTCAGCCTAATCGGCTTGATCATGGTTTACAGCACGCTGCAGTTGGATGACATCGTCCGCCAGCAGGGTCAGTTGCTCTTTGGATTTCTGCCCGCCTGGGGTGTCTTCCTGCAGCCACTGGGTTTTCTGCTGTTCTTCCCGGCGGCCATCGCCGAAACCAAGCGCGTACCCTTCGATTTACCCGAAGGCGAATCGGAAATCATCGGTTATTACACCGAATATTCCGGCATGCGCTTCGGTCTCTTTTACTTTGCCGAGTTTATCGAAATTATCGTCCTGGCTGCCCTGGTATCCACCCTTTTCTTCGGCGGCTACCAAGTACCCTGGCTTTACGCTGAAGGATTTCGCTTTCCCTGGGGTTGGGAATGGAACCTGCCCAACTTGGCCGTCGTCATCCTGCATCTGCTCGCCTTTTTCCTGAAAATCGCTTTCTTCTGCTGGCTGCAGGTCTTGATCCGCTGGACGCTGCCCCGCTTCCGCTACGATCAGTTAATGCGGCTCTGCTGGGTGGGCATATTACCTCTGGCTATATTGAATATACTGATCACCGGGGCGATCCTGTTGGTGATTAAATCCTGATGGATCATCCTGTTAAAACCTGATAAAGCCCCGAATACGACTGATGAACGACAGGAAAAATAAACTCGGGCTCGGAATCAACATTCTGATTCTCTTCGCCACGATTGTCGTCTGCCTTTTCACGGCAGAAGTCGTTCTGCGTTTTGTCTGGAGCGGTTTTCGTCCGGGCGCACATATCAATCCCCTAATGGCGTATGACGACACGCTGGGCTGGGCGGGAAAACCAAACTACAATGGCCGGATGATAGAGTCAGGAAGGAGCGTTTCCTGCCAAATCAACCAGTGGGGATTTCGGGACGATCAACCAACGACTTTGCAGACGGCGCAAGTCAAAAAACGGTTGATGTTTCTGGGCGATTCCTTCATCATGGGAACCGGGATTGCCAAGGAAGATCGAATATCTGAGCTGATCGAAGCGCGCGACTCCTCGTTCATCTCTTACAACTTCGGCATTTTCGGATACAGTACGGATCAGGAATTACTGGTATTAAAAAAATACGGACCTATAATAAAGCCTGACATTGTGCTGCTCTTTTTCTGCGCCAACGATCTGATTTACAACGACAGCGATTTGGGTCACAGGATACCCAAAGGGCATTATCGGATCCTGAGCGACAGCTCATTGCAACTGGGCAACGTACCCGTTCCCAAGCTTCCAGAACCGAATCCATTGTCAAAGTGGATGAAAAACAACCTGGCGCTGGTACAAATCACCGATAAGCTGATTTCGCAAGTCTCCTTTAGACAAAAGCAACGGGATTTACGCCCCACGGCAGATGACTTGGGATTGGCAAACACGGGGAGCGAACGAGCGGACCTGGATTCGCTTCTTCTGTTTTCACCATCTTCGAAGATCAGCGACCTGACGTATTACCTCTTACGAGAATTCCGCGACGAATGTCGGCGGTTGGGTGCTGAATTCATACTATTGGCCATTCCCAGCAACCACCACTGGACGGCGACTCGAGAGGATACGCCTGCGGAAATCCTGCGGGTATTGAACTGGTGCGCTGACCTCAAAATCGAGGCCGTGGACCTCTTCCCCGCATTTCATAGTGATTATGCAGAAAACCAAAAAACACTCTACTTGCCTGATAAAATGCACTGGAATGAACGTGGGAATCAAATAGCGGCGGAAGTCTTATATGACTCCGTGCAAAAGTCTCTAAAAATGAATTCAGGCGATACCTCTATAGTGCATCGTTAAAATATACTGAAGAATAATCGAAAAAAATATAAACTGTCAGACTTTTGGTTCTCTATTATCCGTGGCATACTCTGAGCAAAGTTTTGAGCTGTGATCTGAGAGTTTCCCGAGATAATCTGCCTGACAGACGTTAATTTCATATGGAGCTTCAGCCAAAAATGGGTAACAGGTGGTGGACAAACATTCTTCTCGCTGGAATCAGCACTCTTATATGTCTGCTGCTCTCTGAAGGTGTCGTGCGACTCACCGGCAAGTTTCAGCCCCGGAGCGGTGGTCTCGCAGATATCCTTATTCATGACGACACACTGGGCTGGCGAGGAATTCCAAACTCAACCAAAATCCATGTCGTCGGCAGAACAGAAACGGAAATAAAAACCAACGAGATAGGTTACCGCGATAGCCCTCTATCTTTTGCAGAGAACCCCGAAGATAAAAAACGCATCCTTTTCTTAGGAGATTCGTTTTGCTGGGGATTCGGGACTCCCCAGGATAAACGGATTTCCGAGTGGATCGAGTCCCTTGATTCCAGGATTGAATCGTATAATTTCGGTATGTTCGGCTACAGTACGGATCAAGAGTTATTGACCCTCCGTATGTATGGCGATAAGGTCCAACCGGATATAGTCGTTCTATTGTTCTGCATAAATGACCTGTTAACCAATGATAGTGATGAGGGGCACCGTTTGCCAAAACCAAGATTTTCGCTTTCAGAAAATGGCACATTGAAATTGACAAATATACCGGTGCCGCGTGTTTCCAAATCAGACAAAGCAATAAACTGGCTCCGAGGCCATTCGGCACTCTTCAACGCGGCTGAACGCACGACACTGCTGATTCAAGAAAAGCTCGCGCTGAAAAAGCAGCGGCAGTTGGCTGAAAAGTCAGATGAATATGGCCGATCTGAGACCCCTGTCTCGAAAAGTGATTTGCAGTCTGGTTTGCTGAAAAGAGGATTTGATGGCACAGGTATCACCAAATATCTGTTGCGCGATATTCAAGCAGAATGCAATCGGTTGGGAGCATCTTTTATCTTGTTAATGGTGCCCAGCTCCATGATTTGGACCCAGCGCCATGCCGAGACCCCGCCTGAAGCTATTCTGGTTCTCGATTGGTGTCGGGAACTTGGCATCCATGCGTTTGATCTCTTCCCTATTTTTCACGAGCGCTATAAGCAGACGGGCGAAAACCTCTATGTAGATGACTTTCAAGATCGCATGCACTGGAACGAGAATGGACATAAATTAGCCGCAGAGGCTCTCTACCCTCATTTAATGGAAACCTTGACGAATAACGGTGTTGAATCATCCCCCGAATTGCACAGCGAGGAAAACTGAAGATACCGGAAGTAAAGTTATGCCGAAAATTGACTACCACAACCTGCAGGTTAACTACCCAACCTCGGTGCAGAAGGCCGAGATGGGTTTATGGGAAAAAATTTATTACCCGGAAGTAATCCGAGGATTGGGCATCACCACCTGGCACTTTGTCCGCAATATGGCCGTCCACATCGCCCACCTATTCGGCCTGGCTAAAAACTCCCGAGGCGCAGTCACCTACCAGTACCCGGAAGAACGCCGCCCCATACACCACCGCTATAGAGGGCGTCACCGTTTAATGAAAAAACCCGATGGATCCGAGCGCTGCACCGCCTGCATGCTCTGTGAAACCATCTGCCCGACCAACTGCATTTATATCGTGCCGGAAGAACACCCCGATCCCACGGTGGAAAAACATCCTAAAAGCTATGAAATTGACATCCTGCGCTGCTGTTTCTGCGGCTATTGCGTGGAAGCCTGTCCCTGCGACGCCATCCGCATGGATACGCAGGTGGTGGAAATCGCCGGCTGGGATCGCACTAAAATGATCTACGATAAGGATTACCTGATGAAGGACATCGAAGGTCCGGGCGCCCCTCCCGAAGACGACCCACCGCAATGGTGGTTAAGGTAGGAACAATTTAAGCATGGCGCATTCGACTCCTCCAAACGGGATAAACATAAATTTCCAACAATAGAGCTAGGGTGCCCCACAGCTCTGCTGTGGGAAGGTAGCAACCATAGGATCGGTTATAACGTATATATACAACTATGATTCTGGGCGCCCATGTTTCCATTGCCGGCGGCGTTGAAAACGCCCCTCTAAACGGTCAGAAGATCGGCTGCGACGCCATCCAGATGTTCGCTAAAAACCAGACGCAGTGGAAGGCAAAACCCTACACCGAAGAGAACATTAACGGCTTCAAGAATAACCTGAAAACATCGGGCATTCAGATCGTCGTCATTCACGATTCCTACCTGATCAATCTCTGCGCCACAGACGCCAATAAGCTCCGCATGTCTATCGAAGCTTTCATTGATGAACTGGAACGCGCCGAATCGTTAGGAGTCCCCTATGTCGTTACCCATCCCGGATCTCATCTCGGTAAAGGTGAAGAATGGGGCGTCTCGAAAATCGCCGAAAGCCTGGACGAGATTCACGAACGAACTCCGGGATTCAAGGTCATGACGCTGCTCGAAACAACCGCGGGGCAAGGCACCAATCTGGGCTTCACTTTCGAACAGCTCGCCGCCATGCGAGATAAGGTAAAAGCAAAAGAGCGCATTGGCTTCTGCGCAGATTCCTGCCACATGTACGCCGCGGGATACGACCTCAAAACCCGGCAAGGATACCAAGACACCTGGAAACGTTTCGATGACCTCATCGGCCTCAAGCATTTAAAAGCTTTCCATCTGAACGATTCCAAAAAAGACCTCGCCAGCCGAGTGGATCGCCACCACCACATCGGGGAAGGCTTTCTAGGGCTGGACCCTTTTCGCTGGCTGCTCACCGATTCCCGCTTCGCTGACATCCCCGGCCTCCTGGAAACGCCCGGCGGTGAACCCGACTTCGCCCGTAATTTGAAGCTCCTCCGTTCGCTGCTCTAACCCCATCATGCAGCATCACCCGGAAGAAATTCGCACCCTGCTTCAAGGCACCATTGCAGACGCCACTGTTACGGAAGTTTATAGAGCGCGGAAGACTCCCCTTGGAGGAACGGCGAGGACGGTTTATATCGTGGATAAAGACGGCATTATCCGCTATGCCAAGCGGGGTATGCCCAGGGACGAAGAACTTCTGGATGTACTTAAAGGGTTTTGAATCGAAAAAAGCTAAAATCGCTAAAATTCTTGATATGACGCCTGCTTTTTATTACATTGCTCAAAGAACGGCCGTTATAAGGGAGGAAGGTTAGATGGTCAATCAAACGATGACGCCCCAGGAAGCCTTGCAGCTCGCTCTGGAGCGCGAAAAAGACGCCGAGGAATTTTACCTGAATACCGCCAAAAGTTTACAGGACGAGAGTTCCCGCAAGATGTTCGAATTTCTAGCCGGCGAAGAGCGCAAACACCGGCGCATCATTCAGGATGAAATAGACAAAAATTTCATGAAGGAAATGTAACTGCAACCGCTTTGAGAAACGAAGCCCCCTGGTCTTTGCATCCAGGGGGTTTTCAGCTCCAGAAATTTGGCTGGAGGCTATCCCAAAGGTCCATGCAACTTAATGCCCCCTCCCCCGGATCACGATGCCCATCGTGGAAAAAATGATCTTCAGATCCAGCGCCAGAGACATGTTCTCTAAGTAGAAAAGATCATAGCGCAGCTTGTCAATTACGTCGGTCAGCGATTCGTCATACTTGTGCTTGACCTGCGCCCAGCCGGTGATGCCGGGCTTGACGTTTAAGCGGCGTTCGTAAAGGGGGATGGCTGTACGAAATTCATCAACGAAGGAGGGTCTTTCCGGGCGGGGGCCGACCAGCGACATGTCACCTTTTAATACGTTGATAAACTGGGGGATCTCATCCAGATGCAGTTTCCTTAAAACCCGTCCAACTCGCGTAATCCTGGGATCGTTTTTCCCCGCCCATACCGGGCCGGTCTTGGCTTCCGCATCCTGAACCATAGAGCGGAATTTGTACAGAGTGAAGATCTGTCCACCTCGACCCACGCGCTTCTGCACATAGAGAATCGGCCCTTTAGAATCGAGCCGAATTGCCAGAGCGATCAAAGCCAGGAATGGAAATCCTATGACCAACACACATAAAGACACAATGATGTCCAGAAAACGCTTCAGTGAGCGTTCCCAGGGTGAAAGAATATCGGGAAAAACTTCGATCAGCGGTACGCCGCGCACCTGAGCGGTGCGCACCTGGCCGTAGAGTGTATCCGTCAAGTCGGGCAATATCTTGATGCCGACGCGCAGGTTGGCCAGCCTGGAAATGATAATGGGAACCTGCTCGCGTTCATTCGGTGCCGGGGCCAAAATGGTCTCCCGAATCGCCAGCTTTCGTACCACCTCCTCCAACCCGTCCAGACCTGATATGACTTTCACACCCAAATATTCATCGTCCACGGCGCCGTTCAGAAAGCCGCAGACCTTATACCCGACGTCTGGAACGTTTTGAATCTGCCGCAGAAATGATTTCGCCCTCTCGTTGAATCCGACGATGAGCGCGTTCCTGAGCCCGATGCCCTTGGCGAGCAGTCTCCGTTGTACCTGCCGGATGATCGTTCGTCCGCAACCGGCGAAAATAACAATAAATCCCCAGTAGGACATCAATACCACCCGGCTGGGGGACAGCGGTCGGCGTAGATCAATCGTAACCAGAAAAATGATGAAAATCCCGACGATGGACGCCTTGGCAACGTTGAAGAAGATGTCCACTGTCCCCTGACCGTAAAGCGTGCGGTACATGCCGCGCAGCAAAAAGATGACCATCCAGCCGCTGGAAACGACGAGAGAAGGGATGAAAAGATGGCGGAATTCGGGCGCCACGGTTTGCGAGAAGAGTCCCGAATGATAACGCAGCAAATAAGAAGCGAGATAAGCCAGATTCAGAGCTATAAAATCCACCGCGAAGAGCGCTATTTTTTCACGGGATATCTTCACAGCCCGTATTGCTCCTTGTAATAAGACTGATATTCTCCGCTTTTAACTCGCCGCCACCAGGTTTTGTTCTCGACATACCAACGGACGGTCTGTTTTAACCCGGAGGCAAAATCGTAGGCAGGTTCCCAGCCAAGTTCATTTCTGATTTTAGAGGCATCAATGGCGTAGCGCCGGTCGTGGCCGGGACGATCCTTCACGAAAGTAATCAATGATTCGGGTTTATTTAGAATGCGCAGAAGCTCTTCGACCAACGCCAGGTTGTGCCATTCATTCGATCCACCGATGTTGTATACTTCGCCGCTTTTCCCCTTCTCCAGCGCAGCCCAGACCGCCCGGCAGTGATCTTCCACGTGCAGCCAATCTCGCACGTTCATGCCATCACCATAGATTGGAAGCTGCTTGTCTTCCAGCGCATTGGTGATCATCAGAGGGATCAACTTTTCGGGGAATTGGTAGGGGCCGTAGTTATTTGAACAGCGGGTGATCACCGCATTCATCCCGTAGGTGTGGACGTAAGCCCGCACCAGAAAATCGGCGGCAGCCTTGGAAGCTGAATAGGGACTGTTCGGCGCCAGAGGCGTCTCTTCGGTGAAGGCGCCGGTTTCCGGTAGAGAGCCGTACACTTCATCTGTGGATATTTGTACGAACCGGTTGACGTTGTACTTTAGCGACAGATCCAAAAGATTCTGAGTGCCGACGATGTTGGTTCGGAGGAAAACAGAAGGTCCCGTGATGGAGCGATCCACATGGGTCTCGGCGGCGAAGTTGATCACGGCGTCAAACCGGGTATCCTGAAAAAGGGGCTCCAGAGCTTCATAGTCGGCGATGTCCGCTTTGAAAAAACGGTAACGCGGATTCTTTTCCACCGTTGTTAAGTTCTCCAGGTTGCCGCAGTAGGTCAAAGCATCAACGTTGACGAGGGAAACTTCGGGATGTTCTCGCAGCACGTAATGGACGAAATTCGAGCCGATAAAACCGGCTCCGCCGGTGACAAGTAAGTTCATGCTTTTTGTTACTATTCCTGTCTTTAGACTTTGAATGAATTACAGTGACGGCCGGTTCCCAGACATGTTCATGAATTCACGACGTTTTTGGGGGAGATAATTTTGGTGTGTCCAGTGATATCTCTTACACTTCCAAATACCTCCCCACCGCCAGCAGAGCCCCAAGCATCCCCAGCGCACCGCCGACGATAACCAGCAGATAGGGATGGGAAACCGTTATTTCCATTCCGTTGCTCATGCTGACTCGAATTAACGCTCCAACACCTAAAATCAATGCCGAACTCAATAGTCCGCCGACTAATCCCAAAATGGTCCCCTGCACCAAAAAAATCGCCCGGAGCATACCCGGGGTGGCACTCAACAGGGACATCAAGTGCAGTGATTCATGCTGGCCGTCAATCTTCAGGCGAATAGCATTAAACGTCAATCCCACCGATAAGATAATGGCGAAAAGACCGCCGCCCAGACCCCACAACGCCAGTTTTCCCATGCCGGAATACACCATCTCAAGAAGCTCCCGGTCGTAAATTACGTCGTCAATACCCTTCAGCGCCAGAAGGCTTTCAACCACTAATTCGGCCGAATCCGGCTGCATCTGGGACGCAGGAAGATCAATCCGAAAAGAGGCGGGAAGAGGATTCTCCTTTAAGATATTAAAAAGCTCAGGATCAAATTCTCTGGCGAACGTTGCCGCAGCACTGTCACGCGAAATATAGGTGATCCCCCAGCGAGGATCAATCTCTCTAATGGCCTCTTTCAACAATGGATGCTCGGTTTCAGGAATCGCCGGGGAGATAAAGACTTCAAATTGTAGCGATTCCAGAAGACCTTCTGCTGCTCTCTGAAGGTTAATGGCTCCGTAGCCGAAAAAACCCAAAAAGGAAACCGCCAGCGTTAATGCCGCGACGGCGACGAAGGAATGAAAGATGGATCGCCTTAAGCCTTCCAGACCCTCCCGCAGTGCAAATGCAATCCAGAGCTTCACTCGATCAGTCTCCCATTTCTGAGGTGAAGCGTTCGGTGCGCCAATCCTTGGTAGGGGTCGGGAATGTGGGTCGCGGCCAGAATGGTCATGCCTTCCGCGTTGATTTGACGCAGGTGTTCGAGGACCTCGGCGCTCGCTTCTGCATCAATGTTGGACAGGGGCTCATCGGCCAAAAGGATAAAGGGGCGGGCAACCAGGGCCCTCGCGATCGCAGCCTTTTTCTGTTCGCCGGAAGAAAGTTCGCCGGGAAAGGCGCGACCGCGATCTTTCAAACCGAACCGAAACAGAAGCCGGTTGACCTGAAGATGGGCGTTCCTGCTTTTCCAACCGGCAATCCTGAGGGGCAGAGCAACGTTATCGAAAACATTTCGATCCGGAAGCAACCTCGGCTCCGGAAAAACGATCCCCATCTTTTGCCGCAGCAGGGCTAACTCACGTTTGCGGTTGTAGTGCTGAAATTGACCTTCGATGAGTATTTGTCCTGAATCGGGGATAAGCTCGAGATAGATTAGCCGTAACACGGTGGTTTTGCCCGCTCCCGTTGGCCCCGCCAACAGGACGAATTGGCCTCTTTCTATTGAAAAAGAAACGCCCTTAATCCCGCGACCGGGTAGGTGTTCCAGGGATACATTCAGAAATCGAATCATCAGTGCGAAATCGAGAACTTTTCTTCGAGGCGCCGGGCAACGCCGGGAGGAACAAATTGCGAAACATCGCCCCCAAAACTGGCCACCTCGCGAACAATAGAAGAATTCAAGTAGGTATAACTGTCGTGGGGCATCAGGAACACCGTAATGACGCGAGGTGCCAGTTTGCGGTTCATCAGGGACATCTGGAATTCGTATTCGAAATCGGAGATGGCCCGCAATCCCCGGATCAAGGCAACAGCCTGGTGACGCCGGGCAAAATCTACCATCAATCCTTCAGCATCGGCTACTTCAACATTGGAGAGATGGGTCGTCGCATCCAGGATCATCTGGCGCCGTTCATCAAGGGAAAACAGCGGATCCTTTCGGGGATTGACCGCCAGGGCGATGACAACCTTATCAAAAAGCGTCGCCGCCCGTTCAATAATATCCAGGTGACCATAAGTAATCGGATCAAACGACCCGGGATAGATAGCGATTTTCGGCTCGAGGTCCTTTTTATCATTCACGATAACATCCTTCCGGACAATGTTTATCCATGACAACCTGCATGCCTGTCTTGTGCCGGTTGAATACGATGCGATCCATCAAATGGTGCATGATTAATATCCCCCGACCCGAAGCTTTTAAGAGGTTCTCATCCATACGAGGATCCGGAACTCGGTTGGGGGAAAACCCCGTACCCTGATCCCGGACGATAATCCGCAGGTAGCTCGAACAGACGTAGAAACGAATCTCAACCGACTTCCTAACATCTAATTTGTTGCCATGAACCATGGCGTTGTTGACGGCTTCAGAGACGGCAATGGCGATGTCATCAAGGTCCCCGGACGGAAGGCGTATTCTTTTGAGAAGCTTATCAACGAAGCGATCAACTTCCGTCAGATAAGCCTGGTCGCTGGGCACCTTCAGTTCCCCGATTTTTCTCAGCGGCATTGGATGACCACCAGAGTTATGTCGTCTTGCAAACCGATTTCGCCGCAATGTCCCCGAATCATCCTGAGCAGTTCACGAATTACCTGGCGAGGGCCTTTCGTTGCTGCCTTGCGAACGATCTCTTCTATCCGCTCTACGCCGAACTGTTCACCCGCTCTGTTCTCAGCCTCGGAAGCGCCGTCCGTATACAGTACCAATATATCGTTGGCAGCGAGGGTCACGCGATGCTCGTGATAGAGAGCGTTAGGGAAAGCCCCCAACAACATGCCCCCTTCCGAGAGGATTTCTCTGCTCTGATCAGCCCGCAGCAGCAGCGGAGGGTTATGACCGGCGTTCGCATAAGTCAGAACGCCGCTGCGCGTATCGAGGACGCCGTAAAAAGCCGTTACGAAAATTTCGGGCTTAGTGGATAAACAGAGGTAATCGTTGACCCGGGAGAGTATCGTAGAAATGGCGTAGTGGCTGAATGCTTCAATGCGGAGTGCCGCCCGCAATGAGGTCATGACAAAAGCCGCCGGCACACCCTTACCGGCCACGTCACCGATGACTATCCCCAGATCTTTTTCCGTAAATTGAATGTAATCGTAATAGTCGCCCCCCACCATTTCTGATGGGAGATTAACCCCGGCGATATCAAAGTGATCGAACTTGGGTGCGCTGCGGGGCAGCAGATCCCGCTGCATGCGCCGCGCCAGCGCCAGCTCCTCATCTATACGCTGTTTTTCCAGAATTTGCCGATGCAACCGAGCTCGCTCGATGGCTACTGCAGCGTGAGAAGCAAAGGTCATCAGATGATCGGCATCCCGTTCTGAATATGCACCCAATTTGTCGCTTTCCAAATTCAAGCAGCCCACCACCCTACCCTGGGTAAACATGGGAACCACCAACTCCGAACGAGTACTGGAACGGGCCATTATGTAGCGCGGATCACGGGAAACGTCGGCGACCACCACGGGCGCCATGTTCTCCATCGCCCAGCCCATCAGGCCCTGACCTAATTTTTGCCTGATCCGACCCCGGTCACTGGTTTCATAGCCGCGCAGTACCTCCCCCTCCACCTCCTTCCCATCTTTGCTGACGACGAAAATCCCGGCGGCATCATAATCCACGACTTGTTTCAGAGAATCTACGATCAGGCTGAGCACCTCCTGCAGGTCAAGTGCATTGGCCAGCGAGAGCGCGATCTGCGTGATCAAATGGATCTCCAACCGGGTCTGTTGAACCTCTTCAATACGCTCTAACAGGTGGGCAAGTCGGTTTAACTGAGATTCGAGGGCTCGCAGACGCTCTTCCGGTACGGTACCTGCAGGCAGGGATTTAAGCTCTTTTTCAGCGGATTTCAGGGTGGTCGTCAGTTCCTGAAATACCCTTTTTTCCGCCCAGCCTCTACCAGAGGACGCAATCAGCTTCTCAAACCCTGCTCTTTCTGTTCCGGTGCTTTTCAAACGGGTTACTGATAACTTTTGAGAGCCTCTTCGACAGTCTCATAGGAATCAAAGATGGTGACCAATTTGGTGATCATGAAGAGGCTTTTGATTTTATCGGTGACATTGGCCAGTTTCAAATCCCCACCGGCGTTCTTGATGGTCGTCAGTCCGCCGATCAGGATACCCAATCCTGACGAGTTCATCCAATCTACACCGCCTAAATCGAAGACAAACCTCTTGTGGCCGTTGGCGATTTCGGATTTGATGGTATTCTGAAAGATCGTGGCGTCCGGGCCTCCCATTACCTTTCCCTTAACCTCTAAAACCAAAGTGTCGTCCTGCAACCGGGATTTGAGTTTCATCACGCCTCCTGATTTTCGCGAGGGAATCTATTTTCGCCTAATTTAAGTAAAAGTTCAGGAAAAATCAAGGGAAATCACTCTTAGAGCCTTCTGGAAATCTCTGAGTTCATAACCGGATGATCAAGCGAATAGTTCAGATCAGTGACTGTTATTTTCCTTGATTAGTATTGATTCATCAATTATATTTCACAAGTATTCTATAGTCGGCGTAGGAAACCAGCAATTTGCACATCGCAATCATCGGCGGCGGCATAGCCGGCATCGCCGCCGCCTGGAAGATCAGACAGACCGGCGCCCGGGTTACCCTGATCGAGACGCGCCCTTATCTGGGGGGACGACTCACCAGCCACACCGGCGCGGATTCTCCGACCTTCTTCGATAACGGCGCACACCTCTTTCTGAGCACCTACACTCAGAGCCGCCGCCTATTCCGAAGCCTGGGTATTAGCAACGATTTCGAATATCCCTGGCCCGGCGCCATCCCGTTTGCAACACCAAACGGACAGAGGCACAAGCTTCAGGAGTGGCCTCTGCCCTCACCCTGGAACTTCGCTGCCGGGTTGCTCGGTTTCACCCTGCTGCCCTGGCCCTCGCGCTGCAGAACCGTGGCGGCTTCGAGGGAGCTTCTGTCAATCCGCATTGATGCTTCACTTTCCGCGGGCGAGTGGCTGAGCTCGAGGGTTAACGAAGAAGAACAGAACCTGTTCTGGAGGCCTTTGATACGCTCTGCGCTGAACTCGGATCCAGAGAAGATACCTGTAAAGTACTTGCAGATCGTCTTTCGAGAGGGCTTCTGCAGAGGATTCTTCGGCGGCCGTCCGGGCTACGCACGAAAGCCGCTGGGCAAAATCTTCGACCAAAACGTTCGACAGGTTCTCACCGATGAAGGCATAGAAGTAATTTTGAAAAGCCCTGCAATGGGGCCAATCATCGAAAAGAACCGGGTCACCGCTATCCGCTTGAAAGGGGACGTTGGATTGCTATGCGATGCTGCCGTCGCCGCCCTGCCCCCCTGGGGTCTTAGAGAGTGGCTTTCTTCGACACCGGAAGGTGAGCGTATCGCCGCCAGTTATCATCTTGACGCCTGGACCTCCACTCCCATCAGTTCGCTTTACCTCTGGGCAGACCAGAGGCCGATTCTGGAGGCCTTCACCTGCCTTCCCGGAGGCAACATAGACTGGATTTTCGACTACGCCCGCATCTGGGGTATCCGCCAGGCTCCCCTCTGCCTCTTGCTGAGAAATTCCTCTACCCCCAGCCAGGCAGAGCCGCTTGACAGCACCCGGCCGAAAATCCCCGAACTGCTAACCGAAGCAATCGCCGCCTTCCCGCAGTTAAGTAAAGTTCGCTGGAAGGCTTACAAACTCATTCGTGAAGGGCGAGCGACACCGAACAAACCCAGAAAGCTCTGGGGCCAACCGCTGCCGCAAACCACTTCGATCCCTAACCTCTTCCTGGCCGGCGACTGGCTCGATCCCAACCTTCCTCCCACCGTGGAGGCCGCAGTCAGGTCAGGGGAAAGAGTAAAAGAATTGGTGTGCAAATTAAAATGAGTGATTTGAAACATATCTTGCCCGGTGAACCGATCCCAAGAGGTAGTCTCTTCCATAAAAGGCGCTATCGTGTGGCACTTGCTTATATCAATAATTTGAAAAACCGTGAGCTACTGCTCGACATTGGTTGTGGAAATGCCAGCCAGACGGAATACTTCGCTAAAAATTTCAGGCTAACTATGGGCATTGACCTTCAATTTCAGAGATTGCCTGAATTCAACAACGATTTGATCAAAGCAGGCATTACTAATATTAAAATGATGGGGGCAAATTCGGAAGGCCTGCCCTTTAATCGAGAGGTTTTCGACTGCGTAACTTGCTTCGAAGTTCTCGAACACGTTGTCGAACAACGCCAGACGTTGGCTGAAATCTGGCGAGTCTTGAAACCAAACGGCGTTGTCATCTTATCCGTACCCCACCGCTGGTGGCTTTTTGAAACTCACGGTGCTGATCTACCGATTCTGCCCTGGAATCGAATCCCCTTCTTCTCTTGGCTTCCCAAAACAATCCATGATAAGTGGGCAAGAGCGCGTAACTATACGCTAAAAGAAATAGGAAAGATCGTCCAAGAAGCCGGATTTACACAAATAAGCATCAAACTGCTCACCGCACCGATGGACGTGGTTAAAAGCGAGAAATTGCAGAAATTGCTCAGAAAAGCAATCTTCAGAAATGATGTAACTTCTATTCCTTTCTTAGCCTCCAATATTTTTGTCTGTGCAAAAAAATGCATTTGACACTTATACCCATATATGTTATATTGAATTTGTATCCAGTTTCAAATTATTCAGCTGGAGGAGTTGTGAAAACATTCGTGAGTCTAAGATAAAAGCGTTGGCAGCCACCTGCCCTCCGGAGTCTACCTAACTGTGCTGAAGTCGAACCAGTATCAGGCGGTGGAGCGTCTGCTGTTGATTAAGTAATGATCTTCCCTTGATTGCCGAGAGCACAAGAGCCGGTCATTTGACCGGCTCTTTATCTTTAGCAACAGTACTCCCTATCAGTCTAAACCCCGATCTTCCTCAGCACATAAAGAGAGGGGCGCGGCCTGCAGCGATTCGACTTCTTTGCCAGAAAACCCAGTTTCCCCGCCTCGTTCAAGGATACCCGCTGACATCGGTAAATCCGCCTTTTCGATCTGCTCCAGCAGGTTCTGCCACTGGGAACGCCGCCGATCTCCGGGATGCTCAGCAACTAACCGCTCCAGGCGTCTGCGGGCCTCTCTTCCCTTTCCTTCCGCCAGAGCAACCTGGGCCAGCCCCCACTGCGGCTCGGGATCATCGGGCTCCAGAGTCTGAGCTCTCGCATAATCCATCCGCGCCGCTCTAAAATCGCCCATACTCAGGTGGCAACGACCTTTTAATTCATAGAATTCCCGGTGGTTTCCGCCGATGATCTGCTCCAGTTTCTCCATTTCCTCGACGGCCATCCGGTACTGTTTCATCTCGACTAACTGGTTAATCATCTTCCACCACTGCCTCATCTCCGGCCCGGGATGAACGCTCAACTGATTTCCTTCATCCTCAAGAACCATGAATCCTTCAGGCTCAAGGTAAGTCAGTTCGTCCGCTCTGATCTTCCCACGCCACCTCTCACCGAACACCACCGAAGAATGCTGCACGTTATCGTTGCGCCCCGGCGTCTGCCCCTCGTAGTGGATCAATTCGGCTTTCGGCGTATAGATCACTCGATAACCCGCCTCCCCCAAACGCAGGCAATAATCCACGTCCTCAAAACAGTTGACGAAGCGCGCATCGAAACCGCCCATTTCATCAAACACGACCTTGGGGGTTAGAAGGCAAGCGCCGGTCACGCATTGAAATTCCCTCTCCTGGTTGACTGCCGGCGCATTGCGTGGAAACTTTCGAAAAATATGGTAGGGCCCGCAGATTTTGAGTCGCTTGAAATAGTGAAAAACCACGCCGGCGTGCTGTATCGTTTCATCCGGATATAATAGCTTTGCTCCGACCGCACCCACACGCGAATACCGCTGTGCAGCATCCACCATCTCATCCAGCCAGCCGGGAAAGGCTTCGGTATCGTTGTTCAAGAACACCAGGTATTCCCCCGAAGCGAGCTGTGCGCCCTGATTGCAGGAGACGGCGAAATTATTCGGCGGATCATTGCGTATGAAGCTCAATTCTCCCCGAATCTGCTTCTCTTCCAGAAATTCCTGCGTGCCGTCATCCGATGCATTGTCCACAATGATGATTTCATGGCTCACCTGCGGCGGGTGAGCGGCGATGCTACTCAGACACTTCGCGGTAAATTCGATCTTATTCCGAACCGGAATGATGATTGAAGCCGTCAGAGTCATGGAGGATTCCCTTGCAGTTAAGCAGTGTAGACTGAATGTCTAATATACAATCGTTTTTTATCGCTATCCCTGCAACAAACCGATGAAGTGGTCATTCCTTACCCCGGAAAAAGGAATAATTTTCCTTACTTCCCACCGCTGTAAGGTGTTTTCTTGCGAAGTGAAATATGATTAAGTGTTTAATTAAAAAAGAGATAATTACCTTCTTTGCTCCTGTTCGAAGGAACATCCTTAGTGATTTTTGGCAATTATAATGCCGATTTGGGCCGAAGACCGGATTTCGGATTTTTCGGTTGATCTTAAGGGCATTTTTTCTTAAATTGTCAAGTCACATTTAAACTCTAAAATACTGCTTTTTGACCTGCTTATCATCGCAAATATGAATACGCAAATTCTACTCTGCGGAGTCGGTGGACAGGGTATCCTCTTCGCCACGCGCATCCTCTCAGAAGCCGCCGTCCGATTGGGACATCGGGTCATCGGTTCGGAAACTCACGGGATGAGCCAACGCGGTGGCTCGGTAACCTCCCACATGAAGGTCGGCGATTATCACGGCCCTTTGATCCGCAGAGGTGATGCCGACCTCCTGTTCTGCTTCGAAAGGAACGAAATCTTCGCCAACCTGACGTTCCTAAAATCCGGTGGCATCGGCTACGTGGACGCTCCGGATCTGGATTTTATCCCGGACAATATCCGTGCATTACTGGATGCCAGACAGATCGAACTCCGGTGCATGGACGCATCGTCCCTGGCGCTAAAACTGAACGCACCGTTAGTCCTAAACCTGATCCTGATCGGCTTCGCCTCTAACCATGAAGATTTCCCCCTGAAGCGCGACCTCTTGCAGGATGTCATTACAGACATTTCTCCGCAGCGCTTTCGAGACCTGAATCTCAAGGGTTTCAGGGTGGGCCTGGAACATAAACTGGACGTTGAAATATGAGCAATTTCGAATACTGTCGCCCGGCCACCTTACTTGAAGCTACCTCTATTTTGCTGGAGAATCCCGGCGCCATCCTCTTCGCCGGCGGCACAGACGTTCTGGTGCGGGTGAAACAGCACCTTCTCTCCCCGACGTTACTGGTGGATCTAAAAGGCATCAGCGAACTGCAGAGCGTCTCTTCCGTTGGCGAGAACGGCCTCCGCATCGGTGCCATGACCACGCTGACTGATTTAATTGAGAATGATATCATTCGTCAAAGATGCCCGGTTCTTAGCCAGGCGGCCGCGCAGATGGCCTGCGTGCAGGTGCGCAATCGCGGCACCATCGGCGGCAACCTCGCCAACGCCTCACCCTCCGCCGATACCGCCCCTCCGCTGATGGTTCTGGACGCTGAACTCGAGCTATCCAACGGCGCCACCAGTCGCCGGGTGCCCATCGTCGAGTTTTTCACCGGCCCGGGTGAAACGGTGATGACCGAGGGCGAGATTCTGGTGGGCATCATTGTTCCGGACATCGCCCGTAAAGCGCACTACATCAAGCAAACCCTGAGAGAGGCTATGGACATCGCCGCGGTCGGCGTCTGCATGTCCAAAAGGCTTGAAGGTGATCCTGACCCGAGGTTGGTCCTGGGCGCGGTCGCACCGACGCCCATCCGGGTGCCTGAAGCCGAAGCTCTCCTGGCGGAGGGTAAAGTCGAGGAAGCCGCTAAGTGCGCCGCTCAGGCCGCCAAACCCATTGACGACGTGCGCTCCAGCGCCGAGTACCGCAGGGACGTAATCGCACCATTAGTGGAAAGAGCTTATCGCCGGGTTTTCGCCTAAAGGAAAGACCGAACCATGAACTACCCCATCGAGATTACGGTAAACGGCGAACGCATGCGCTTTGACGTTCCCGCCAATCTGCGCTTGATTGATCTTCTGCGCCGCGAATTAGAGATGACCGGCACTCATGAGGGCTGCGGGGAAGGCGATTGTGGAGCCTGCACGGTAATCGTGAACGGCCGGGCAGTCAATTCCTGTCTGATGCTGGCCGTCGAGGCGGATGGCTGCGAAATCCAAACCATTGAAGGATTATCAAAAGGCGACCAACTGCATCCCATTCAGCAAGCCTTTATCGAGCATGGTGCCATTCAGTGCGGCTTCTGCACCCCGGGGATGATCATGGCGGCAAAGGCACTCCTGGACAAAAATCCCCACCCATCAGAAGAAGACGTACGCCGTGCCCTGCAGGGCAATCTCTGCCGCTGCACGGGATATAAGAAGATAATCGAGGCGGTTCTCTCGTTGACGGAAAAGGAAAAGTCAAGAACCACAAGCTGAAGAAAACTTTGAAAAACACTTACGGATAGCATTCGTTTTTCCATCTTTCCATTTTTCCATCTTTCCATCTTTCCATTCATAGTAAAAGGGGAATCCTAATGTCTGACCAGCCTTGCTTTACCTTCATCGGCAAACGCGTGCCCAAACCTGACGCTCGTGATAAGGCAACAGGTGCCGCGCTCTACGCCACCGACCTGGTCGTTCCCAGGATGCTCCATGGGAAAATCCTGCGATCCCGCTATCCGCACGCCCGCATCCTGAAAATAGACACCACCAAAGCGGAAAAGCTGCCAGGCGTCGTCTGCGTCATCACCGCTGAGGACACGCCTAAGATAGGCTATGGGTACGGCAAGGATAACCTGCCTCTGAAGTACGGCAAGGTTCGCTCGCTGATGGACGAAGTCGCCGCCGTCGCCGCCCGCACTCCGGAAATCGCCGAAGAAGCCCTTAGCTTGATCGAAGTCGAATACGAAGAGCTACCGGCGGTTTTTGATCCAATAGAGGCCTTGAAAGAGGAGGCACCCCTCATACATGAGCAGCGCGGCGATAACCTCTCTATCACTTATGACTACGTGCACGGCAACGTGGACGAGGGATTCGATCAGGCGGAGCACGTCGTCGAAGGGCATTTTGACGTGCAGTTTCAGGCTCACGCTTGCCTGGGCCCCTGCGCCTGCATCGCCGAATGGCAAACGGACGGAACCCTGTTGATGCGTTCACCCACCCAGGTCCCGTTTCTCTATCAAAAAGACATGGCCGAGCTTCTCGGCATCAAGGGATCTCAGGTGAGAGTGGAACAGCCCTATATCGGCGGTGGATTCGGCTCCAAGCTGGATCTTTACCCCTACGAGGCCGTCGCCGCCCTGCTGGCAAAAAAAGCAGGCAGACCGGTCAAAATTGAGTATGACCGCACCGAGGAATTCCTCTACAGCCCGGTGCGCAGCCCCATGACCATGGATGTGAAAACCGGCTGCACGAAAGATGGACACTTGACCGTTCGCACCGCCGACGTCATCAGCGACGACGGCGCCTATAACTCCTGGGGTGCTGTTACCCCGCTGGTATCCATGCAGACGGTCTCGGCCCTCTATCGCGTGCCTCACTGCCACTTCTTATGTCGTATCGTCTATACCAATAACCCTTATGGTGGAGCCATGCGGGGCTTCGGCAACCCCGAACTGACCTTCGCCTGCGAAGTTCAGATGGACGAACTGGCCGAACTCTGCGGCATGGATCCCCTCGAATTCCGCCTGCTGAATTCCAACCAACCCGGCGACGTCACCGGAGCGGGCATGAAGATCACCACCTGCGGCCTGCCCGAATGTCTGCAGAAATCGGCGGCGGAAGTTGACTGGAGAGAGAACAGAAAAAGCAAGCAAACCGGCCAGGGAGTCGGCCTGGCGGGTGTGATTCACGTCGGGGGAGGAGCCCGCATCTACCCATCCGATGGATGCGGCGTCATCGTGAAGATCAACGATTTCGGCAAAGTTTCCATCATCAGCGGTTCGACCGAAATCGGTCAGGGATCGGATACCGTTCTCACGCAAATCGTCGCTGAAGAGCTGGGCGTGCCGTTGGAATGGGTCAGCCTGGTGCACACCGATACGGACGTCCGCCCCTGGGACGTCGGCGTTCACGCTTCCCGCACCACTTTCATCGCCGGTAATGCCGCCCAGCGGGCCGCCAGGAAGGCCAAAGAACAGATTCTCGAAGTGGCCGCTGAATTGCTGAAGGCGGACATTCGCGAATTAACCATTAAAGAAGGGAAAGTCTTCGTTACAAAGAATCCAGAACAGAGCCTCCCTATCGGTAAAGTAATCCGCTCCCGCCATTTCCGCCCGGGCGGGCAGGTGGTCATCGGAGAACATTATTACGATCCCCCCACTGAGCATCAGGATAAAGAGTGGCGAGGCAATATATCGGCCACCTACGGTTTCGGAGCACACGCCGTCCAGGTTGAAGTGGATGAAGAAACCGGAAAGGTAAAAGTCAAAAAGGTCGCCGCCGCGCACGACGTCGGCCGTGTGATCAATCCCATCGGCGCCGAGGGCCAGGTGGATGGCGGTGTGGCCATGGGGATCGGATATGCCCTGAGTGAACAATTCCACCTTGACCGCGGCCGGCTCCTGAATCCCAACTTCACCGATTACAAGATGCTCACCACCATGGACATACCCGAAGTCGTGCCCATCTTCGTGGAAACAAACGATCCCGCAGGCCCCTTCGGAGCCAAGGGTATGGGCGAGATGACCATGGTGCCCACTCCTGCCGCCATCGCCAACGCCGTGTATCATGCCACAGGGATTCGCATCCGTTCGCTGCCGATTACGCCTGAAAAGGTATTAAGAGCACTGAAGGAGAGGAAGCGGGGGGAAAATACCCCCCCCGGTGGAACTCATCCATAAAAATTAATCTTGAAATTTTTTAGATCGCAACGCGGCATCCGAATTTGTTCGGATGCTCCTCGTCTGGACGGAAACGAGTACTAATGAAGAAGAAACTTTCCTGCGAGTTAAAAGTCCGCTCCTACGAACTCGATGCCTACGGCCACGTCAATCATGCCGTTTTTTTGAACTATTACGAGCAGGCCAGAGTGGAATATCTAGAACAGAGGAATATTTCCTTTGAATCTCTGTGGCGGGAAGGGTTTGTTTTTGTGATCGTCAGGGCGGAAGTTGATTATATTAAACCCCTGAGAAACGGCGAGCGAATAGTGATTTCCGGCGAAATCGTCAACGCAGGCAATACCTCTATAACAGTGAACCAGGAAATTTACAGAATTCCGGCGAGGGAACTGATCAGCAGAGGAAAGTTCGTGGCGGTCTTCGTTGACCGGGAAGGCGGCCAGCCCGTACCCATTGCCGAGAGTTTTCGAAAGGCCTTCCTGTGAGCCGGACGCTGAAAATCGCCGCTTTGCAGAAGAGGATGGGAGGCGTCATCCCCCCGGCCCAATTTGATCGCCTGCGGGATACGGGTGTGGACCTGGTATGCTTGCCCGAATATTTCTTCATCCCCGATAGAGTTCGCAACCAGATCAATACCGCCGACCATCGGCTGAGATACCTCAACCTGATAGAAGCCTTCTCCCGCCGTCTGGTCGGCGTGGTCGTGGGCGGAACAATAGTGGAAAGAGAAGGCCCTTATTATTACAACGCCTGCCATGTCTACGATTGCGGCCGCCGCCTCGGAGTATACCGCAAGACACATCCCACCCCGCACGAACGCGAGGTGGGTATCAGTCCCGGTGATGGTTTCAAAATTTTCGAATGCAGAGGCATCCGTCTGGCTGTACTCATCTGCGCGGACGTCCTTTACCCCGAAAGTTTCGAGGCGTTGTCCGAACTGAAACCCGACCTGATCGCCGTCCCGATGACCAGTCCCTATCGCCACAATGAGACTGTTGCGGAGAAATTTCAGCGGGATTTAGATCTATTCGTCACCGGGGCGCAACTGACCGGAGCGTACATTCTGAAGGCTTGCGGCGTGGGCCTGTTGATGGGACAGCGCCTGCAGGGACGCAGTCTGATCTGCGCCCCCTGGGGCGTCATCAGCCGGGTTAATCCCCGCACCGAAATGCTGGAAACCACATTGATCGAGACGATTGATCTAGACGCTTTATGACAAAAAAATGCCGGAAATCAATTTGGATTAATGCCCCTTAACAGAAAATAAATAAGCTAAATTTTCGAGGAGATTAACAGAATTCTCTTGCCTTTTAAGGGAACTTCAATTATATTCAGATACTATATCCGCTTAGAAGGCGGCGGTTTCGGCATTCATCCTGGGGAATTATTTCGCAACAGATGTATTGGGGTGCAATTCTAAATCGCCCGGTATCTTGGCTCCGCACTGTTCTATAAGCACATGGATAACTTTACCTTAGATCTGATCACTCTGGTTCGCTCCGCCTCCGGGTTAGCCAAGGTTGTTCTCGTCATCCTCCTGGCGCTTTCCGTTCTGACCTGGGGCATTATCATCGAAAAAGCCTGGATTTTCTGGCGGGGCAAGAAGGCGCGCCAGAATTTCGCCAGAATCAACTGGGGCAAATTTGAACCCGAAGGTCTGAGGAAACTATTAAGCGCGTTTCCCCAATCGGCAGTAACCCGAGTTTACAATAAAATCTTCCTGGAATACTTTTCGGCGCACCGTCTGGAAGGGGATGAGGACGCTTTGACGCGCCTCTTGCAGAAGGAAGGCAGCGCCCAGCTCGCCAGGTTGGAAAGCCGGCTGGGCATTCTGGCTTCCGTCGGATCGGCCAGCCCTTTCATCGGGCTTTTCGGTACGGTCTGGGGAGTCATGCGCTCCTTCTTGAACATCGGCACATGGGGTTCCACCTCAATTGCTGTAGTGGCTCCCGGCATCGCCGAAGCTTTAATCGCAACGGCTGCGGGTTTGGCTGCAGCCATCCCAGCGGTGGTGGCCTATAACTATTTTCTGGGCAAGCTCAAGGACGAATCTCGAGCGCTCGAGGAATTCTCCACAGACTTGATCCTGGCGGAACGAGCCCGTCATAGGCATAGAGAACCGGTGTTGCGCGGTTCCGAAACCGCTTCCAAAGGTCTGCTAAGATGAAGCCTATAGAATTTGAACAATCGCGCATGTCAGAGATCAACGTTACACCGCTGGTGGACGTCTTTCTGGTGCTTTTGATCATCTTTATGATCAGCGCACCGATGCTGAAGAGCGTTTACGACGTCAACTTGCCGACATCGAAACGGGCACAGCCGAGATCGCAGGAAGGGATTGAAATCACCCTGGGCAAGGACGGCGTCATCTTCATTGATGCCGGCCAGGTGGCCAAAGAAGATTTCGCCAGCGCTTTTAAGCAGATTTTTTCTCCCGAGAATCCCCGGCCGGTCTTTTTGCGGGCCGACGGCGAACTGCCCTATCAGGAAATCGTTGAAGCAATGGACGTCATTCGCCAGGCCGGTGCGGTGGACCTCGGATTGGTGACTGAAGCAGCCAAACCGAAATAGATCATGGCAGCCCGCAACGCCTATATCCTGTCAGGCGTCCTGCATCTGATTGCAATCGGGCTTGTCCTGCTGATGGCTTCGAGGCCTGCGACGCAGATTCGACCTTTGCAGAAATACCAGCCCGTGAGGTTGCTGGCGCCTGCCGGAAAACCCGGGCCGATCAAAGCCAAATCGGAACCGGAGGCGAAAGCTCCACCGATACGGCCGAAATCTGTTTCCAGATCAACGCCTAAAGTAACAGAAAAGACGAAACCCAAAACCCCTGCAAAGCGTCAGGATAAGGCACAGGAAGGATCGAAAGAATCTTCGGGGAAGGCAGTCGGGAGCGGCATAGAAGGCGTGGACAATGTCAGGTTGGACGGCGCCAATTTCCCGTATCCCTATTATCTAAGTAATATCCAGATCAAAATCCTTTCCAACTTCAAGCCGGTTATCAGCGCAGAGAAAGCGCAGGGGCTAAAAGCGGTCGTCTACTTTATCATTAACAGAAACGGCCGCATAGCCGACGTCAAAATCGAGAGCAAATCGGGTCACTTCCTCTTCGACCAGGAGGCGCAGCGAGCGGTGCTACGATCCAATCCGCTGCCCGCCTTACCTCCGGCCTTCGGTAGTGACCGTTTGGGGGTACACTTTGAATTCGTGGCTTCGCAGTAAGCATCCGATAAATTTACAGTTCTCAATCATTCTTTTGCTCAGTGGAGCTTTAACGGTCTCCGCCCAGCAGAATAATCGTTCCAATAATGCGGACGCTCTTTGGGAAGTTTTTCTGAGCAGTAAAGTGGCGTTATCTGACCGCATCCCTCTGCACTATACGGGAATCCATAGTGCCGATAGCATCTCTTATGCCGCTCAGGATACCCTCGACCGGGTGTTGGTGCGCGATTTGACGCTTTGCCGTCTATTCAATCTCCGCCTGCCCAACCTGGCGCCGGATACCAGCCGCTCGAACCCATTCAGCGACCGCACGACTTATTTAGACGGGCAGTTCGATGCGGACAGCTCTTTCCGGGTGATTATGTCTCTACGTGCCAAGCCCGGAGCTCCACCCTTCTGGACGAGTGCCTATACATTTGCTGAAGAAAGGGCACGGGCGGCGGCGCATCGCGTATCCGCCGACGTCATCCGTCAGTTGACCGGCGAACCAACTGTCATGCAAACTCGTATTGCCTACTGCGGACAGATTGGGCGCATAAAAGAAATCTTCTCGGTAACTTTTGACGGATTTGACCGAATCTGCCACACCAGGCAAAACGTATCACTGCTTTCTCCGGCCTGGTCACCGGACGGCAAAAAGATCGCTTATACCACTTTTCTCGAAGATCAGGCCGACATATACATATTGGATTTGGATAGCGGAACTTACCAGCCTTTCTGGAACGGCCCCGGAGTAGATCAAGCGCCGGACTGGTCCCCCGACGGGCAGTGGATCGCCTTCAGCTCCTCGATGGACGGCAATGCCGAGATCTACATCCGGCGAGTTGACGGAAGCGAACTGAAGCGTCTCACGTATAGCTGGGCCATAGAAACCTCCCCGGATTGGTCGCCCACGGGACGCCAGATCGCCTTCACCTCTGATCGCCTCGGCAGACCGCAGGTTTTCATCATGGACGTGGACGGCGCCAACGAACGGCGGCTCACAACTGAAGGAGAATATAATGACACTCCCGCCTGGTCGCCGCGCGGGGATCTAATCGCATACGTCAGGCGGGATATTGACGGATTTCAAATCTACGTGACGGATCCGCAGGGCGAAAAACACGTTAAACTCACAACCGGGCCGGGCGATAACATGGATCCCGTCTGGTCTCCGGATGGCTTGAAACTCGCATTTACTTCCAATCGCACCGGCCGGAAACAGATCTACACCATGGATTTGTTCGGCAGGCAGGTAGATAGAATCAGCGATTACTATATGTCCTGTTCCAATCCAACCTGGTCACCAATTATGGACAATTCCGACGATATATCCGTTACACCGCAAACGATGAATAACTAATGTCATAATCAGCAATAGGTAAATCCCCAGTTTATTTGAGAGGAGTCCCATGAAACAAAAACATCTCTACCGGTTTCTTCTTTTGGCAGGCTTGCTGTTGCTGGCAGGACTGCTGATTGCTGGCTGTGCCAAGAAACCCGAACCCGTCCCCGAACCACCACCCCCACCACCTGTCGTGGAACCGGATACCACCGGTCAAGCTGCCCGTCTAGCCGCAGAGCGCGAAGCCGCAGAGCGCGCCAAACGCGAAGCCGAAGAGAAAGCCAGAATAGCGGCTGAGCAGGCTGCCAAAGCTTCCCTGCAAATCATCTATTTCGACTTCGACAAGTACAACCTCCGGCCGGATGCACAGGAGGCCGCAAATTTCAACGCTGGCGTCTTAAAGCAGTATTCGGACTGGAAAGTATTAATCGAAGGACACTGCGATGAGCGCGGCACAAACGAGTACAACTTAGCGCTGGGAGAACGTCGGGCCAACACGGTCAAAGATTTCTTCATTAATTACGGTCTCGATGCCACTCGTTTCTCCACCGTCAGCTACGGTGAAGAGCGGCCGGCTGATCCAGGACACAACGAGACTGCGTGGGCCAAGAATCGCCGGGCTGTTCTGGTCATCCAATGATCCCTGGTTTTAAGCGTGATGGGGAATTCCGGCGCGCCGCAGCGGCCGCCGGATTCCCCATGCTCTGTATGTGCCTGACGATTGTCGGTCTGGGGTTTTCCGGCTGCGCTTCAAGGAGTGAAATTCTCCGCTTCCGCGAGAACAGTGAATACATCCGCGCCCAACTGGATACGCTGAATCTTAACCTCCAGAACCTGCGCATGCAGGTGGACGGCCTCCAAATCCGGCAGGATCGCCTGCTCGAGGAGATGGTCACCCAATCCGATATGCGCCAGTTCAGAGCCTACATGGGCAGCCGCATGGATAATTATGAGAATCAGACCCTCATGCTCTCGGCGCAGATCAACGATTTAAGCCAGCGTTTGACCGGAGTCGCTCAGCGGGTGGACGAGATGAAGTATCGCGTGGTAAAACCGACCGGCGCGGATTCCTCCGATACCGTAGCTGTGGCAGCCCCGGAACTGAAGGAGCTCTACGATCAGGCCTATTCCGACCTGACTCGCGGCAACTATGAGTTGGCCAAAGGCGGCTTCGCCGAGTACCTGCGCCTTTACCCCGACACTGAACTGGCCGATAACGCCCTCTACTGGCTGGGCGAAACCGAATACGTCCAGCACAATTACCCCGAAGCCTTAAAGCTCTTCCAGCAAGTCCTGGAGAAATACCCCAAGGGCAACAAACTTCCCGCCGCCCTGTTTAAGGTGGGCCTCTGCCAGATCGCTCTGAAAGAAAAGGAGAACGCCAAGGCCACCTTCCAGGCTTTGATCGTGGACTACCCCGCCACCCCGGAGGCATCCCAGGCGGCGGAAAGGTTAAAAGAACTGGAATAATCAAGACCTAAGAGTTTGTGTAGGGGCGACTCGATGAGTCGCCCTTCTTAATTCGGGGATTGCTCGGCAGATGGCGGCAAAAGCATTATTCGCTTGAAAAATTCCCCAGAATCATTTATAATAAGCCAACGCCAAAAATGCGGAGCGGGTATGGTTTTATTCATCGCCATTTACTTTCTGATCTACGGCGCAATCCACTTCTACTTTTATCAAAAGCTGAGAGCTTCTTTCTCGCCCGAGTGGAAGCTAAATCTCCTCATCATCCTCCTCTTGCTCCTCATGTTCCTCGCCCCGCTGCTGATCCACGGACTCGAAAAAGCGGGGCTTGCATTTTTCGGTCGACTGTTGGCTTACATCGGTTACACCTGGCTGGGCATCATCTTCTTGTTTCTATCCGTTTCATTGCTACTCGATCTCTATTATTTGGTTCTCCAACTGACGAATCACATCGCTAAGGCAGATCTATCAAACCTCTTCCTTTCCCCACTCAATCGCTTTTGCATCCCCTTTGGATTAGCTCTGCTCATCTCAGTGTACGGCTTCTTTGAAGCGAGGAATCTCCGCATCGAAAGGATCGCCATCGAATCGCCCAAGATCCCGCCGGAGGTCGGTGAGATCAGGATCGCCCAGATTTCGGACGTTCATCTGGGTCTGATCGTCGGCGAGAGGCGACTCAAGCAGATAATTAATATCCTAAAAAGCGAAGCCCCCGATATGATCGTCTCCACCGGTGATCTGCTCGATGCGAGCATCTGCGACCTTGAGGGTATCGCTGAAAGATTAAATCAGGTTGATCCAAAATACGGGAAATTCGCCGTGACGGGCAATCACGAGTTTTACGCCGGCCTAAGGCAAGCCTTAAAATGCACGGAAGAAGCAGGTTTTACCATTCTCAGAGGCGAGGGAATGGAAATTGATGGATTTATAAATGTCGTCGGAGTTGACGACCCGGAAGCGATTCGATTTGGTTTGGGTGAGAGAGTCGACGAGAAAAAACTGCTTGAAAGCCTGCCCCGTGATCAATTTGTCCTTTTTTTGAAACATCGCCCCAACGTGAGTGAGAATACGCTGGGAATGTTCGATTTGATGTTATCCGGTCATACCCACAAGGGTCAGATCTTCCCCTTCAACCTGATCACCGGGCCGTTCTTTACGGCCAATGCGGGACTGAAAAAATTGTCGGCAGATTCCTATCTATACGTCAGCCGGGGCACGGGCACCTGGGGGCCACCGATCCGCTTTCTGGCTCCTCCGGAGGTGACAGTGATTAGAATCGTTGCATCCCAGAAATAAAAGCGGCAAGCGCTGAAGATCGCTCTTCAAACAGATTACCGCATAATATTCTACCGAATCCTGTATCCCGAATCCCGATCACCCTTCTTATTCATACCTCAGTGCTTCAACCGGATCCAGCCGCGAGGCCCGCACCGCCGGCCATAGGCCGAAGACGATACCCACCAGAGAACAGAAGATCAATCCCACAAAAATAGACCACACCGGCACAGCAACCGGCAAGTTGAACACCGGGCCGATCCACAGGGGCAACGCCACGCCGACCAAAACGCCGACCAATCCGCCTAACTCCGACAAGATCACCGCCTCGACTAAGAATTGCCACAATATTTGAAACTTTTTTGCGCCAATCGCCATGCGTACGCCGATCTCCCTGGTCCTCTCGGTGACCGAAACCAGCATGATGTTCATGATGCCGATACCCGCCACTAAAAGCGAAATGGCCGCAATCCCTACTGCGGCAACTTTGACCCACACCGTCATCTGATTGAAGTTTTCAATCAAATTCTCCGGAGACCAGATGGCGAAATTGTCGGGCTCATCCGGCTTTAGCCCCCTCATCCTGCGCATTAAGGCGATGACTTCATCCTGGGCTTGATAGAAAACCTCGCGGGACTTCGCCTTCACGGTGATATTTAAGGAACGCCTTTTTCCGTAGAGCTTCTGATGCGTGGACAGAGGAATGCAACAGTGATTATCGTTAGACTGGCCAAAAGTGCTGCCCTGTTCCTCGAAAACACCGATAACCCGAAACTTTCCCCTTTCTAACCGCACGTCCTTCCCTAAAGGATCTTCAAAAGGAAATAGCTTTTGTGCGACCGCGTGACCTAACACGATCACGCGCCGGGAACGTTCCACGTCGTCCATGGTGATAAAACGCCCCATCGCCAGGAAATAACCGTTGTTGGGGGCGAATTCGGGATACCCTCCCGCAAGGACAACGTTGGGATTTGTCTTCTCCTTTCTATATGCCACCCATTGACCGTATTCCCAGACTTCCGGCCCGACCAGCGATACCGAAGGACAGTGTTCGGCGATGGCCAGGGCCTCCTCAAGGGTTATCCTCGGTCGCGTTCGATCGCGTCTTTGATGACCGAATCCCATCTGAACGTCAGAGCGCTGCACCTGAAATACGTCGGTGGTAAGCTGGCTCATTTGATCTTCGATCTGCAACTGCAATCCGCGAATCACCGTCATCATGCCGATAATGGTCATCACCCCGATAATAACGCCCAGGAGAGTCAGGAATGAGCGGAGTTTATGGGTCAAAATAGCGGAGACCGCCATACGGGTCGGCTCGACAATCAGCATACTCGCCTCGTAAAGATGGATGATATCCACTCATTAACAGACAAAATTTGTGCCGTAATTCCAAACACAATCTTCGAATGAAATAGCCTGCTTCTGATCGCCTTAATGTCCTGACTGTTTCGTTTCGCAACTCTAAGCAATCTCTTCAGACAATGCCAACCCTATTCTGCGTAGGCCCTCGCGAAGCTCAGAAGGTTCGCAACCGAATCCCAGGCGAAAACCCCGCGCCAGACCGAATTCGCTCCCCGGCATGACGGCCGTGCGGAATTTATCCTTCAATCGGTTGATGAAAGGATTGGAATCCTGCATCTCTTTTAGATGGACGTAGGCGGTGATTCCCCCGTCCGGCTTTACCCAATCGAGGGTCTTCTGTTCGTTGATGAATTGCTCGACGATAGCCAGATTCTCACGCGACCGCCTCCGCGACCAGGCCTCTATTCTCTCCAACCCGCCGTTGCGAAATAGTTCCAGCGCGATCCGCTCGGGGATAGGAGGCGGATGGACTCCCAACACGTTATTGATACGCCAGCACGACCAGATGAGATCAGCCGGGCCGATACCCCAACCCAGGCGCAGCTCACCCAGACCGTAAACCTTGGTCAGACTGGCCGTCGTCAGCAGC
>CAZHMN010000003.1:85115-86217 GCA_964533705.1 uncultured bacterium
GCCTTTCAAACGGCCTGTTCAGCGGAATAATCTCCGCCCCCGTAGAAGCGATCGTCGCCTCCAGCGGCTCGTAAGTGGGAAATTCTACTAATGCGCGGTCCCCCGGCCCCAGCAAAGCCGCCGCCAGGAGAAAATTACACAGCGAAGACCCGCCGCCCGGGATCAATACCTGATCCGGATTGACGCCGTATCGGGCTGCGATTATATTTTTAAGCTCGGGATTCCCGTAGGCGTAAAAAGCTTCAGCCTCCAGAATTCTGGCGGTTATCCCTAATTCGGCCAGAGTAAACGGGCAATGAATCCCGGAGAAGGCCAGGTTGCACTCCACCTCGGAGAAATCCATCCCCTTGACAGCTTCCATGTAGTGGGTTGGACGGAAGAACATTTGAGCTACCCTAACTGATGAATTCTAACAGCAGTAGTAAAATATAATGCTTTTGAAGTCTCCATCCAAGAATTTTTCGAACCAAAGTAAAAAGGACGGCCGCCGGGCCGCCCCTGTCGTTCCCTGAAAATCAACGTATTTATTTCATCAGTACCATCTTCCCGCTGGCGGTGAACCGCCCCGCCTCCAGGCGGTAGATGTAAACGCCCGATGCCAGGTTTGAAGCGTCGAAGGTAACCTCATGGCTGCCGGCATCCCGCCATCCATCAATCAACTGAGCGACAAGACGACCGGAAATGTCGTAAACCGACAGATTCACCTTGCTCGCAACGTGCAACTGGTAACTGAGAACTGTCGTTGGATTGAAGGGATTGGGATGAGGGGATTTCACAGAAAATTCCGTCGGCATTTCAACTTCAGGTAAGCTCAGTAGCTCTCCCCAGGGCTCGCCGCTGTTCTTCCAATCATTGTACAGGCTCCCCGTGACGTCCACGCCCGACTTGCTGAAATCGAAACTGGAGCTGTCGAAAACGGCGGACGGATAGAGGCCCACGAAACCTCTGTACAGGTATGCACCCGCAGGTGCATTTGCCGGCACAGTCTGCGTCCGCGTTCTTTCTATAGTCATTCCGGGATTCAGCGTGATGCTGATAGGCCCCAAGACCGGTCCGTACACGCTGCCGTTCGGAAGCAGCACGTCGCACCAGGCATCGGCTG
>CAZHMN010000004.1:0-32412 GCA_964533705.1 uncultured bacterium
ATTATATGCCCCTTGAGTTGTCATTCCCGCGCAAGCGGGAATCCATGTGCAATAATAACAATAAAATAGATTCCTACTTTTCCCGTAGGGACCGCTTCGTGGCGCAGGAATGACATATGGGTGAACTGGAAATTGCTTTCGAACATTAGTATAGCTCTAGGTAAATTGACAATTCAGCACCGCAACTAATTGGGCTAAAATCCCTGCAAGGAGCAAATCAATGGCGATCGTTACAATATTCAGCGGCACGTTCTGCCACGCTGAAGAAGTCGCTGAAGGCACAGCCAAGGCGCTTGATTATAAATTCATAGCGGATGACCTCTTCACGGAAACGTCTAAGCGATTTGAAATGCCCGAAGATAAACTAAGGCGGGGCGTGTATGGACCGCCTCCATTACTCGGGAATTTCAACAGAGAGAGAGCCAAACCCATCGCCTGCCTCAGCGCCACACTCGGAAAACTTTTCATGGACGATAACGTCGTCTATCACGGCTTCGCTGCGCATTTGTTGCCCAGAGATATCACGCATATTCTGCGAGTCTGCGTTATCGCAAATTATGATTATCGCTTGGCTCTGGCGATGAGCGGCGGGAAGCTGTCGGAAAAGGAAGCGAGGCGCAGGATCAAGAAGGATGACGAAGAGCGAGCCCAGTGGACCCAGTATCTCTCCGATCTGGCACCCTATAACGAAAACCTTTACGACATTATAATTCCCATGCATGCCACTTCGGTCAAAGAAGCCATTGATATCATCTGCGAGAATGCTAAAAAGGAAGCGGTCGAGGCTACTTCGAAATCCCGGCAGGCGTTGGAGGACTTTGTATTAACCTCCAAAATCAAGCTGGCTCTGATCAATGAAGGACACCATGATCTGACCGTAAAATGCGAGGAGGGCACCGCCACAATTGAAGTCAATAGAGCGGTGGTGCGAATGGAACATTTCATGGAACAGATTCGCAAAATCGCGGCCTCCGTTCCCGGGGTAAAGGGCGCCAGGGCCATTGTCGGACCCAAATTCCACCAACAACCGATGATAGCCAAGGTTGAGTTTGAACTGCCCAAAAAAGTCTTGCTGGTGGACGATGAGAAAGAGTTCGTCCATACTTTATCGGAGAGGCTGCAGACTCGCAACATGGAATCATCCGTTGTATATGACGGTGAACAGGCGCTGTCTTTTGTGAAGAGCGATGAACCGGAAGTTATGGTTTTGGACCTGAAAATGCCGGGCATTGACGGTCTCGAAGTGCTCCGCCGGGTGAAGAAAGAGCATCCCGACGTCGAGGTGATTATCCTGACCGGCCACGGGTCCGAAAAAGAGGAGGCGGCCGCTATGGAGCTGGGTGCTTTTGCTTACCTGCAGAAGCCGGTTAATATAGACGTCCTGGCGCAAAAGATGAAAGAAGCTTACAGGAAGATCAGCGAAAAGAAGGCGGCTCGATAAAGCACCTCTTAAGATAATGAGCGGCCGTGAGGCTCTCACCGGTTGTGCCAAACGAAGGTTCTCGGAAGCCTATGGAATCTACGCTTCAAAAAGTGACGGAGTCAACCATTGATCCCAAGGCTGCGCTGCGCGGAGAAGCCAGCTACAAACGACTCTGGTGGTATTCCGTCCTGCTCACCTCCTTGGTGGCTTTAACACCGCTGGTGGTTATGACCATTGTCCACTACCATCAGTACCAGAAAGCCCTGCAGGCCGAATTGATCTATCCCATATCGAGACTCCTGTCTAACACCAAATCCTCCCTCGAATCGGTTATTTCGGTTCGCAAATCCGCACTGGCATTAATCGTACGGGAGAAATCCTTCCAGGATTTCACCAGTGAGGACGATCTCAAGACCACCTTCGGAAACCTGAAGGATTCTTTCGGCGGATTCGTTGATCTGGGGCTGATTGATTCCCAGGGCAATCAGTTCCTCTACGTCGGGCCCTATGACCTGAAGGGTAAAAATTACCAGGAGCAGTCCTGGTTTCATGAAGTCAGCCTGCGCGACCTCTACGTCAGTGAGGTCTTCATGGGCTATCGTAATTTTCCCCATTTTGTGATCGCCGTCAAGCACGAGGAACCCGATGGCAGCTTTTACGTCCTGAGGGCCACAATTGATATGCAGCTTCTGAACAAGCAGATTCAGGCATTGGATTTGGGTCCCTCGAGTGACGTCTTCATCATTAACCGCAAGGGCATTCTGCAGACGGAAACGCGTTCGCACGGGGATATTCTAAATTATAGCACCGTGGCAGTACCCAGTTACTCCACTCAGGCTGAAGTCATCGGTGATTATCTTGAGGGGGGTCAGTCGCGCATTTTAGGCTACGCTTACATTGAAAATTCGCCTTTCATCCTCATGACCGTTCAGGATCGAAAGGATCTGATGAAAAACTGGATGTCGCTGAGGAATGATCCCCTCTGGTTTCTGATAGGTAGCGCAATCCTGATCCTGATCGTCGTCTTGGGCAGTTCCGCCTACCTGGTCAACCGCATTCGAGTCGCGGATACGCGCCGCACCAAGCTGTTTCACAACCTGGAATACACCAATAAAATGGCCTCCATTGGCCGCCTGGCAGCCAGCGTGGCGCATGAGATCAATAATCCTCTGGCGATCATCAACGAAAAAGCCGGCTTGTTGAAAGATATGGCCACATTCACGGAGGATTTCACCCAGAAGGAAAAAGTCCTTAACCTGGTGACCTCCATTCTTAATTCGGTGGATCGCTGCAGCACGATTACGCACCGTCTGTTGGGGTTCGCCAAGAGGATGGACATTCACAGTGAAGTTATTGATCTGGGTTCGCTGCTCAAGGAGGTGTTGGGCTTTCTGGGGAAGGAAGTCGAGCACCGCAACATTTCCGTTCACTTTGACATCCCGGATGATATTCCCACCATTGAAAGTGATCGTGGGCAACTTCAGCAGGTTTTCTTGAATATTATCAACAATGCATTCGGCGCATTACAGGACGGCGGGTGGATAAGGATTTCCCTTGAAGAGCGTGAAAATCACATGGTGGCGGTCACCATCTGCGACAACGGTTCCGGCATTTCCAAGGAGGATTTGAAGCATATATTCGAACCCTTCTTCTCTACGAAGGGGAAATTTGGAACCGGGCTGGGCCTCTCGATTACCTACGAAATCGTGCAGAAACTGGGAGGCCAGATCAGTGTGGAAAGTGAACTCGGTGAAGGAACCTGTTTCACGGTGACCTTGCCCTGCCGCGAAGTTTAGCTTGAGGAGGTTAGAATGGACAAAATCCGAGTCCTGCTCATTGATGATGAGGAAGAACTGGTTTCGACCCTGGTGGAACGCCTGGCAATTCGAGACATCGAAGCCGATTACGTGATGAGCGGCCCGGATGCGATGGAACGCCTCGGGGAAAAAGAATTCGACGCTGTCCTCCTGGACTATAAACTGCCGGGGATGAGCGGCCTGGAGGTCCTGGAGAAGATCAACGAAAAGTATCCGCGCCTCAAGGTTTTATTGATCACAGGCGCCGGTTCGATTGGTGAGGATCAAGAGGAGATTCCGGCGCATAAGGCCGCGGACGTTCTACTGAAACCGATTGATATCGAAGTGCTAATTGAGAAGCTTAAGGCAGCCGTCCAGGGGTGAAGGAATATGGAGCCATCGAAGGAAGAAAACGATCACGTATCGCGGGACACCGGCCTGAACTTCTTCGGAACCATCACGGCCAGCGTGACCCACGAGCTGAACAACGTGATGTCCATTATCGAACAAACGGCGGGCCTCCTGGACGATCTTTGCGCCGGGGCGGAGTACGGGCGTCCCATCGAAAATGAAAAGCTGCGTGAGATCTCCGGCAAGGTGGCCAAGCAGGTTGACCGCGGTGTGGCCATCATTAAACGCCTGAACTTTTTCGCTCACAGCGTGGATGAACCGATTCGGACTTTCGAGTTAAACGTTCTTTTAAGTAACCTTGTAGAGCTGGCGCAGCGCTTTGCGGTTCTGAATAGGATCCGGCTCGAAGATCAAATCCCCGAGTATTCCATCAACCTGAAAACCAATCCTTTTATTTTAGAGCAGGTCGTCTTTATATGCATTCAACTGGCTATTACAGCCGATGAAAAGGATGGACTGGTGACGGTTACATGTGAAGGACTCGATTCCGGAGCGATGATTTCCATCTCCGGTCCACCCGTACCTGAAAGCGAAGAAACGGATTCGAAACTGTCCCTGCTTCAGAACCTGGTGAATGAACTCAAGGGAACGATGCAGGTGACTTTGGACGAGGCAGGTCGCAGCGCCTTCAAGCTTTCAATGCCGAACATCAGCGAGGAGGCTTCGCTATGAACACCGAAAAAATCCTCTTGGTGGATGACGAAGAAGAGTTTATCAGTGTCCTTGCAGAGCGGATGCAAGCCCGCGGCGTTAAGGTGGATGCCGTCACCAGCGGGGCGGATGCCATCGAGCGGGCGAAGGAGACTTTTTACGACGCGGTTATTCTCGATATGGCCATGCCGGGTATGGACGGCATCGAGACATTGAAACATCTTCTGGCCGTCAATCCGGATCTGCAGGTTATCTTCTTGACCGGAAAAGCCACACTGGAAAAGGCCGTCGAAGCGGTCAAGCTGGGCGCACTGGATTTTCTGGAAAAACCGGTTAAATTCGACGCTCTTCTGGATAAAATTAAAGACGCTAAAGAGAAGAAGATTTTGCTGGTCGAGAAACGGGAGGCGGAGAGGATAAAGAACATCATCGGGAAAAAGGGCTGGTAATCGTTCGTCTAAGCCCCTTTGCTTCGAATGGGTGGGCGAAATTTAGAGAAGGGATTTATAGATTCCAATAGTTACCGGCTTATAATTATTATGGCGCGGCATTCTTGCATTCTGAAGATGTCGCGCATTCATTTTCGAGCGTATTTTTATCAAATTTGAGGCCCGTAATGCGAAAAGTGCACGGAAATACTTGTTTTTCGCCCAAAACGTATTATATTATGAACGCCGGCGTAGCTCAACTGGCCAGAGTGCCTGACTGTGGATCAGGAGGTTTCGGGTTCAAGTCCCGACGCCGGTACAAATAGGCTTCAGGAAACAAGCGATGGACGGTTCACCGCTTTTTCTATTGCGAAGGCCTGCGTAAGATGTCATGCATTCAAAATAGAATGCTTGGATGGGGGTGACCATTTTGTAAATGAGTCCCGGGAGTAACGCATGAGGATCGTGGAGCCCCGGCTGCTGAAGGGATTTCGAGATCTGCTGCCGGATGAAATGCTCGCCAGAGAAAAGATCATTAACGTTATTAAGGAAGTCTACGAATCCTACGGTTTTGTCCCGCTTTCAACTCCTGCCCTGGAATATAAAGACACCCTCCTGGGTTATGGCGATGAGGCCAATAAACAGGTTTACCTCTTTAAAGATCCCGATAGCTATGACGTTGGTCTCAGATACGACCTGACAGTCCCGCTGTCCAGGGTTATCGCTCAGTATCGCGAGCTTCCCCGCCCTTTCAAACGCTATCAGATTCAACCCGTCTGGAGATACGACAAACCCGATCCGGGAAGATTTCGGGAATTCGTTCAGTTTGACATTGATATCGTGGGCACCGAATCAATGGTGGCCGACGCCGAGATCATTTCAGCCATGGCGGAGTGCTTGACCAATTTAAAGGTGAATTTTCGTATCAGGTTCAGCCACCGGAAAGTATTAAACAGCCTGATAGCTTACGCAGGAATAAAGCCTTCCCGGAGCCACACCGTGTTCCGCGTCATTGATAAGCTTGAAAAGCAGGGCTTGGAGAATGTGAAATTGGAATTGGGGCCGGGTCGGATTGACGTGTCCGGCGACGAAATTCCCGGCCTCGGCTTAGATGAAACCCAGGTCGCCAAGATTGAGGATTTCGTCACTTTATCCAGGAATTCTCGAGCGGAAACCATCAACGCGTTACGGAACCTTTTCAAGGGCGTTAAAGGCGCCGCCGAGGGCATTGATGAGCTGGAAGAATTGCATCAGTCCCTATCAGCTATGGAAATCCCCGATAAAGTAGCCGCTATAGATCTGAGCATTGCCAGGGGTCTCGATTACTACACGGGTCCCGTCTACGAAGCTATCCTTACGGATAAGAAAGCTGCGGGTTTCGGGAGTGTCATGGGAGGCGGGAGATATGACAACCTGATTGGTGAATTCACCGGTGAGCAAGTTCCCGCCACGGGCGCTTCCATCGGGATTGATCGGCTTTTTTCCGCTCTGCAAAAGCTGGGTTTGATCGAGGCGCGGCCCTCAACGGCTGACGTGCTGGTTACGGTCATGGACAGAGAGCGAATGGTGGATTATCAAAACCTCGCCCGAAAGCTTCGGCGCGAAGGGATTAAAACCGAACTGTATCTTGGAAACGCCAAATCTATCGGGAAGCAGCTTAAGTACGCCGACCGGCAGGCCATCCCTCTGGCGGTGATCATCGGTTCGGATGAATTCTCCCGCAATGAGGTCTCCATCAAGGATTTGAGGTACATTAAGTCTGAAAAAATAGACATCAAAGAGAGGGATGAATGGGTCAGGAAAAAACCCGGCCAGAGAACGATCCCGATGAATGATCTCATTTCCGAGATTAAAACTCTTCTCCAATAGAATCAAAAATATCAGCTCCCTTTCAATTCAACCAAGATTGCGCTATGGAGCCAAACGAGACATCTGCTTTAAAGGAAGTAAGATGTCTTTTTTTGCCGGAATATACCCGGAATATACGCAGATATACCGGCGAACTCCTTGACCATACGGGATGATCATTTAATGAGGATCGGCAAATGAGAATGATAGGTTTGATCTCGGTGTTATGGATCTGTGTTTGGGGGCTCGTCTTCAGCCCACAGACACAAGCGTGCACCAATATCTTGGTGACAAAGGGCGCCACCCGGGACGGATCGGTGATGGTTACCTATAGCTGCGATGGTGAGTGGCATCCCATCCTTAGGTACACTCCCGCCGCTGACTATGATCCCGAAGATTCGCTCGAAATCACTGACTGGTCCGGCAACGTCAGAGGCAAAATAAAACAGGTCGAACGCACCTACGCGGTCATTCGCCAGATGAACGAGCATCAACTGGTTATCGCCGAATCCACCTTCGACGGCCGCCCGGAATTGCAGAATCCCGAGGGCCTGTTGCACTACTGGGATTTGATGCAGTTAGCCCTGCAGAGGGCAAAAACGGCACGGGAAGCGATTAAAGTGATGACCGATCTGGTTGCCGATTACGGCTATCGTTCCACCGGCGAATCCATATCCATCGCCGATCCTAACGAAGTCTGGCTGCTGGAGATTATTGGCCCCGGCCCCGGCGGAAAAGGGGCCGTGTGGGTGGCGCAGCGAATCCCGGATGGATACGTCTCCTGCCACGCCAACAAAGCTCGCATCGGCGAATTTCCCCTGAATGATCCAGAAAATTGCTGGTATTCGGAGAACGTTATATCTCTGGCCGTGGAGAAGGGCTACTATGATCCAGCCTCGGGCGAACCTTTCGTTTTTCATGAAGTCTACGGCCCTTCGACGCCCAAGAACCTCCGCTGGGCGGACGCTCGCGTCTGGAGTATCCTGCGCCGGGTCGCCCCTTCGGCGAATCTCAAGGCGGATTACCACCGCGCCGTCGAAGGAGCCGAACCTTATCCGCTCTGGGTTAAGCCCGATGAAAAACTATCGCTGGCTGACGTGATGGAACTAATGCGCGACCACTACGAAGGCACTGATTTCGACATGACAAAGGGGATTGACGCCGGACCCTTTGGCAGTCCCTACCGCTGGCGGCCTTTGAACTGGATGGTGGACAGCGTCGAATATGCCTGGGAACGTCCGGTTTCGACGCAGCAGGTGGGCTTTACGTTTGTATCGCAATCGCGCTCCTGGTTGCCCGATCCGGTGGGAGGAGTGCTCTGGTACGGGGTTGATGACAGCTATACCACCTGCTACGTCCCGCTTTATTGCGGCATCAATGCTGTGCCCGAATCCTACGCTGTGGGCAGCATAAAGCAGTTCACCTGGGATTCCGCCTGGTGGGTGTTCAACTTTGTGGCCAATTTCGCCACCCTGAAATATTCCTATATGATCGAAGACATTCGCAGTGTTCAGCAACAACTCGAGGGCGACCTGATCGCCTTGCAGCCTGCAGTGGATCAGACGGCGGCTCAACTGGCCAAATCGAACCCGGATCTGATGACCCGCTACCTGACGGATTATTCGGTAACTCATGGCAATTTGGTGGTTAAAAGGTGGCGGGAACTGGCGGAATATCTGATGCGAAAGTATAACGACGGGTACGTCCAGGATGAAAACGCAAGCCCCCGGGAAGTGGGCTATCCGGAAGAGTGGTTGCGGGAAGTTTTAAAATCGCGTCCCGAACAGTTCAAATTGCCGGAGAAAAAGCCCGATGTACCCGAGTCGCAGTTAGTGGATTGAGGCTGATGACCTCCTACTTTAAAATGGAGGAGAAAAACTTCAACGCTTACAGACTGAGTTTTACACGGACGGAGAAAAACTCCTTGTGCTTATTGCGTATCCAGGAAGTTTCTTCCTACACCTAAAACACGTATAGCATGTTCTAGTCGGTATTGCGAGGTTCTTCCCTCAGTCTCTAACCGGCTAAGCGCCTCATCTCTCGTGATTTCACCGGATCGGAGGAAGTTACTCAGATAAGCATCCATGTACGAAAGTCCAACTGTTCGCTGGAAGAGAAGGTTTTTTAGTTCGGCCATAGAACAATCGGCTCGCCAATATGAATTACAACCAGGTGGTAGACACCAGCCAAGTTCAGAGATAATAACACTATTACATTCAGATTCATCGTATTTTGTATGTCGAAAGTAATCGATCCGCACGATGTCAGAATAATGTAAGCGCAGGTAAGGTGTATGCGGGTTAATGTACAGGACTGAAGCCTTAAAACCGACTGGAATCAAAGGGACGCAATGGGGATGCTTCATCAGAAACGAAATCCCACGCTTTAAAACCAAGAATCCTCTTCTCGCTTGTGATGTAAATGAGTGCACGTGGTGTCCTGGTTTTGAAGAGAAAGAAGCCGCTCCAAGTTGAAATGTTTCATATTTATTTCCCCCGAAAACGATTGATTTTATCCCGTACCTCCGGGCGATTCTGAAGACTTGAGCATTAACGTATTTGCAGGGAGCACACAGCAGATTAATGAGTTCGGGACGTGGCGTTTTTTTCCACAATAGAAGTACTTTCCTGGCGTATTGTCGATGAAATTCCTGCGAGATTTTCATATTGACCAAAGGCACGTCGAGGAGGTTAACGGTCTTTTGTACATTCTGTTCAATAACGTCGTCAGTAAAGGGTGTGCGGTAATATGCAGCCACGCATCTTAGCTTGTGTATTCGGACTAACTGATGCAAAAGATACGTACTGTCACGGCCTCCACTAAATCCCACGAGGCAGTCGTATTGCCTGTGTTTGCCTAAATCTCGCATTTTCTGTATTATCTTCTCGATGTCACCAGGTTTCTCCTCCACGTCGCCATTAGTTTCACGGAGTTTTTCCTGCATGCTGCAAATATCGCAAACACCATCTTGATTAAAGTTTAAACCGCGAGTTGATCTGGGGAGGATACAAGATGTACATCTTTCGGCCGTCTGCTGGTTAATTCCCATGTGATTTTTACTGGCGCGACTGGACTGTTGTGGTGAAAAAATAGTAACCATAAGGAAACCTCCAGTTCGATTATTCCTCCGTTAGATGAAGGTTTTGGTCCCGGATCTAAACTATATATTTCAGGATTGAACGACTCAATTGAATCAGTAATAAGATGTAAACTGACACAACAAGGCGAAATCGAGAGCGCTCGGATAGAAACCTGACGGTTCGCGTGCGATCTAAGCTAAAATATCTTAATGACTTGTAGTTTTCACTGACTGAAAATGGTATTAATGGTGTTAATATCTTATTTTGAACTTATCAGACCATAGAAATATTAATTTTGGTCATCAAATCTTACTTAATAAAAGCATATTATTTCAAAAAGTCAAGTGCATAATTTTGCATCCATCATTTTTTTTGAATTGCGAAAATAGAGGTATGTCAGAAGGCTAATTGCCTAGCTTAGTACTGCTAAGGTTCTCTATTATGCTAGTTCTGCGGAAGGAGGTTGGGGTGTGACTGGTACCGGAGAAAAAGCCCGATGTACCCGAGTCGCAGTTAGTGGATTGAAATCCAATCGCAGCAAAAACCGAGCGAGTATCCTATGCTGAAACGACTGAAAAATCTGTTGACTCAACCTCTTCCCGAGGTTAAAAAAGCCGATGTGCCCAGTCTGACCCTGGCCGTCTGTGTGCTGCTGCTGGAGATCGCCCGGGCCGACGAGGAATTCCTTAGTGAAGAAGAACAGCATGTCATACGAACGATGAAAGTGCGCTTTTCGCTATCAGATGAGGAAGCTGACGAACTGATCGAAAGGGCCACGCAAGTCCGTGAAGAAAGCCTCGATCTCTGGAAATTCACCAACCGGGTCAATGAGGCGCTGGATAAAGAACAAAAGCAGAAGATCCTGGAAGAGGTCTGGAGGGTTATCTACGCCGACGGCACCCTGGACTCGCACGAAGATTACCTGGTGCACAGACTGGCTCGCCTGCTGAACCTGCAGCACTCCGAATTGATCGAGGCCAAGCTGGCGGTATTGAAGGAAATCAAGGGAGAAGGGTCGTAGAATTGTAGAGGTGCAGTGTGCTGCGCCTATTTAACTTAATCACCATGTTCCGCCCCCGATTCGACTGGATTCAGGTAGAACCGACCACCTATTGCAACGCCTCCTGCCTCTATTGTCCACATACGGTTTATGGGGATGCATGGGTCAATAGGCACATGTCCATGGGGACTTTTGAAAGGCTACAGCCTATCTTGAAGAGGACGGGATTAGTGTTTCTTCAGGGCTGGGGGGAACCTCTTTTAAGCCCGCATTTCTTCCAAATGGCTGCTGTGGCGAAAGCTTCAGGATGCGCCGTCGGGGCATCCACCAATGGAACGCTCCTGGATATAGATGTTGCTAAACAGCTAATTAAGCAGGGATTTGATATTATCGCTTTTTCGCTAGCGGGTACGACAGAAAGGAACGACCTCAGGCGAAAAGGCACTAAACTTCATGACGTCCTTGCCAGAATCGAAATGCTTGATAAAACAAAGACCGAATACAAATCCGATTATCCCGCTATTCATGTTGCCTATCTACTGCTGCGGCAAGGATTAGATGAAATACACAAATTGCCTGAAATATTGAAAAATAGAGGAATAAAACAAGTTGTGATCAGCACTCTGGATTTTGTCCCCAGCGATGAATTGAAGAGCCAATGCCTAAGGCCAAGTACTTTGTCCGAATTTGAGGAACTCCAGGGGATGTTGGATGGCATTGTCTCTGCGGGGGCAAAATACGGGATAGAGATTGTTTATTACCTTCAATCGCCGTCTGAAAGACGAACTTGGTGCACGGAGAATATTCATCATGCCTTTTTCGTCTCGGCCAGTGGCGATGTGTCGCCCTGCGTATTCACAAATCTTCCCGTTCAGGCCGGTTTTTGTTACATTAAAGGTCGAAAAGAAAAATATCAGCGTACCGTTTTTGGTAACGTCAACGAGGAAACTGCAGACTCGATTTGGCGCAAAAAAGAATACAGGACGTTTAGGGATTCGATGTATACTATCAACTTGCCCGCGCCCTGCGTTGAATGTCCCAAATTATACGTTGTTTAGTCCGTTTTGGCAACAATGTCCCAACCCCCCGCCATCCAAATAGACAACCTCGCTATTCGCTATGATGGTAAAACCCTCCTGTCCGACTTCTCCCTGCGTCTGGAATCCGGTCAGAAGGTCACTCTTAGCGGCCGATCCGGCTCGGGCAAGTCAACCGTGCTGCGCTGCATCCTGGGTTTTGTCATTCCCGATGAAGGGGCTATCTATATTAACGGCGAGCGGCTCACCGGATCCTCCGTCTGGACGCTGAGACAACAGATAGCCTACGTGGCACAAGAGCCACTTCTGGGTTCGGGTTCAGTGCGGGAAATCCTGGAGCGCCCTTTCACCTATCGTGCCAACGCGAAAAAGCGCGAAAATTTATCTCGCATCCCGGAGTTATTCGACCGGTTTACGCTTCCTGGCGATCTTATCCATAAGAACATTGAACTTCTCTCCGGCGGTGAAAAACAGCGCGTGGCCATCATTTCGGCGGAGCTACTGGATCGAAGGATTTTTCTGCTTGATGAGGCCAGTTCAGCCCTGGACAGGATCAGTAAGCAGGCCGTCAATGAGTTCTTCTGCGACCGCCGGGATTTGAGCGTTCTCTCTGTATCCCACGAACCGGAGCAGTTCTTTTGCACTGATCGGATTTTCGAGCTATCACCCGGCAGCGGAGGTGACGTCCGATGAACACAGTTGAAATTCCGACACTCAGTCTGGTCGCCAGCTACGCGCTGCTGATCTTCCCTCTGGGGCTCATGCTCTGGTACCGTGTCCCGATAATCGGCCAGACCGTTCTGGCTGTGGTGCGCATGACGGTTCAGTTGCTCTTCGTGGGCTTGTACCTTCAGGTTGTCTTCGATCTGAACAATTTCTGGCTCACGGCCGCATGGCTAATCGTGATGGTCGCTGTGGCCGATTTGTCCATCGCCCGGGGCAGCGGCATGCGGTTGCGCTATCTAATTGTGCCCCTTTTCCTGGCGGTTTTTCTGGGCACTGCGATTCCCACCTCCTTCTTCCTGGGGCCCATCCTACGGCGGCCTCATCTTCTAGACGCTCAGTACGCCATACCCATTGCCGGCATGATTCTGGGAAACTGCCTGCGTGCCGACATCATCGGCCTAAGCAGCTTTTACAAGAGTATACACGAACGACAGAAGGCGTTCCATCACGCACTGGCTCAGGGTGCCTCTCTGATGGAAGCCACCCTGCCCTTTCTCCGCGACGCCTTTCAGTCCGCTCTGGCGCCCACAATCGCCACAATCGCCACCATTGGGCTGGTGTCCTTGCCGGGGATGATGACTGGCGTCATTCTCGGCGGAGCCAATCCCATGACAGCCATCAAGTACCAGATTGCCATCATGCTGGCCATTCTTTCGGGTACGGCCATTACGGTTTTTCTGGCTATTCGGATGACGATGAAAAGCAGCTTTACGGCTTACGGCATATTGGACGATAGGATTTTCAAGGTGTAGTATATTAGTGTGCAGAGGGCCAACATATTGTGCTCGCCTTCGATTGCCTCCGAGCTCGAAACCAGTTCAGGAGATCTCTACCTTGACCATCTGGGATACCCTAAAACAAGCCGTCGAACGTTATCCCGACAAAATCGCCGTCGTTGACGGAGAGATCCGCCTGACTTACGATCAGTTATACTCCAGGATCGGGTCGTTGACGAATTTCCTCAAATCCGCAGGTGTCAATTCTGGAGACCGTATCTCTATCCTTGACGTTAACTCTCTACCGTTTTACGAGACTTATTACGCCGCCGCCGGATTGGGTGCCATTTTGAATCCGCTCAATTACCGGTTATCTGTCAATGAGCTGGCCTACATAATTAACGATGCCGGTTCACGCTGGCTTCTGGCGTCGCCGCAGTTTTTCAAGCAGGTTACGGGACTTCAAGGAAAGAAAACACCTCTGGCAGGAGTGCTCTGGCTGGGTGATAAGTTCCCCGGAGAATGTAGTTATCGTGCCGTTTTTTACGATGAAATATTAGCTCGAAAGGCTGAATTCACCCCCGAAGTCGTTCGCCCCGATTCAGCCGCCCACCTTTACTACACCAGCGGTACGACCGGCAAGTCCAAGGGTGTGATCTTGACCCACAGCAACGTCTGCCTGCACGCACAGGCGGCTGTTGAGGAGCTGGAAATCAGTGAGGATGACATTTGGGGTCATATCGCTCCCATGTTTCACTTGGCGGACGCCTGGGCGACCTTCGCGCTGACTCTCGTCGGCGGCAGGCACGTCATGTTGCCGACATTCGATCCTCAAGGGGCGCTGAACCTGATCCAGGACGAGAAAATCACTATCAGCAATCTCATCCCGACGATGCTGAATTTGATGGTCAAGTGTCCGAACGCCGGGGAATACGACTTTTCCAGCCTGCGCCTCATTCTGAGCGGCGGTGCGCCCATCGCTCCGGAGGTCGTACGCAGGATCGTTGAGACGTTCAAGTGCGAGTACGCCCAGACCTACGGCATGACTGAAACCAGCCCCTATTTGACCCTGAGTCTATTGAAAGATCACCTTAAAGAATTGCCTCCTAAAGAACAACTGGCTTATAAAGCCCGGACGGGGCGTCCTTTCAAAACAGTTGAATTGAAGGTTATGAGACTCGACGGCAAAGGTGAGGTCGAGGCTAATGACAGCGAGGTTGGTGAGATCTGGATCAGGGGCGAAACGGTAACTCCCGGTTACTGGAACCGCCCCGGAGAAACGGAAGAGGCTTTTACAGATGGATGGCTGCGCAGCGGCGATCTGGCGGTGGTGGATAAAGAAGGCTTCGTCAATATCGTCGACCGCAAAAAGGACATGATTATCTGCGGTGGTGAAAACATCTCTTCCATCGAAGTTGAAAACGTTTTACATGAACATCCGAAAGTGCTGGAAGTGGCGGTTATCGGTGTACCCGATGATATTTGGGGGGAAGTGGTCAAGGCGGTTGTGGTTTTGAAACCGGGGGAGGTGGCCGATGAGAAGGAGTTGATCGAATTTTGCCGGGAACGGTTGACTTCTTTTAAAGTGCCGCAATCGGTTGATTTTTTATCCGAACTTCCCAAGACGGGTTCGGGGAAAATTTATAAGAAGGCACTCAGAGAAAAATACAGGATTTCTTAAGCGGTAGATGTCAGAGCATTTCCCTCGCCACAATGGCCGCACCCAGCGCTCCGGCATATTCCGGCAGCTCTGGCACCTGGATTTCAACGCCCAGCGCCGTCCCCAGTTCTCTGACCATGCAGCGATTTCTGGCCACCCCGCCCGAAAACGCCGCGGGAGCCTCCGGGTGCAGGGAATGAGCCATCTGCGCCACCCGCAGCGCGATAGAACGATGCACGCCGTTGGCCACGTCTTCACGAGCGACCCCCTCTGCCAGGAGCGAGAGCACTTCGCTCTCCGCGAAGACCGTGCAGATGGATGAGATTTGCACGGGATTACGGGAAGAATGCGCCAGTTCTGCGAAATCCTCCACGGAAAGCTCCATCGTCATGGCCAGAAACTCCAGGAACTTCCCGCTGCCGGCGGCGCAGCGGTCGTTCATGGCGAAATCCTGCACTAATCCGCTATCGTCCAGTATGATGGCCTTGGAATCTTGACCTCCAATGTCAATTAAAGCCCGCGTTCCCGGCAGGAGATGAGCGACTCCGCGAGCGTGCGCGGTGATTTCCGTAATGCTCTGATCGGCGAAAGCCGCGCTGGCTCTGCCGTAGCCGGTCACCACCGTTCGGGCAATTTCCCTGACGCCGGCTTCCCTTAAGGCTTGTTCGTATGCTTGCGAAGCGCTTTTGTCCGGAGACCAGCCGGTGGAGATCAGCGCTTTCCCCAGAGTTCTCTCACCGTCCCAGATAAGAGCTTTGGTTGTGCGGGATCCGATGTCAATCCCGGCCGTGACGTTACCAATCTTTGTCATATTTCGCAGTTTTTCCTGTGCTGATCATCGCCTGAAGTTTGTCCGGTTCGCAGCGGATAGGCACTTCGCACCCGGTGGAGAGAACGAATCCTCGAGGATTAACGATGCCCTGCTCCAGGAGCCGCTCGGTGTCACTTTCTATCTGAACGTTGCTCGACGGCAGCAGTTCGTGCGGGGGTAAGTTGCCGACCAGGCGCACTCGATTTCCCATTGAATTCACCGCCGTCTGAACGTCCGCCTGGTCAAAGCTGAACAAGTCCGCTCCCGTTTCCGGGATCATGTCCAGCATTCCCGATGTATCTCCGCAAATATGCAGCGTGATGTCCAGATCATATCTATGCAAGTAGGAAATGAGACGCTGCTGGTAGGGCTGAGCGAATTCCCCGTAGGTGCGCCGCGAAATTACGCTGCCCGAAGCCAGAGGATCAACCAGCACGGGCAGTGCTCCGGCTAAAATACACTCATCGCTGAGCCGAATGGCGGCCGAGAGCGAAATTTCAAGCAGCCGATGCGCATTTTCCGGGGCTGTTACCGTATCCATCAGAAAATCTTCCACGCCCCGCAACCCCGCCGCAGTGGTAAAGGGGCAGGGGATGAACGCGAATATGGGAAGGATATCTCCGGCCGCGCCATACATTCGATTGATCGCTTCTATATAAACCGGAAGCCGGCCTTGAGAGCTTGGATCAGGAACCCTCAGCTCGTCAATTTTAGCTTCATTTGTGACGAACGGTTCGTCTAAAGTGGGGACTTCGAATTTCCGCAGATGATACTTGCTGCCCATCGCCTCAGCGATGATGCCCACGTCGGTGAACACCGATAGGCCTTCGTGCCCGTAGCAGCGTTGAGCTTCCATCTGGGCTTCGGCGAGTATTCCGCCATCCGTGCAGTATTCGATGAGATCGCAGCCATAGGCGGCCGCCGCGTGAGAGGTCACCAGCGGGTAAACCGGTGGCCGATCGGGGAATTCATCGATCAGAAGCAGTCCCCAGCGTTCTCTGGGATTCATTTCACCCGGCACGGCGCCTCTTCCTAGCTTGTAATGATTCCATGAACGCTTCCATCCTGTTGAAAATCTGCGATTGCAGGCGCTGCTTGCCCGGAGCCACCACGTCGAAGGACAGTACGGGAATTTCTCTCTGCCGCAAGGCCGAAACGATGGGAGCGGTTTCGTAGGGGCAGTGCGTCGAACCGAAGACACCGGAGATGATGACACCGTCAGCCTGGCTTTTCTCCACCTGTTCGATGACGAGTTGAACGCGGTAAGCGGTCGAACCCATCAAGGAGGCGCTCAGATGCGCTTCTGCTAAGGCTCGGAAGGGATCAATTTCCACGTTGATTATGGGTGTGGTTTGATGGATGATGTACTCAGATCCTACCACCCTGCCGCCCAACTCTTCGACGTAATTCATGAGTAGCGGGTCCGCCGGCGGTGTAACCCAGACGAGGCGCAATTCCTGGTCCGGGTAGCCTGAGCAACTTTCAACTCGCTCTCGCATGCAGTCCCTAAACTCCTTCAGTACGTCAAGGCATTCGTCCAGGTCGCCGTAATAGGATAAGGCCGAGAATTCCACGTTCATCATCTCGATAGCGCCCATGGGGTTGGCTGCGGGCGCCGCGCAGAGGTTTTTTATCTCGGCGATGGTGGAACGCAACCGGTTGACCTTGCGGATCGTTTCCCTGAACCGCTGCGGAGAAAAACTGCAGCCGGTGGCCTCTTCCAACCGCCGGCATAGTAACTGATACTGACCTACGAGGAAGCCGGTCAGTCTCTGCCGGTCGGTGATGGAGTCATGGCGGTGGGGGAGTTCGAAATAAAAGATATCGACTCCCAGGTGCTCGGCTTCCGCCATGACGGCTGCCATATCGTCGCAGGTCGCTCCCACCGTCCCGATGCAAAAGTCGGGCTTAGGGAAGTAAGCTTTCTTCGAAAACGCCCCCAGAGAGGCCCGCACGAAGCAGGAATCTTCTCCCATACCCAAACGTCCTGCTTCATCGAAGAGAACGCGGCTTTCCATCAGGAAGGGAGTCCACCACAAGCAGTCGGGATAAAAGGCGATGGTATCGGAAAATGAATAAACCAGCGGGGTGACCGCACCTAAGTCGCCCATGACCGCCACGATCCTCATGCCCGCCTGCCGGGCGCGGTAGATGCGCTCAGCTTCCGAGAGGACGAAACCCCACAGCCGCAGCGCTGCCTGCGAATTGTCGAATTTCAGCTTGCGCAGCAACCGGTTTCCGTAAACGACGTGCGTCGAAGGGGGGAAAAGATACTGCGACCATTCAGCATCGCCGAGGTGACGGTAGTAACGCGTCGCCTCGATGGCTTGATCGGGAATCCGCTTGAAAAGCTGGTGCCATTCACGAAAATCAATTTGCCGCGCTTCGTTCATGCCGTCTTCTTCAATTTCATCTTCAGCATCTCGATAAACGCGCCGACCCGGGTACGGAAGCTTTCCACAGCGGGAGAGGTCAGGTCATCGTCAACGATTAAGATGGGCAGCCCCAGTTCATTTCTCATTCGCTCGGCCAAGAGACCCCAGGGGTGGCAATATTTCACGGATCTGTAGATAACGCCGTCCACACGGCGTTGTGCGGCCAACTCTCTCATATATTCGATCAGTGGCGTCACCGGTCGTCGGTGAGGACATAGGTTGTTCTCAACGTAGGATTCGTAGAGTTGGGCAATTGGATCTCCGTTTTCGACAACCGGATCGTGAAAAACCCGGTCTCCCTGGCAGGTAACATCGGCGGTGACCAGGGCGCCGTTTCCTTCGATGACTTCGAGCTCCCATGTGCCGGGAATGCTTCCCGCTAACATCAACTTGATTTCGGCGGTGATAGGGTGGCGGTTTTCGAATCCCTTCAGATGTTCGATGACCTTCTCCGGAGGCAGGGGAGATGAAGCTATTTTCTGGAGCAGCGAATTGGAGAGCTTTCCCTGATGGCGCAGGCGATTGACGATCAATTTCAGTTTGTTGTTGATCCTGATGCGATCCCATAGTTCGTATTGAGTGGGGACGTGACCACTTATCTCAGCAATTCTGCACAAGGCATTGTGCATTTCAGCGCGAAAATAGCCGCGATCCGCGTTCCAGGTGCGCGGGGCACCGAACAAAATGACCGGTATGTCCAGATCCTTCTGCAGCGTGTCCATCAGCCGCCGCATCTGATCGCAGCAAGCTCCCCCGATGATGGCGTTCAGATTGTGGTAGGACTCCGTCTGTAAGATCGCCGGAACCGAGCGGCAGAAGGAGCAGGCATCCGTGCGAATGTCCGTGAAACCCGTAAGGGTCTTATGACTCGTGAGAGCCTTACGGCCGGAGGGATCGTATCCGCTTCGAGGGATAATACGCAGAGGCACGGCGCGGCAAGCTTGGATGTATTCGAGCGGAACGCGCAGGCAGAGGTAGCCCACTCGGGATTTGGCCTTTGAATCCTGCCTGAGGTATTCCCTTTCCAACTCCTGAAAGGTCTGGATGTCTTGGGTATAAGCGGATTTCATTGCGGAGATTTTCTTCTTATTTCTGGTCTCTCGTTTTTGCGATTTGCCCTTATTTTAGCCAGGGAATGACATATTGGCGATATAAGCGTCCTGGAAATCGGGATGGTCGCCCAGGTTGATGATGTTTACATCCTTCTGCAATCGCATGGCCCGCGCCTTATGATCGTCGCTCCCCAAGCAGAGCAGCGCTCCCCGTCCGGCGGCGTTGTCCAGAAATATTACTCTGTCGAGCGGCAGGCTGGGTATCAAGCCGATTTCCATCGTGGCTTGGGGATCAATGCGGTTTCCGAAGGATCCCGTTACAAAAATTTCATCGATGTCGGTTATTTTGATTCCAGCGGCACGTCGTAGAATCTCGATACCGGCTGCGATAGCCCCCTTGGCTAATTGGAACTTTCGGACGTCATCTTGATAAATAGCGGGACTGCTTTTGGAGGACTGCAAAGGGGACCAGACTCTTTCGTTGGCAGCATTTTTCTCCAGCAACCCCGTCGGATTCATGATCCTGGTCTTCAAGATATACGCCATCGCCGATATATACCCCGAACCGCAGAAGCCCAGCGGTTCACCACCCCCGATGACGAAAGGTTCGCCCGTTTCCGATAGTCCTTCGATGGCTCCCTTCAAGGCCGGCATGCCATCGTGCATTCCCACACCTTCAAAAGCAGGCCCGGCCGCCGTGGATGTCGCCCAGAGTTTGCCGCCCACTGAAAGCACGATTTCGCCGTTGGTTCCCAGGTCAATCAACAGTCTATTTCCGCTGTTTTGGTCCAAACCAGCCGCCACTATGGCTGCTGTGGTGTCGCCTCCGATAAACCCGCGAATGACCGGGCAGATTTCGCAAAGACAGTCCGAGTCCAGGCCGATCCGGGTCGAATCGAGATTCAGTATCCCATTACCTTCCAATGGGCTCCTGAAGGGAGCTCTTTCGAGACCTTCACCGCCCCGACCCAGCAGCAAGTGCGTCATGGCAGTATTGCCCGAGATGAAGGTTCGTCTGATCTTATCACCGGGCACGCCCGTTCTGACTAAAAGGGTATTGATGCTTTCTTCCAGGGCTCTGTGAACGATGTCGGTCAGTATTTTTCTCTGATCCTCGGACTTGGCTTGTTCCAGGCGCGTCATCACGTCTCCACCGTAGTGCACCTGGGGATTCAGAAAACTGGCCTGAGCCATGATGGCGCCTTTTGAAAGATCGGCCAAATAAAGGGCTACTAGGGTGGTTCCCAGATCCACGGCGATGCCGTAACCGGCGGTATTAGAACCGGCAACTGCAAAATCCGTGATGGTCTTGTCACCAGACCATTCCAGGACGGCTGGTAGGCGGATGATGGTATCCTGGTTTACCCTGCGCAAACAAGCCAGTCTTTGCGTGCTTTCCGCCCCCAGCAATTCAATTTCACGCGGGAGCATTTTCGGCTGTGGGTTTTCGAATTCAATCCTGCAGTGCCCGCATTGACCCTTTCCGCCGCAGTTCTGCGGGAAAAAATAGCCCGAACGGCTTAATGCCGATCGAAAGGTTTCGCCCCGTCCGGCCTCGATAATTCTCCCATCCGGTTCGATGGTTATTTTGACTTCTTTGTCGCTCAATGTCCTTTTATTGGATAAGATGCTTCTTACAGGCGCATCATCGTTTGAACCAGCTCCGGTTTTGCTTTAGCGGGTAGATCACAACCCGTGGAGAGCACGAAGGGTGCCGGCATGACGCTCTTGCAGCGATTCACGGCCTCCCTCATTAACTTCGTGTCTCCGTACTGAAAGAGATCCGTTGGGACGAATCCCATGGAGATGGTGTTCGGCATCAGCGGCCACATCTCGGCGTGCCAATCTTCAAAACTCAGCAGATCCAGATTAAGCGAAGCCAATTCTTTCGCCAGCATTCCGATCTCGCCGCAGATATGGAGGCATCTAAAGGAGCCCGTTTTTTCCGCCTGATCAAATAGAGGGCGCAAATAGGGGAGGGCGAATCGCTCGAAATTCTTCGCTCCGATAAGTCCCCCGGACGCAATCGGGGCTCCGATGAAAGGGATGAACCCTTCAGAAAGGATAACTTTAATCAACCCAAGCTGATTCTCGCGGCAGATCTCCAATAAGCCGAGGGCGACTTCGGGTTCTAAAACCAGTTTTTCAAGGAACGGTTCCGTTCCCACTGCCATCGCGGCCAGGCTGAAAGGGTCTTTCATGGAAAAGAAGATGGGGAAATCGCCTCCGAAACGTTCACGACAGGTTCGAGCCGCCCCAAATAGCTCGGGAAGCCTGCCTCGCGACGCCATATCCACCACTCTTACTTCTTCCCAGGGCAGGTGTCGAACGGGCTGAGGATTCCGTCCGGGCAGATATTCCAGCTTGACCCCCAGCGCTTCCGCTTCGACAGATACGTCGGAAAAGACAATGATGAAGTCGGATTGGTAGAGCCGCTGTGCTTTTTGTAAACCTTCCGCCAGGAGTTCGCCACTTCTGCAGACTTGATCCAGCCGTAAGGCTCTTACAGGTGGTTCATTCAGCAGAAAAGCCAGGTGATCCGCCGCGATCATCGGGCCGGAGGCCGAGAGTTCCCCTTTCAGCGCGGGGAAGAGGCGGTCGAAGGTCTCACGTCTCAAGGGGAATCCCTAATAGTTCATGGGCGCCGACCACCGCTTCTCGGGCGTTTTCACCGTAGTAGTGGGCCTGGATGGATCGGGCGAAATCGGGATTCACCGGTGCTCCGCCGATCATAGTTTTGATCTCGGGATTTTCCTTATTCAAAAACGCCACAATCTCAGCCATGCTGTCCATGGTCGTCGTCATCAAAGTGGATAGGGCGACGATGTCCGGTTTCTCTGCATTCAGCGAACTGATAAACTGATCGGCGGAAACGTTCTTCCCTAGATCCACGAGGCGAAACCCGGACGCTTCCAGCATCAGCTTGACGATGTTTTTGCCGATGTCGTGAAAATCGCCGTCAACGACACCGATAACAACAGTTCCCTTGCGGGCGATTTTGCCTGCGACGACCTTGTCCTTCAGGATGTCGAAACCGGCGTACATCGCCCTGGAACAGACCAGAACTTCCGGCACAAAGTACTCCTTGGCGGCGAAGAGCCTTCCGACTTCGTTCATGCCGGCAGCCAGGCCTTTTTCGATGGCTACTTCGGGAGGGAGCCCTTCGTCGAGAACGCGCCGGGCCAACTTTTGTACTTCCTCAGCCTTCATCTTCACGACGGCCTCGGCCATTTTCTGGTAAATTTCGCTCATTTCATTCAAGATTGATTTAGACCGGGATTAACCTGATAAGAGCACGATGGCGAGTATTGCACTCAGAATTCCCAGCATCTTTTTGATAGTAAGAGGCTCCGCCAGCAAGATGAAGGCCAATACGGAAGCCACCGCCACGTAGAGCGACGTGATGGGAATGACCGTCGAAGCCGGGCCGCGCGAGAGCGCCAGGAAGAAGAAAACGAAGCCCAGAGCTCCGGCCAGGCCGGCTGCCAATCCGATCATATGCCAGCCATCCAATTTGAACTTCATGGGCCCGGAAGCCAAGCCACCTATTAACGTGCAGACCGCAAAGAAGATCATCATGGTTTGCCAGGGGACCTTTTCAGCTCCGAGTTTGGTCAGGAAACTCCACAGGCCCCAGAAGAAGAGGGCGAAGAGGGAGGGTTTTAGCCACCCTCCCCCCGTCAGCAATTCGAGCATAATGTCCTACTTTCTGGCGATAAAACGGCCGCGCCCCATTTTCCCCTCGCGGGCTTTCTCGCCCATAAATGCCATTTCAGCGCCCATCGCCTGGAACATTTCCATGTCGTCGTCTATGATCTTCAGCGCGTCGTAGGTCAGTTGATCGGTGAGCATCCTGATGTACAAATCAACGTAAGAGGCGAATTCGGCGGAAGTTAAATCTTCCACCGAAACCAGCGTCAAACCGGATTGTTGAATAAGTTTCTTATACCCTTCAAGATTTTCCATATAAGGGAATTTCATAAACATGTTAATGCGTTTTGCTTCTTCATCCGACAAGCCAGCAGGTCCTTCGATCCAGTCGGTGAAAGCCATAACGCCGCCGGGCTTCAGCACGCGGGCACCTTCTTGGATTAATTTTTCCTTGTCAACCACATAACACCAGGCGTCTTCACCCCAGACGAAATCGAAGGTGTTATCCGGCCAGGGAATTTCCGTGACGTCTCCTAAGCGTAGCTCAATCTTATCGGCGAGACCTTCCTGTTCCACTCGTTCCTGGGCTTTTCGGTGCATGGTGACAGTGCCATCCAGACCGCACATGGTCACGCCGAAGTTCTTCACCAGGAAACGGCATCCGGCTCCGAGAGCACTGCACAGATCCAGGCCTTTCCAGCCCTTTTGAATCCCCGCTTTCTGCGCCAAGGCCATGGAGGATTTGAATCCCCCCACGTGGATCTGCTCGCCCATGATCAATTCCCAGAGCAGACCTACCGGGCCGTCATAAACTTCATTAACGTCTTGAAGTGAAACACTCAACCGTTCCATACTTCCTCCGCATTGGTTGGATTTGTTTTTGGGGTAATTGAGAGTAAATCGGTCATTGTTTCTTGGGGCGGTCAGAGGCGGGTTGATAGGGAGGAAGCTTCAATTAACTCACATGAAATCCCCCTTTCCGCACACTCTGACCGGGCCAATTTGCAGCACTCGCGATCTGCGAATACCACTAACTGCTCATAGACCCAACATGATCATGTTCCTTTCACCTGTTGATGATTATGCATTCATTGCAGGGGTAGAGTGACCATTCTGCATCCACAATATTTTTTTACTATTCCGGCGTAATATAGTTTCCTTAAATTTAATTGAAAGATTTAGCAAAAAATGAACCAACCGGCGCTCCTTCAGCAGCAAAATGAGAATCTGACTTCTGCTGGAATTCAGACGGTTGGAAGGAAAAAGAGGTGTCCCAAGCGTAATTATGACGTTAATTCATCCACAAGTTTCAAGAATCCTTCGGGGTTAATAGGTTTGGAGATGTAGCCTTCAGGTGGAGGAACCTGCCTGCGGGAAGAGATAAACTGGCGGAAATCATCGGAGACGCCGGTGATGATGATCACGGGGATGTTTTTCCAGCGGTCGTTCTCTTTGATTTCCCGATAAAACTTCACCCCTGATTTCTCCGGCATACTGATGTCCAGGGTGATCAAATCGGGTATAGCTGCCCGAAGCTTGGCAAATCCCTCTTCGCCGTCATAGGCGATTTCGATCTCGTAGTCGTTGTCTTCCAGGAGGCTTGAAAAATACGTGCAGGTATCCGGCTCATCGTCTATGATCAGAACCTTTTTCTTGTGACTGGCCATGATTGATCTCCGGTGAGTCATTTGCTGAAGTGTTTTACAGTGGTCGGACAGTTAAGTACTTTAAGCCTGGGATTCATCAGCCGCATTTGTATTGCTATTGGAGTCGGTTTTGACGATGGGCCGGTTTCGCGGCAGGGTTACGATGAAACGGGTTCCCTTGTTCTCTTCAGATTCCAGCATAATGGATCCGCCGTGGGCTTGAGCGATCTTATTGGAGATGAACAAGCCCAATCCAGTTCCCTCGGTTCCTTTGGATGAGAAGAACAGGCTGAACGCTTTCTCGCGGGTCTCCCGATCCATGCCGATGCCGTTGTCTTCGATTTCGAAACGAACGTGATCAATGTCGCCTTTCAGACTGATCTTTATGTGGTGGCGCTCCTTCTTAGAATCTGATCTGCTGGCATCCAGCGAATTTTCGGAAAGATTGACCAGGAGAGTGCGGATGGCTTTGGCATCCCCTTCGAAGTCCCCCGCCTCCTGGTCTTATCCACTTTGATCCGGCCTTCCTTGACGTAGCGGAGCATGGTGATGACCGAGCTTTCCATCTCGAAAGGGACGTCGTACTTGCCCCAGTTGGGAGCCTCGCATCGCGTGGAGCGGTATCCGTGCCCGCACTCGGAGATCACCAATTTTCTGCCTCGCAATTCCTGCACTTTATTATAAAGACGGCGCGCCACCACCCCGCCCAGATCATCGTCTCCGGAAAAGAGGCCGAAATTGCTCATATCCCAGGCATCGCTGGGCATGGTCCAGCTCTCCCCTGCTACATGGAAAACTTTGGCGGCATCAGCGATGATGCGGGGATCGTATTTGACTTCCCTGAGATTGATGGAATAAACGACTTCGCAGTCCATCTTATCCACCGGAATCCTGACGGAAGGGTCTCCCAGTTCGTCCTGGAGTTCTTCCTCCATCCATTCCAATGTCTCCAGGTAGTCTTCTTTCAATACCCCCATCTGGTTGCCGATGATCCCGTGGAAGCCGCGACTTTCTTCCAGCTTTCTGCGTATGTGGATCATTTCGGTCAAATCACGGAAGATGACAAGAGCACCGGTAACTTCTCCAACGGGCGTATTGATCGTTACCACAGACATCTCGAGATCCCGTCGTTCGCCGTCCCGACGGATGAAAGTCTGAGGATATCGAAGCCGCGTATGGGCCTGTACTCCGCTTTCACAGAACGAACAATCACCGCCGCAGAAACGCCCCGGGAAGACTTCATGGCAGTCCCGCCCCACTACTTCGGCGTAATCAAATCCGGTGATTCTCTGAGCGGCGCGGTTGAAGAAATAGATGCGTCGGTCCAAATCGTGAGCCAAAACGCCGTCGGTGAGGTTATCCAGGAGCGAAGCGAATGTCAAGCGAACCTGGAGGATGGATTCCAGAAAGCCATGCTGAAAGAGGCCTACGACGCGCTGTTCAATGTCATCACGGACGCGGCGGAAGGCCTCTTCTCGTGAAGTCTTCGCATCCGCATTCTTTTCAGTGGGATTTTGTATGGGCCAATGGATCCTGGCGGGCGATCCGGGAAAGTTCGGACAGTTTTCTCGCGCTTGATTACAAAGCGTGATGACCACCTCGAAGGGGTCTTTTTCGACTTCATCCAATGTGCACTGCTTCTCTGAAGGAATCTCCAGGCCGACCTCATCCATGACTCTTACTGACATTGGATGAACCTTCCAGTGCTTATCGCTGGCACAGAAAATTTCGATGTTTTTAGGTGCCAGGGATCGGGCGAATGCAGCAGCCATTTGACTGCGGCCGGAATTACCAGTGCAGATAAAGAGAATGCGGAACATAACCGTTTTGTAATGTGGTTCGTTTATTTTAACCAATATGGGATTAACCGGATTAGGCAATCTCCAAATCGTAGTTAGTGGTGCCCATCTTAAAATATAGAGAAAGGAATTAATAATCACAAGCTCAAATTTTAACTTGACGGGAATGATCGTCGCATTTTCAAAGCCGTACCTCGTGAGATTGTCAAGGGATTGACCGAAAGTACCTTGACATCAGGCAATATGGCGATTATATTGTTGATAATTTAGGTTTATGCGATAATATCCAGTTCAGAGTCATTAATACTGGACATCTTTGCGTTGGATTGGTCATCAAGGCGGGTCAAGTCGAACACTCAACGCCCTGAGATGCAACACACGGAGGCATAAAATGTTGCAAGAATCTTATCCCTACTATCTGGCAAATAAACCGCGCCAACCCAATGCGGATCTGGAAGTGCGCAATAAATACAACGGTGATGTGGCGACTCGCGTGGCATTGGCGAATCCAGAAGCCATAGATGAAGGCATCGGCTGGGCGGTAAAAGCGGCTGAACCCATGCGAAAACTTCCCTCTTATAAACGCGCTGAAGTGTTGCACCACTGCGTGAGGCGCTTTCAGGAGCGATACGATGAGCTGGCCTACTCGTTGTGCATCGAAGCCGGCAAACCCATCAAGGATGCACGGGGGGAAGTGACGCGTTTGATTGACACCTTCCGCATTGCCGCGGAAGAGGCAGTGCGTTTCGGCGGTGAGTATCTTCCTCTCGATATCTCAGCTCGTGCTGAAGGGTACGAAGCGATTTACAAACGCGTACCTATCGGACCCTGTTCCTTTATCAGTCCCTTCAATTTCCCCTTGAACTTAGCTGCGCATAAAGTGGCACCGGCGATTGCCGTCGGCTGCCCTTTTGTGCTCAAGCCAGCGTCCTTTACGCCCATCGGTGCCCTGATTATCGGTGAGATATTAGCCGAAACTGATTTGCCCGAAGGTGCCTTCAGCATCCTCCCGGCCCGTCGCGAGGGCGCCGACCTTTTTACCACCGACGACCGGCTGAAGCTTCTCTCTTTTACCGGTTCTCCGGAGGTGGGTTGGGCATTAAAGGCTAAGGCAGGGAAGAAGAAGGTGATCCTGGAGCTGGGAGGCAACGCCGGTTGTATTGTGGACCGGGGAACCGACCTGCATTACGCCGCCGATCGGATCACCTTCGGGGCATTTTATCAATCGGGACAATCCTGCATCAGCGTGCAGAGAGTATTCGTCCATGATTCAATCTACAGGGAATTTGTACCTATGCTCGTGGAGCGAGCCCAAGCCCTGAAGGCCGGTGATCCGACACGGGAGGAGACGAGCCTGGGTCCCATTATCAGCGAAACCGATGCCATCCGCATGGAGAAGTGGGTGGAAGAAGCAGTCAACCACGGCGCTGAAGTGCTCTGCGGAGGTCAACGCGATGGCGTTTTCTATGATGCCACCTGGCTTGAAAACGTGAATCCTCAAGATTCAGTCAGTTGTAAGGAAATTTTCGGGCCCATCGCGACCATAAAGCCCTTCTCGGACTTTAAAGCCGCCGTCGCCGAGGTGAACGACAGCGTTTACGGATTACAGGCGGGCATATTTACGAAGAACATTGATCAAGCATTCTATGCCTGGAACGAGCTGGAGGTGGGTGGAGTGATCATCAACGACATACCGTCACTGCGCGTGGACAGCATGCCTTACGGTGGCGTGAAGGAATCAGGATTGGGGCGTGAAGGGGTTCGTTACGCCATGGAGGACATGAGCGAGATTCGACTATTAGTCTTGAACAGGATTGGGAAGTTATGATTTTACAATAGCATAACTTGGAAAGTGGGAAAGCGGCCAATTTTTGGCCGCTTTTTACGTTATAGTTATATGAGAGACGCGTTCGGATTCTGGGCCAATTTAGACGTTTGTGAAAATGAGCTCATTTAACAACGATAATATATGCAAAATTGAACGGCCAACCAAGAACTGGCAAACGAGTCGGATCCATCCAATCAGCTTGGATTGCTTCACTAAAGACTCCTACCATGACAGTATTGAATCACTTTTTCTGCATTCCGGAACATGTCGAAGAATCTGAATGTGGTCGGACAATCCATCGTCCTGCGTTTGGTTGTCCCCATCGGCATCGTCGTCATTGTCGCAGTCAGCCTGCACCTCATCCTGCTCTCATCGGAAGAAGAGCTTTATGAGAGGAAATTCCAGGAAAGCGAGCAGGTCGGCGCTCTGGTCGAAGCCATGATGCTTTATGACATGCGGCTGAATAAGCTGCACGATTTTCAGACCTATTTGAACATCCTTCCATTCGGTGAACGTCTGGCCGCGATCAGAATGTACGATAATCAAGGGATATTGCGATATGCCGTTGGGGATTCCCTTATCGGTTTGAAGACAGACCGGTTCTCCAATCCCATCTGCGCCGGCTGCCATCAGCAAGAGACGAATGTGCCGACCAAAAACAGAAACGTGCGGGCAAATGAAGTCGGCCAGTTCGTATTTCAGGTTGATTTTCCTTTAGAAAATAGCGAGGAGTGTTGGGAGTGCCATGGCACTTCCAATGTCTATCTCGGCAATCTACTGACTGAAATGACTTTTTCGCCCGCCGAATTACGGTTGATTGATCGGCGTAGGATGATGATTCTTGCGGGCACGCTGGTGATGCTTTCTGCCATCGCGGTCATATGGTCGCTCCTGCATTATCAGGTTGTCAAACCGGTAAAGGATTTGGTTCGGGTTATCGAGAAGTCGAAGGACGGGATTTTAACTGAACGAATCCATACCCGTCGCCGCGATGAGATCGGCTATCTCATTAACTCCTATAATGAGATGATGGATGCGTTGCTGAAATTGCAGAACAATCTTGAGCAGCAGGTTCAAACCCGCACCAAAGAACTCGAATCATCTCGCATGCAGCTTCTGCTGCGGGAGAACCTGGCTTCCTTGGGCAGGATGGCGGCTGGAATTGCCCATGAGCTGGGGAATCCTTTGACGGGTATTTCTTCCCTCGTTCAACTGGTCAAGCGGAGAAGGGGGGATGATTCCTTCATCGTCGAGCAGTTAAATCTGGTTCACGACGAGATTAACCGGCTGACGCGGCTTACGCACCAGATGGTTGACCTGGCTCGCCCCGAAGATACCGGGAAGAAGAACTTTGACATTATACCGAGCTTGAATAAAGCTTTCCAGATCGCCCGTCTGGATCCCAAGCTGCGGAAGAGGATCGTTAAAATGCCAGGGGATGCTTCACCGGTTTTGGTGGAGGCCAATGAAGATGCGGTGATTCAGATTGTCATGAATCTCCTCTTCAACGCCGCCGATTTCGCTGATGATAATGGATTGATAACCGTTAACCTAAAACGCGGCCCAAACGCTATGGTTGAAATTCGCGTTACCGATAACGGATCGGGAATTCCCGAAGCCGATCAGCCGCATATCTTCGATCCCTTCTTTTCCGGCAAAAGAAGCGGCGAGGGCGCGGGCCTGGGGTTGTCCGTTTCGCACAGTCTGGCGCGCTCCTTTCATGGTAGTTTGGAACTTGAAAGAAGCGATTCGGGTGGAACGACCTTTCTATTGAAATTACCTTGTAAGGGGACTTAACATCCGTGAAAGATAGAATTCTAATCGTAGATGATGAGGCCAACATCCGCAACAGTCTGCATGCTATGCTGACGGATGAGGGCTACGAATGCCTGCCCGCGTCGAGTGGAACTGAAGCCCTGCGCCTCATACATGAAGAGGACGTTCACCTGATTATCACCGACGTGGTCATGCCCGAAATGGACGGTATGGAATTGCTCGAAGCCGTCCGCAAGGATTTCAGAGACGTCCGCGTGATTATTCTGACTGCCTTCGGCACGGTTGAATCAGCGGTTAAGGCCATGAAGTTCGGCGCGGTCGATTTCTTACTGAAACCGATTGACTTCGACATGCTTCTGCTGAAAGTTAGGGAGTGCTTCAAAGACGTAGAACTCAGGCGAGAATTGGAATGGTTGAAGAAGCAGTGTAGGAGCGATTCCTGCGCGGCCTGCCTCCAGCTTATCGGAGAATCTCGCGCCTGGCGGGGGGTTCTGAAAAAGGCTGAAAAACTCGCCAAAAGTGACATCACCGTTTTGATTACCGGGGAATCGGGAACCGGCAAGGAGGTCCTGGCGAGATTAATACACCGGCTTTCAGACCGTGCCGATGAACCGTTCGTTCCGGTTAACTGCGGAGGTCTGCCGGAAACCCTGCTGGATTCAGAGCTTTTCGGCGTCGTTAAAGGGGCTTATTCCGGTGCCATCCGGGATCGCGACGGTTTGATCAGAGCGGCCAAGAGTGGCACTCTTTTTTTGGATGAGATATCTGAGCTCTCCCATAATTCACAATCCAAGCTCCTTCGTGTGCTGCAGGACGGTGAAATCCGCCCCCTCGGTTCTGACCAGGCAATGAAGGCCGACTGCCGCTTTATCGCGGCCACGAATCAGGATCTGAAAACAGAAATACTGCAGGAAAACTTCCGCGAGGATCTCTACTACAGGATTTCTTCTTTTGTCGTTCACATTCCACCGCTGCGGGAACGCTGGGAGGACATCCCTGCTCTGACGAAGCAATTCATTTACTGCCACAGCGTTCGCAATGGGAAATCAGCCCCCATGATTACGTCCGATGCCATTTCTGTTTTGCAGTCCTATTCCTGGCATGGAAACGTCCGCCAATTGGAGAACGTCATCAAGGGAGCACTGCTGATCAATGAGGGGGAGTATTTAACGGCCGACGATTTCCCACCGGAAGTCTTCGAGTCAACCCGGAAAGGATATACTCCCAGCTTGAAGGACGTCCTGGCTCGGTTTGAGAGATCCTATATTTTGCGGGTTCTGAACGAAAACTCAGGGGATAAGAAGGCCGCGGCGGATCAATTAAAAATCAGCCTCACGACCCTGTATCAGAAAATAAAAGACCTAAATATCTCCATCCCCACCCCGGGTTATTCCTGAAATCCGAAATAGAAAAGTGAAGTATTTCGGAGTGCTGGAAAAAGAAACCTCCTTAATTGCCTGAGAAGAATTTCAAGCATAATAATAACAATATATTAAAAATCACTAAAAGGAAGACGGGATAGGCTTCTTTCTGGTATGAGTTTTGTATCTGTTTATGATATGGATTGCGAAAAAATGCACAGATGATCCCACCAGGCGGACAGGATGAAGATAAACCCATTTTGCTCGTCATCGAAAGCGATAGGCGGGTGCGTGAGGCTCTGGAAGCGGAATTGGAGGGTTCGTTCATGGGCGAATTCTATCCATCATTAGAGGAGGCCGTCGAAGCTTTTGTGAAGGGCACTTTACCATCGAATCTCATCGCGGCAGTTGTTGAAATGAAGAATACCACCAAGGATGAGTTGGTTCGTTACACCGATTTTTTCAGAAACCTACCCGAGATGCCGATTTTTCTGACACTGTATTACAGTGGCGATTTTCAACTGCAGGAATCACACATTAAAGCTTGGACGAAAAACGTCATTTTCCGCCCATTTGAAATAGATAAACTGACTCGATCCTTGAAGTCAGTAACGTTGGAGAAGGAGGGGTGAGGTGGGATTTTAGGAAACCCATTGACCTCTATTTCGATGGTCATTTGAATATGTGAGAACGACAATAAAGAATACATAAAAACAAATTGGGAGAGCTGAAAATGCGATTTAAATGGTTGACCACAATTGCTATGCCGTTCGTGTTCTTGTTCTTTATGGGATGCGAAGGCCCGGAAGGACAAAAAGGGGAACAGGGCGAAGCCGGTCCCCAGGGGCCGGGTGTACCAGAGTATACTTACCTCGGCGATGACGCCAACACCTGCAACCACTGTCATGGAGAGAACGTCAGTATGTGGATGGGAACCGGTCATCATGAAGCCTAAGATGCTCTGGCGTCGATCGGACAAAATGAAGATCCCCCTATTACCTGCAGTGTCATCACGCCCGCAGGGACAACGAAAACGTTCTGGGTCAAATTGAGGAAGGTTACGAACACTTCGGGCCGCACCCCAGCCCGCAGATGGATATGTATCTCGGTTCAGGGTCGTACGAAATCGAAGGGTACGACTATGACCGCCTTCATGCCCACCAGAATATCGAGGAAGCCTGTGTAACCTGTCACATGGAAATGCGCGATCATGATGATCCTCTGGGCTGGAAAGGCGGACATGATTTCGAAGCTTCGGCGGCGACCTGTACGGAAAC